>JAJYOI010000052.1 GCA_021796275.1 Bacteroidota bacterium
TTTTGTTCTGCTACTTTCTTCATGGTGCTGTCTCCTTTGTGTTGATTTATTTTGTTATTTGACACTACAAACTTAATCAACTGGAGCGGCACCTCCTATTTTTTACACAAAGATACGGACGTTACCCCACTGGCATTTCTAATGAGCAACAACACACCCATACTTGATCTTAAGAAGCTTGGCGTTCACACACCAGCCGCCGCAGTGGCGGAGGCGATGAGAAGATGAGAAAAGGAGAGAAAAAGAATATTGCGGTGTAAGCCGCCAAATGGTGGAGTTGAATTACCATAAGCCTGAGAAGATATGTTCGACCAAGAGTTGTCAAAATAGCGGGTTCAATTTACCCTGAGAGGTTCGTTATGAAAAAAATGATACTGCTGATTTGCCTGTTTCTCTGCTTCTCAATTCTCTTTGCGCAAACCGACAATAGCGCCGGTCCCATCACGCTCAATCCCCGCTTGTCGCAGAGCGATTTTGTGCCGAACGAAGTGCTTGTGAAATTTAAGGACGATGTGGCGGTGAGCGTCCACTATACCACTTTGCCAAAGACCGGAATGAAAACCGCCGCCGTTGGCGTTGCATCTGTTGATCAAATTCTTCAACAGCATAATGTGAGTGCTGCGGCAAAGCTGTTCAGAAATGCAGAGAGACTTCCTTTCAAAAAGATGCTTACCGCTCCGAATGGCAAACAGTTCGAGCAGCCAAGCCTTCACAACATTTACAAGCTCTCTGTCGCAAACACTTCTGCTCAATCTCCTCCTGCGGACATCTTTTCTCTCATTAACGAATTAAAGAACGACCCAAACGTTGTGTATGCAGAGCCGGATTACATTTACTCTGTTGTTGCGGACCAGCCTCTTTCTCCGCCGATGACAGAAGCTGAGGCAGAAGAATACGCCCGCACGCACAGCAGCTACAGACAAAATAAAGCAAATGCCGTTGCCGTTGTAACGCCCAACGACCCTCTCTATGGGCAGCAGTGGTACATTCCCGCGGTTCATGCGGATGCGGTGTGGGACAGCACCACTGGCGACACTTCACAGATCATTGCATTTCTCGACACGGGGATTGACTGGCACCATCCCGACCTTGCGGATAATATTTGGACGAACGCGGCTGAGGCGGATGGCGTGCCCGGAGCGGATGATGACGGGGACGGCTTTGTTGACGATGTTCACGGCTGGGATTTTATAAACAACGATAACAACCCGATGGACGACAACAGCCACGGCACACACGTGGCGGGAATTGCAGCGGCAGTTGGCAACAACGGCATTGGCATCGCGGGTGTTGACTGGCACGCAAAGATAATGCCGATAAAAGTGTTCCAAAGCTCGGGACGCGGTGATGTTGCTACAATTACGCAGGGGATTTGGTACGCCGTGATGAAAGGTGCGACTGTAATAAACATGAGCTTCGGGAGCTATGCGAGATCACTAACGATGGAGGATGCGCTTGAGTATGCCTATGCACAGTGTGTGCTTGTCGCGGCGGCTGGTAACGATGGTGTCGACATCAATTTTTTGCCTTTTTTCCCCGCAGCGCTCTCTTATGTCTTGGGAGTACAAGCGACGGCACAAGCCGGAGGCCTTGCCGGTTTCAGCAATACTGATGGAGACGGGCCTGTTTACAGTCAGTACCCAGATTTGTGGAACTACGAGTTGCAGGCTCCAGGAGATGGCATCATCAGCACAATCCCAGACGGTAACTACAGAGTTTACAGCGGCACATCTATGGCAACACCGGTTGTTTCTGGTGCAGTTGCTTTGTACCGACAGCTTTTTCCCGGACAGTCGCAAGAATTGATGTGGACGAAGCTAATTAACACGGCTTCAGAAAATATGAATATCTTTTCTGTGTTAAGTGCGCATCCGAATCCCGTACTGTGGTTCGTTTCTCAGACATTAGTTGACACGCTGGCGGGTGACAATAATAATGGACTTGTGGATGCAGGAGAAACAATACAACTTTGGTTCACGGTTAGAAACACTGGTGGACAATCGGACAGCGTGTTTGTTGGACTGAGGCTCGGTGAGTTCGAAGACACTTCCGTTGCCCATATTTTGAACCCTACTGCTTTTGTGGGAAGCATAAGCCCATATGCAAAAAGAACAAACGAATCCAATCCTTTCGAAATAAAGATAAGCCCGAATGTAGCACACGACAGAGACATCGTATTTGAAGCGCAACTGTGGTATTCCGGTTCGACAGATACAGTGCGACAAAGAATTGTGCTGACGGCAAATCATGGGCAATATCTTACTGGTGTGATGGATTCGACATTTGTTCTGACGCCGGATAGATTGTGGTTGGTTTACAGTAGCTTTAGAATAGGAAGCAATGGTAACTTGATAATATTGCCAGGAACAAGTCTGATAGTTAACTCTCCATTAGCGATGCGCGGGAAAATTACTGCCATTGGCAAGAAAGACAGCATTATTGAATTCAGTGGAAATGCAGATATCACTAATTTGGGTGGTACAGCAAAAAGCGTATTTGAATACTGTTCCTTCAATTATGTTGGCACGACGCAAGCAAGTACTTCAACCAATGACAATTATTACGCTGGATTTCAAGATTGTTCATTCAGCAACACTACGTTGAGAGGGGTGGATAGTTTGATTGATAACACTGTTCTTTATACTGACATTCATGATTTTGTGGGAGGCCCGATCAAATCAAATAACTTTATTAGTTGCTCTTACAGCGGTGGATGGCCCGGCGCGCAAGATTTACCAGGGTTAGGCTTGTATAATTTGCAAAGAAAGTTTAATAATTTTGTTCGGACTGGATCATTATTTGCGCTGGGCAGCATTTCGCCCGCCCAATATTTTAATTCGCTAATAAGTAGTGGCATTGGTGGGTTTCCTTCAAATTTTGATGTACAATATTTCACAAATCAATACTGGGGAACTACGGACTCATCAATTATTGAAGGATTGATATCTGACTTCTTTGATAGCCCATTCTTACCCATGATGGAATTTCGGCCATTCTTAATGCAGCCACCGGATAGCTGCCATGGTATCGTCTGGAAAGTTCTTGTTGACGGCATTGACCCACAGGACCAGAAGAATCTCATGAACCCGATCGGCGTCGGTCCGCACCGCTTTGATGTTTATTTTAACCGCTCAATGGATACGACCTATACACCACAACTGTCTTTTGGTGTCCGCGATCCATTTAACCAGCAAGCGGTAACAGATTCTGCCCGCTGGTCGCCGGACCATAAAATCTGGACTGCGTACAAAACTGTGAAGCTGTACACAGGAGACGGTATAAACACAATCAGAGTTGCAGGCGCAAGGGACCTCGAAAACTTTGAGATTCCGGTAGAGGATATGCGCTTCAGCTTTTTGATAGACGCCGCCGGAACTTCGTCAGAAGATTTTGTCGCAAATCCCGGGCTTGGTAAAATAGAACTCTCATGGGTTACGCCGGACGTGCAGGATATTTTAGGTTACAACATGTACCGCTTTACCAATCTCACAGACACAACCTATACCGATACCACGCTCATCAGCCAAAGCCTGGTGACCGACACAACATTTACCGATTTTGATGTTACGCCGGGAAAGAATTATTACTACACGTACAAAGTTGTCCGCACAGACTTCTCGGAAAGCGACTACTCGAAGATTGTCGGAACAAAAGCGTTAACATCGGCGCCCGGAGATGCCAACGGAGATTTGAGCGTGAATGTTCTCGATGTCGTTTCCATTGCGTCCTACATTCTCGACCAGCACCCAACGCCGTTCATCTTCGCCGCGGCAGATGTCAACCGAGATTCTGCGATCAACGTGCTCGATATTGTCGGAACCATCAATATCATTCTCCACGGGTCTTTGGCGAAGATGACTGCTGACAACAGTGCCGGGCAGGCTTCTGTGAAGCTTGACAATGGAAAAGTAACCATCAGCAGCGCCATGCCGATTGCCGGAATACAGCTTACGCTTGCCGGTGTTGCCAGTGCGGATGATTTTGCATCGTTAGGTTCATCCAAAATATTTGAGATTGCGAGAAGCATGATTGCAAAAGATACGGCGGTGTTTGTTCTCTATAGTCTGAAAGGAAATAATTTAAGCGCCGGCGATAATGCGATACTTACGTTCAACTCACCAAGAGCGCGTGTCATTGACGCGGTGCTCTCCGCCGCAGATGGCAGAGCAATCTCTGCAAAGATTTACAACAATGGCGAGCCGATCCTGCCGGACAAGTTTGTGCTCGATCAGAATTTCCCGAATCCGTTCAATCCTTCGACAACAATCAGATACGGATTGCCGCAGGATGTGAGCGGCGTAGAGATTGTCATTTTTGATCTGCTCGGCAGAAGGGTGAGGGTGCTGAGCCAGCCTCCACAGAGGGCGGGCTATTACAACGTTGTATGGAACGGCAGAACAGAAAACGGAATAGCAGTTGCAACGGGCGTTTATTTTTATCAGATGCGCGTGCATGTACAGAATGCGATGAAAATTACCGGCGCAGGTAAGATGCTACTATTGAAGTAACCTGAGAAGTAACCTGAAAGGAAGCCGCTCATCGTCATAGCAATCCCGAAGGGATGATAGTTTTGTAGAAATATTTCCGACATAAAATTCAAACCTCGAAGAGGTGACATTATATTTCCATCCTTTACGTATGCCACTCCTTCGGAGTTTGGTAAGTCTGATGCATGGATATTATAATAATATCAGCCCTTCGGGCTTTTTTGGTTGAGTAATTACCATGAAGGCTTTTCTAACAGTGTTGAAAAAGCTGATAAAAACGGTAGGTCAGACATTCTTGTCTGACAGAATCTTGTATAATGTTTCAAATTCGACAGGCAAGAATGCCTGTCCTACCTTGAAAAAGGTACTAACTATGAAAAAACTGGTTTTGTTAATCTTTGCTCTCGCAGCCGTTTTTGGTATCACACACGCTTCAGTTGTGATGTCGGTGGATGCAGTGAGCGCGGACGCAGGGCAAACCCTTAAAGTCGGTGTGAACATTCAGAACGACAAGCCGTTTGTCGGCTTTCAGTTTGATGTGGTTTTTCCGTCTGCGTTTATTTGTCAAGCCGATTCAACTCAGTTGACGGCACGAGCAAACGGACACAGCCTTGCCGCAAGCATTGTTTCGCCCGGACGACTGAGGATCATTGCATATTCGATTTCTCTTGCTCCGTTTCAAGGGAGTTCCGGCGCTGTTGTGCTGTTGGAATTCACAACGGGAACCGTACCGGGAAGTTATCCGCTGACAATTGAGAATGCTCTTGTTGCGGATTCAAGTCAACATAATATTTTGACAAGTTCCTCGAACGGCTCGGTAACAATTCAGGCTCCGAACATTGAACTGAGCCAAGGGAGTTTTGATTTTGGCAGTATCCCGATTAACCAGCGTGCCTCGGCCCCATTGACAATTCATAACTCGGGGAACACAAACCTTGTCATCAGCAAACTCTCTTCAGATCGCTCAGTCTTTTTCCTTGACGATTCTTCCGGCACGACAATTTCACCTTCGTCGAGCATAGCACGGTCAATCTATTTCCAATCGTCAAAGAAAGGAACGATGGGAGGAACGATAACCGTTTTGAGCAACGATCCAGATTCCCCGACGATGAAGATCGTATTGACGGCAAAAGCGTACGCGGTGAACGAACTGCACATTGGCTCAAGCGCGGGGCGGTCCGGCTACATTGTTACAGTTCCGGTTTCAATCAATGACATGGAGCCGCTTACCGGGTTCCAGTTTCAGCTTCAACTGCCTTCCATTGCAAAACTTATCAAAGGTTCAGAAACCTTAACGTCGCGGAAAGCAGATCACATTGTACTTGCCGATACAAGCGGTTCCATGCTGAATGTTCTTTCGTACTCTCCGACGAACAGGCCGTTTGGCGGCGTGAGCGGTAATGTGCTCACGCTTCAACTTCTGATCCAGGGAACGGGAGGAGACTACGGCGTACCTGTGCAATCGGCTCTCATCAGCGATTCATCGGGAGCCAATATCATTTCAGCATCGTACGGAGGGAGCCTTCGGATCACTTCTCCGTATTTGAGCATCGCTTCGACTGCAATTGATTATGGTAAAGTTTCCGCAAAAGATACTGTTGCAAGCTCCGTCACGATAACGAACAATGGCAGCGATACTTTGGTCGTGTCATCTTTCCAAAGCAGCAGTGCTGATTTCTGGCACAATCTCTCCCTTCCGCTTGTGTTAGCTCCGGGTGAATCACGAACTATCGTTGTGCGATTCCATTCTACCATAGAAGGAAACCGCACCGCGCGCATAACTGTGCGAAGCAACGATTATCTGCACGATCCTTCTTTTATCAATCTCAGCGCAAACGTCTATCTTCCCAATATTCTTTCGGTAATGCCAACGAGAATCTTCAAGAATGAGAACGGAGCTGCAGAGATCAGACTTGACAATATGAAACCGATTGTGGCATTCCAATGCGACATACAGTTTCCTGCGTCTGTGACGATCAAGAAAGATTCAGTGAGGTTGACTTCAAGGAAAGTTGACCATGTAGTTGCTGTGAGCGAAATCTCTCCCAACAAAATTCGCGTCGTTTCGTACTCCCCATCGCTGAAAATATTCTCAGGAGACACGGGTGTAGTTCTGGAAATTCCTCTGACTATGGGTGATACCGTTGGAACATTTTCCATAACACTCAGCAATGTCATCATAAGCGATACTTCGGGGACAAATGTGATGACAAGTTTCTCCGACGGGACGCTTCGGATTCTTTCGCGGAAGATCACCATCGAAAAATTTTTCAACAGCGGATGGAATCTTCTTTCGATTCCCGTTGTACCCGATAATTGGAGCACAGCAGTCCTCTTTCCTGACGCCTCATCAAAAGCGTTCGAGTTTCAAGGAAGATACATTATTTCGGATACGCTAGGGAAAGGCATAGGTTATTGGTTAAAACTGCCTACGACAGCGACCTATGCAGTTCAAGGATTGCCGGTTTCATCCGATACCGTTGGTATCAATGGCGGGTGGAACATCGTTGGGTCAATCAGCGACACAGTTGTGATAGATAGGATTGTTGAGGTTCCTCCGAATGTAGTTTCATCGTTCTTCTTTGGTTTCGACCGCGGTTACAGGATTGCAAATAGCATAGCACCTTCATCGGCGTACTGGGTTAAATCATCCGGCGCCGGAGAAATTATTTTGAATTCAACAAAAGATTTTTATTCTGCTCCTTCGATTTCCGTGGAACACAGCAAACCCTCTGTCGCAAGTACTGCATCACTTGTGCTTGACTCGCTCAATATTCTGAAGATATCAGACGCGGATTCATCATACCAGTTACTGTATTTCGGCAAGGGAACTGCGGATTCTGCCACACTTTCACGATATGAGCTTCCGCCGAAACCGCCGTGGGATGCTTTCGACGCAAGATTTAACACCGACAGATTTGTTCAGTTATTTCCGGATTCTATCAAAGATTCAGTTGATGTTGGTGTTGAATTTCAGACAAGCAAATATCCCGTGACGCTTTTATGGAACATCAGAAACGCTAACGCACAGTATTTTGTAGATGACGCTGCACATGGAACATTCTTCCCAACCACAGCCATAAAGGACACTGGTGAAATGGTCATTCGTGATACTGTAGTTCACACGTTCATCTTGCGCGCAAAGGAGATAACCACTTTTATCAAGAATCTTCCGAATGTGCTGCCGAATCAATTCGAGCTGTTTCAGAATTTCCCCAACCCGTTTAATCCCTCAACAACTATCGGCTACAAACTACCGGCAAACGGTTTTGTGTCGTTGAAAGTCTATGATGTGCTGGGGAGGGAAATAGTAACGTTGGTGAATGGGTATCAAGCTGCTGGAATACATTCAATAGCATTCAATGCGCACCATCTGCCGTCCGGAGTATACTTTTACAAACTTCGGAGCTCTTTGGGAACGGCTATGATAAGAAAAATGATTCTTTCCAAATAACAGGAGGTTAAGGTGAAAACAATGCAACGCTTTTTCATTGCTTTTTTGTGCTTCGTGATGACTGTTAGTGTTGTAGAAGCACAGATTACACATTCTTTTACGTTGAAAATATCGGACGCCGCGGGTACCAATGATTCTTTAATTTTGGGGGAGGACGGAAGGGCAACCGACGGGTTTGACGCATCGCTGGGAGAATATGAGCTGCCTCCAGTTCCGCCTGCAGGTGCATTTGATGTACGATGGATAGTTTCCGGTGTAGAAGGTTTGAAACTTGATTACAGAGATACACTGAGTTTTTCGTCTAAGAGGAATTATTGGTCGGCAAGCTTTCAGCCGAGTTCTGCCGGATATCCCGTAACCGTTTCGTGGGACCCAACACAACTATGGAACGGTTTTTTCTATATCTACGACGGAGAAACGAACGGAGCGAAATTTTATTTTGATATGAGCGGACGAAGCTCTGTTACAATATCGGACCAGACAATTAAGTCGTTTAAAGTTGTACATATCTTCACGGTGTCGAAGACTGTTTCAACGGTCAGCGGCTGGAATTTACTTTCGATTCCCGTGGAGGTTAAGCAATGGGATTTCAGTTCTCTTTTCCCAACTGCCAGTTCATTCGCGTACACCTACAATGGCGGATACGTTCAAAAAGATACGCTGCAAAGGCAGATTGGTTATTGGGTGAAATTTTCTTCTCCAACGCAAGTAAGCTTTACCGGAGAACCTTTCCAACAGGACACTTTTTCTGTCAATGCAGGATGGAATCTCATCGGCTCAATAGTTGACAGTGTAGACGTCAGCGCAATACAGCAAATGCCCGCGGGAATTCTGAACTCGTATTTTTTTAGTTACCAAAATAGCTATAAAGTGGCGAACTCACTATTACCGGGAAACGGGCACTGGGTGAAAGCGAACGCAACTGGAAAGATCATATTGAAATCTGCGGCGCTGCACAAGAGAGCTTCAATGGCAGCACAGGTGTCCAACTTTGAACAGTGGAATACACTAAGTGTTTCCGATGTAAATGGGAAGGAAGCTGCCATTTATTTCAAATCCACACTTGCTGACGTAAGCCAATGCGAACTGCCGCCGAAGCCACCAACGAGCATTATGGACGTTCGATTCAGCACGGGGAAATTTGCAGAAGCTTTTACGAGCGACAACATAGAAAAGAAAATTGAAATTCAAGGAATGAGCTTTCCCATTACATTGGCTTGGAACATCAAAGATGAAGGTGAATACACACTGTCAGCGGACACAAAGAAGCTGTGCACACTATCTAATAGCGGTGAGGTTCAATTGAATGAAACCACGAAGGACTTTGGGATCAAACTTCTGAATGGAATTACGTCTAATGTTCCAGTCCATTTTAGTTTAACTCAAAACTTCCCGAACCCCTTCAACCCCTCCACAACAATTTCGTATGCTGTGCCATCGCGCAGCAGGGTTACACTTTACATCATCAACACGCTCGGCCAGCGCGTAGCAACGTTGGTGGAAGGAGAAAAGGAAGTGGGGTATTATCAGGTAGAGTGGTCGCCAAATGTTGCTTCGGGAATTTATTTTTATCGCATCGAGGCAACCTCGCTGGATGATCCGAACAAGCGTTTTGTGGATGTGAAGAAGTTACTGTTGCTCAAATAGTTCTCGTAGTTTGTAGGTCGAATTTCCAATTCGACCGGCGAGATGAAATCTCGCCCTACGCTTTTTCAGCGGGAAGCAATCACCAAAGCCCCGTTCGTCAGGCTTGCCTACCGGCAGGCAGGCGGGGCTTTTGCTTTTTGTACTTGGTTTTAGTAGATTTTTTACAAAAGGAGATAGAACTATGTTACTCCGTTATATAGCTTCTGCGCTTAAGAATGCGAAGTATGAAATACTTGAAAACGGTAAAATCTATTGTGAAATTCCTGAGTTACAGGGAGTATGGGCAGAGGGAAATAACGTAGAAGAGTGCCGAAACGAATTGATGGAAGTTGTTGAAGAATGGATTTTTTTAAAGTTGCGTGATAACGATGTGATTCCAGTTCTCAATGCAATTGACCTGAATTCTTCTCGCTTTGCCAATGCTTCGTAATATCTCACGGAGGGAACTTATCAGAAAATTTATTGCCTGCGGTTTTGAGGGACCCTACTCCGGTGGTAAACATCAGTTCATGAAAAAAGGAGATCTGAAAGTCCGTATCCCAAATCCTCATCAGGGTGATATTGATGTTTCTCTGCTCAAGAGGGTATTGCACCAGGCAGAAATAACTGAAGAAAAGTGGAATAGCGCTTAAGTCAACGTTTGCATAACAAGTTCCACTTCGTATACTCTCTCCCAGAACTACCCCAACCCGTTCAATCCCTCCACAACCATTTCTTACGCCGTGCCATCGCGCAGCAGGGTTACGCTCTACATCATCAATACACTTGGCCAGCGCGTGGCAACGTTGGTGGAGGGAGAAAAGGGAGCGGGCTATTATCAGGTCGAGTGGTCGCCGAATGTTTCTTCCCCAACGGGGTTTTCAACCGGAATTTATTTTTACCGCATTGAGGCAACCTCGCTCAACGACCCGAACAAGCATTTTGTGGATGTGAAGAAATTGATGTTGATGAAGTAATCCCGCTGAAATGTAGGGCGGAGCGCCGCTCCGCCCTACTCTCGAAGCAATCACCAAAGCCCTGTTTGTCTGGCGGGGCTTTTGCTTTTCGTCCAAGGCTTGGTAGTGACTCATTTTGAAAATTTTCTGGTAGGACAGACATTCCTGTCTGTCAAAATGGGTCAGACAAGTTCCAAAGGAATGCCTTCGGCAAATGTCTGACCTACCCAAAAATGGAATTGCGTCACTGCCGGTCAGGCGTGGTTTTTGCTTTCTACACTTGCACCGAAAGCAGCCGCTGCACCCGCTCGTCTAATTCCTCTTCTGAAGAAATCGTTTCTTCCCTATTCACAATCCTTCCCCCAGCAAAGAAAAGAATTTGCGGCACCCACTCGACGTCAAAATTCATTGCAGCTTTCTTGTTCAATTCTACATCGATCTTCACGATCTTGATCTCCCAGTCGAAACGGGCGCCGATGTCTTCGAGTATTGATGAAATTGTGCGGCACGTATGCGACCGCGGCGTCCAGAAGTAGGCAAGGACAAGTTCGTCAGCATTGAGAACTTCCTGCGTAAAGTCTTCGTCGTTGATTGAAAGCGGTTTCACATTTCACCTCGTTTGTTTAAGTTTATTGTGACAGAAATGACAATTCTTTCGCACGATGGTCTCCCCCGTTGCTGCCGGTCCCTTCGTTGCTCTGCGGAGAATTTTCAATGGGGAATGGAAGGAGTCTGTTTTTGTATTGTGCGACCCGCGCAAGATCGCATCGTATGCGGTTCTCATCTCCCCAGTCGCTCCAGTACACGCCGTTCACAGGAAGAACGCAGAGGCGTTGCGGAACGCGTTCCAGTACCGCGTGTGAAAAATTGACACTCGGCAGTGTTCTGAATACTTCATAGGTCGTTTCCGATTCACGGAATGTGCCGATGTCATTCCAAATGCGCTGGAACGATGAGAATACTTCAGGAGTACATTCCTTGAACAGCCGTATAAATGTCGCTGCCGTTCCGCTCAGCGTCATTGTATTCCACAAACAGCCGCGTGTGTGAAGATACTGTGTCAGTTCTTCATCCGGCTTCTCCCAAAATTTTCTTATTCTATACGCACGCTTTTCTCCCATGCCTTCGGCGTGACTGTGAAGCAAATCTCCCTTCTCTATCCATCCATATCCTTTCTGCGGACTGTTCGGTACAATGCCCAGCGTTGCCAGAAACTCCGGCTGTTTGTTAACGAAGTTGCATGCTGCCTTCACATATTCCATGAAGCGTTCTTCTTCAAGTATGAAATGGTCGGAAGGAAAGACGGTGACGATAGCGTTGGGGTCCGAATTGTTGATGCTCAGCAGCGGAAGAAGAATGCTCGGCGCAGTTTCACAGTTGAACGGAACAGTCACGACGGTTTTCGGGTCTCTGTCATACAAGTCCGCCATCGCGTAGGAAAGATGCCGCCGGGAAATTACCGTGAGCAGGCGGGGGTTCGGGATGAAAGGAGAGACCCGGTCAATTGTATGTCTGAGCATCGAACGCCTGCCGATAATTGTGCAGAACTGTTTCGGGCGATTCAGTCCGAATTCAGTTTTCAGAAAATGCTCAAGACGTTTTCCATCTCCGCCGGCAAGAATAATTCCCCAATAATTGTCCGTGAGGCGGTGCGAGATTCTCGGCCAAAGTTCGATTGCCATGATAGGTTCCTCCATATATAAGATGATTGAAAAAACGATTCATGTCGTCGTCGAGTTTTTGGCCGTCGTCAATGCAGAACGAAGAGTGACGAACCTCGGGAAAAAACAGGGTGGTCATTCAATCATACCATGAGCATGTGTAAGATTGTGCTGCTCGCCGGGATATTTCATTTAATAACGGGCGCATGGTGTGACTTCCTGAATACGAAACAATTGCACGCGATTGATTATGGGGAAGAATAGAAAGGCAAGGGGAAAAATACAATCGGCATAACGATGTAATTTTGTCCCTCAATATTTTTCCCGAAGCGTCCTACATCAACTTTCTGATTCTATCCTACGGAAAAACTGGTGTATCATTACTACCCACATTACAAGGGAAATGGAGAATCGGCACTTACGTCACTGTTAAAAACCTTGATGTCGTTGCATCACTCTTTCTTCATCGCTATATTCAATTCAGCCTTTGGTACGCCTTGGCGTACCTCTGGCCGAAGTCAATTCTGAAAGGACTTTCATGGAACGGCTTTTCTCTCCGTGGCGCTCGCAATACATCGCAGGCTTTTCCGACAAGAAAGCAAAAGACGAAAACGCATGTGTTTTTTGCGATGCGGTGAATGATCATCGGGATGCGCATCACTTCATCGTTTCCCGAAGCACTCACTGTTTTGTGATGATGAATTTGTATCCTTACAACAGCGGACATTTGCTGGTGATCCCGTACCGTCATAGCGCGGAATTCGGCGAGCTTTCCGCAAAAGAGCATGCCGATATTATGAAAACGATTTCCACAATGCTCTCGTTATTGAAGAAGACGATCAATCCGCACGGTTTCAACATTGGCGCAAATCTGGGACGGATTGCCGGTGCTGGAGTTGATCAGCATATTCATTTTCACATCGTTCCGCGCTGGAGCGGCGACACGAATTTTATGCCGGTGCTCGCCGATGTGAAATTGGTGTCGGAAGAAATGCGGTCACTCTATAAAAAGTTGAAGAAGAATCTGAAAGGGAGGTGACTATGCTTCGAAAAAATTGGTACACAAGCAATCGGATTGCTTTCGCTCTTGTGTTTTTCTTTTACACAAATTCGTTTCCCCAAACCCATCGCACGGCGACAGCGACTGCACAGGTTACAGTCACCGATCCGATGTCGTCGTCCAGCGATATCGTTTCCGCGTTGCTTAAACACGGTTTGAGCGAGCAGCAGGCATATCAAAATCTTGCTGAATTAACCGGAACGATTGGCGGAAGGTTGAGCGGATCGCCACAAGCGGCAAAGGCAGTCAAGTGGGGCGAAGCGTTGATGAAGAAACTTGGATTTCAAAATGTGCGGCTTCAACACGTGATGGTGCCGCATTGGGTGCGCGGAAAAGTTGAGAAAGCGTGGATTGTCGGCAGAAAAGGAAGAAAAAATATTCCTCTGGCGATGTGCGCACTGGGAGGAAGTATTGCAACGCCGAAGAAGGGTATCACTGCTGAAGTCATTGAAGTACACTCGCTCGCAGAAGCGAAAGCGCTTGGCTCGGAGGCAAAGGGAAAAATTATTTTCTTTAATCGTCCCATGGACCCGACATTGATTTCGACGTTCGCTGCGTACGGCAGAGCGGTTGATCAGCGCGGAGGAGGCGCGTCTGCTGCAGCAAGCGTGGGCGGCGTCGGTGCGCTTATTCGTTCGATGACGCTTGTCGTTGACGATGTGCCGCATACCGGCGTGATGTATTATCAGGATTCGATTCCCAAAGTGCCGACAGCGGCGTTAAGCACCGTCGCCGCAAATAGATTGAGCGAGGAACTGAAACGCAATCCGCATCTGCGTGTTCATTTCGCGCTGGATTGTAAAACTCTTCCCGACGTACAATCTGCAAACGTGATCGGCGAACTTGCCGGCACTGAATTTCCAAACGAAGTTGTTGTGATGGGCGGACATCTTGATAGCTGGGACAAAGGCAAAGGCGCGCATGACGACGGCGCCGGAGTCACTCAATCCATCGAAGCGCTGCGGCTTATTAAAGAACTTGGGTTGAAACCGAAGCGGACAATTCGCGTTGTGTTGTTTATGAATGAAGAAAACGGTTCGCGCGGCGGCGAAGGATACGCCGCACAGCTTCCCTCAAAAGAAAAAGCTGTTGCTGCTATCGAATCCGATGCCGGTGGATTCGATCCCCGCACGTTCGGCGTTTCGGCGGATTCTTCCGTGTTTCAGAAAATTGCATCGTGGGCGTCGTTGCTTGAACCGACGGATATTTGCTCGATGCGCAGAGGCGGAGGCGGCGAAGATATTTCTTATTTGAAGGATAAGGGTGCCGCTCTCATCGGACTTGTTCCGTCAAATCAGCGATACTTCGACTTTCATCATTCCGACAAAGATGTGCTGGCAAACGTAAACTCGCGCGAGCTTGAGCTTGGTGCAATTGCGATGGCGTCACTGGCGTATTTTATTTCTGAAGAAGGGCTGTAAAAAAACTTCAACATTTGGCGCTTTACGCCATGGCGCCAAGAGCGCTCGCCTTAATTTACCATTTCGTGAACAAACTTCAACGATAGTGTGTTGGAACTATTAGTGGCGTGGTGTTCTTTTTTCAAACGACGATTGAATTTATGACACAAGAAATGATTTCAGAAATAGAAACAACTGCACGCTATCGTGAGATGGGAGAAATCAAGCTGCTTGGCAATCTCACTATTGAGCATTATGAATTGCCGAACGGTTTGCAAGCGGCGATCGTTGTGGACCGCACGACGCCGATTTTCAGTTATCAGACGTGGTTCAAAACCGGTTCGGCTGATGAGCCCGCAGGGCATCAGGGACTGGCGCATTTGTTCGAGCACATGATGTTTCGGAAAACGACGAATCATGAGATGGGAGACTTTGACCGCCTTGTGAATTCGAACGGCGGTACCGGGCTTAACGCCTACACATCGCGCGATCAAACCGTGTATTTTTTTACGTTTCCGAAAGATAAAATCAATCTTGCAACGGAACTGGAATCAGACCGGATGTCGAACCTCGTGATTGATTCTGCGATGTTTGAAACGGAGAAAGGCGCCGTGTTGACGGAACGGAACCGCGGGCTTGATGACCCGAGTCGCTTTTTGTGGGAAGAGATGTATAATCTTGCCTACACGAAACATAATTATAAATATTCGACAATCGGTGAAGCGGAAACGATCAAGAATTTTACGGTAGATGAGGCAAGGGATTTTTACCATAATTTTTATGCGCCGAACAATGCGCTGATTATCGTTGTCGGCGATGTTCAGCCGGAGACAGTGATGGCTTCTATCGCGGCACGATACGGTACGTTGAAACCTTCTGAACCGAAGAAACGCGATGTTACGGCAGAACCGCCGCAAACGGAAGACCGCACAGCAGCGATAACGCATCCGAAAGCACGAACAGCGATGCTTGCGAAAGTCTGGCATATACCGAATATGGAACATCCCGATTATCCGGCGCTTGCGGTGGCCGGCAGACTTCTCACTTCGGGCAAGAGTGCGCTGTTGAATGAACGCTTGCTGAACACAGCGAAAGTGACCGTTGTCGCCGCAGAAGCATACATCTCAAAAGATGAGGGGACGTTTGAATTTTTTGCGCAGCTTGCGAACGGAGAATCATTTGAAGATGTGGAGGAAATTTTCCGGCAGTCTATCAACGAACTTGCTGACGGCACGATCAGCGACGATCAGATTCACATCGTGAAGAATAATTTACAGAGGGAAATTTATCAGGCGGCAACAACTCCGGCAGCGCTTGCCCGGTTGTTGGGTGACGGATTTATCAACGCGAACGATTTCTCCTTTCAAATCAAAGCGCTCGACCGCATCGGCGCAGTAACAAAAGACGATGTCCGGCGTGCCGTCGCACACTACATTCTCCACGGCAAATCTACCACCGTGCAATTGATGCCGGAGAAAAAAACGTGATTCACACTTTCATTGCAGGAATTTTCATGGCAGTTACAGCGATCGTTGACACAATGCAGGTAAAAATTGACGCAGTAGAAGACGGTCATTTGTATTACCAGCAGGATTTGCGCGTGCCGATGACATCGTTGTCGCTGGTGTTTCATGGCGGCGGAATTCAGCAGGAAACGGAGACACACGCCGGCATTGCCCGAATGACGGCGAGAATGGTGTTCAGAGGAACGCCGGCAATGACGCGCGAAGAACTTTCCAGAACATTCGAACTTCTCGGCGCAGATGTTAATGCTGCGGTTTCGGAAACGGATTTTGCAATCAATATCTCGTGCTTTACGAAGAATTTAGACAACGTGCTCGCGCTGGTGCAGACTGTCATGAGGGATGTGTCGTTTCCCCAAAACGAACTTGATATTGTAAAAAAGCAGGAATTGAATCAGATGGATGCCGCGCTGCAGGACCCTGAGCGGGTGCTCAGTGCAGGCAACCAGTATGTGCTGTTTGAAGGAACGCGGCTGGGAAAGATCGGATCGCGCAGCGGTGTTCATGCCGTAACGCGCGGCGATGTGGTGAATTTTTTTGCGGGTGTTTGTGAAACGCACGTTCTGTACTATACGTGCATTTCTGATTTGCCGAAAGAAGAGATTGCGAAAAAATTGTCGCCGCTCATTCGCAGCAGATCAACCGGCGGGTTTGTTTTGAAACCTGAAATCCCGTTCCGCGAGTTAAAGGGAAGAGAAGCATTCATTTTCAATTCACACGATGCAATGAACGACCGCTTCATCTGGACGCAGCGCGGGATTTCTGCAAACGATGAGCGCCGCTTCGATCTTCAGCTTGTCGTGGATGCGCTCGGCAGTTTTGAAGGAATGCTCTTCGATGTTTTGCGGAACAAGAATGGCTGGTGCTACGGCGCGTACGGATTTATTATGCAGGCGACAACCCGGCACGGAAGGATCGGATTTTACTCCGACCCGGCAGCGGCGTCATCGGAGAAACTTATTCCGGCAATGGCGCAGCTCATTCGCGATTTTCCCGACGACAGGGGATTTCAGGAAAAGCTTTCGCAGCGCAATTCAACTTTCAAAAACCGCTACGCGTATCAGCTTGATTTGAAATACAAACTGTCGAGCGAAGTCAACCGTGACCGGTACGGTATTCCGATTTTGGATCAGGAAAGCTATTACAAGCGGATTGATGCAGTGAATTCCCGGACAGCAAAGAAAATGATCCGCGAAGTGTTTGATCCGGCGAATATGACAATGGTGTTTTATGGAGATGCAGTCCGCATCACGTCAATCCTGAAAAGAATGGATTCAACTACGAAGATCACGGTGATGGATAAAGATGTGCTGGTGGAATAACTTTTCAAGAAAATTCCGAGACGTCCAAATTCTATAACCGATAAGAAATACCGATGCCCGATGGCGTGAAATAAAAACTAAGTGACTGCTTCGTCTCACGTTCTTCTCTGAAATCCGCTCCAACTACTTTTCCTATCGAATAGCCGATGAGCGCTCCTGCAACTGCATCGGAAAACCAATGAATATTCACTGAGACTCCCAATCCTACCAATGATGCGTACGTGTATGCAACGGTTTTGAGTGTGGTCGCGTTCGGATACAATTCGCTCAATGTTGCTGCCATGGCGAAAGCGTTCATCGTGTGTGAACTGGGCCAGCCGTTGTACACGCCGCGATTCAAAAATCCGAATTTGAAATCTCCGCTGTAATCGTTGCTGCCTCCTCCGCCGTGCAAAATTCCCGGCGGTCTCCTTCCGGTAAACGCTTTGTACGCCGACGACATCACCACGCTGATGATGGCCGCTTGCCCCAATGCAAGTGCGGTATTCTGTAGCTCCGCATTGTTCTCCGCTTTGCCGTAGATGAGCAAGCCGAGCGGAACAATGATTGGCGCAGTGCCGCCGACAGTGACGGAAGGAAGTCCGGCATTCGCAACGCTTTTGTTGTTGAACGCGAGACGATTCACTTTCCAGTCTATTCCGCTCTTTACAATTCCGAACGAAAGTCCGGCAGCAAGAATGTGGTTCAATCCGTCGTTGTGCGTAAATGAGCCGACAAAGTGCTTGTCAATATGGTAAAAGATTTTTGTGAGTGGAACAGATGTGGAGTCTTTGGTTTGGGCTTGCGTGCAAATATAGGCGGGCATTAGGAGGAACAAACATAATTGGCGGAAAATTCTATGCAGATGCATTCCTGCTCCTTGTGACGGACATACTCGGTAATTTTGAGTTTCAATGCAACGGCAAACTAACGAACGATTCCTTTTGCCTGCATCTTCTGAATAAACAAATTTCCTTCAGTTTGATTCCACGTTCTCGTTCATGCTGTGAGAGTACATATTTTTAAGAAACCGTGTCGTTGTAATTCAGGCTGTTTTTCAATATCTTGTATTCCCGAACCAGCCTGCCGGAAGGCAAGCGCAACTTTTTCTTCATTTTCTCGAATGATAAAGCGGTTCGAGTCGCCGATACAGCCCATTCAAGGTATGAAAATTAAAAAAATTCTTTTTGTCACCGGTTCCGCGTTTCTCTTCGCCATTGTGTTCGTCATTGATGCAATTTTGAAGAACATCGAAGGCGGTTTAGACGGCGTTCTTTATGTGCGCATTCTTTTGGCCGCTGCCGCCTTTGTGCTTCTCTATTTTTATGTCGACATGAAGGTCAAGGAATCCGACCGAAGTCAGGTGCAGCGGATCGGCGCAGTTGCCGTGTGGGCGGGCATTCTCATTGGCGCCTACATCATTGTGAGTATCTTGCCGCTGAATTGGTTCGAATCCCGTGATCTCCAGCTTTATCCGCGCGATTATCTGACAATTTTATTTTCAACCGTGCTCAGCGTTGTCAGCGGTCTTGCAGCAATTGTGACATTGTGCCATGTGCAGGATATGCTCTTCTACAAACGAACACGCGGCACGAAGCGAAATTTCGTTCTCCTTCTTATCGTTATGTTCGGCGCGGCGGTATCGACGTACAATCTTCGTCCGCTCGATTCGTCGGTTGTCACGACAATTCTGTTCACGCTTTCTATCGTCCTGATCATTATCAATTCTTTCCGTCTGTCGTGGATCGCGTACCTTTCCCGGCGCGAAAAAATTTATGCAATGCTCTACGCGCTGCTGGCATTTTTCGGATTCATGGCAATCAATATTATTCTTTCCGAAAAATCTTCGCTTGCGAAAGCGCTTCTGTATTTCAATTATCCGCTGTACATGTTTGTTCAGCTTGCTGCACTGTTCGGCTCAGTCTATTTCGGCATGGCATTCATCAGCACGCTGTTTCATTTGCCGACTGCGGCGGCGTTCGACCGGAAGCAAAATGAAGTCAGCTCGCTGCACAACTTAAGCCGCTTGATTACGCAAGTGTTCGATTTCAACGATTTGGCGAAGACGGTCACAAAGATGACGCTCGAAGTGTGTGAAGCGTCGAGTGCATGGCTTGAAGTGCTGCCCGCAGACGGGAAGCTGTATGATCATAAATTGGACGGCATCATTTCTCAGCACAACATCGAACCGGAGGACGTCGAGCAAATCCTTTTTGGCGGCGAACATACCGTGCGTTCGCTCGTTCTTTCTTCGAAAAAAATATTGCTGATAGAAAATGTGAAAAGCGACCGGCGCACAAGTTATATGTCGAAAGTTAAAAATGTCGGAACGCTGCTTGTTGTGCCGCTTATTTCACATGATGAGTTGATCGGCATTCTCTATGCGACAAAAGAAATTGATCATGGGTTTGAAGAAGACGACGTGAATATTGTTTCCGGTTTCGCCGATCATGTCACAATTGCGCTTGAGAATGCAAAGCTCTTCAAAAAATCGCTGGAGAAAGAACGGCTTCAGCGCGAGTTATTGATTGCGCAGGAAATGCAAAAGAGATTGATTCCGCAAACATTGCCGCTGTTCGCTTCTGTCGATATGAAAGCAATTTCGGCACCCGCGCTTGAAGTCGGCGGCGACTATTACGACATCGTTATGCTCGATGATTACCGCATCGGCATCGTCATCGGCGACGTGTCTGGCAAAGGAGTCGGCGCGGCGTTTTACATGGCGGAAGTGAAAGGCATCTTTCAATCGTTAAGCAAAATTTATTCTTCGCCGAAACAATTTTTGGTGAAGGCAAACGAAGCGCTCATTTCGAGTATTGACAAACGCTCATTTATTAGTTTAATTTATGCCATCCTTGATACGCGCACGGGCGAACTGATTCTTTCCCGAGCAGGTCATTGCCCGATGCTCTATATTTCTTCCGACAAAAAGGAATATGTGAAACCAACCGGCATGGGACTTGGTTTACGAGCAGGAACACTGTTCGAAGAAACGATAGAAGAGCGGCACATCCGCATGAAGAAAGGCGACGTGTGCGTTTTCTACACAGACGGCGTTACCGAATCACGTTCTTCGGCCGGAGAAGAATTCGGATACGAACGGCTTCTGGAACTTGTTTCACGCCATCGTAGCCGGACTTCCGACGAAATCAAAGAAGAAATTATTCAGGGAGTCTGGAACTATACCGATGAGCATGGCTATGACGACGACCTGACGGTATTTGTCCTGAAGTGGCAGGGTGCTGCATAGCGCCTGCCTGCCGGTAAGCAGGGCGACGATTTTTTTATTTTCATCCGAAGGAGTTTCGAATGAGTGATTTCAAAGTTTCATTTCGGGAGAACAGTACGGTTCATATTATGGACCTGAAGGGATATCTCGACGCACACACAACACCACATCTCGAAGAGGCTTTTCAGAAACTGATCACAGAAAAGAAATACAATATTCTTGTGAACTGCAAAGACCTGTCGTATATCTCCAGCGCGGGACTGGGTGTGTTTATGGCGTTCATCGAAGATGTGCGTATGAACAAGGGGGACATTAAGCTTTCGAACATGTCGCCGAAGGTGTTCAACATTTTCGACCTTCTCGGCTTTCCAATGCTGTACGAGATATTTAAGGATGAGAGTGAAGCGGTAAAAAAATTCGAGGCGAAATCGTGAAGAAAGCGCACGTGCCTCGTTCTGCTTTCATCAGCAATGGAAAGAAGAAAAGTTCCTTGGCAAAGAAACCTTCACATATGATCGAATTACGCCTTCGCATTGCAAGCAATACGGAGGAGCTGATGCATGTCCGGAAGTTTGTTTCCGAAGCAGCGAAGCAATTTGGTTTTGGCGACGATGACATCAACAACATTGCGCTCGCAGTGGATGAAGCGTGCACCAACATTATCAAACACGCGTACAATTATGCTGAGGATCAGGATATTAATGTTGTTGTTACGATGAACAAAACTGAATTTCAAGTGCAGATTGTCGATCACGGCAAGCATTTTGATCCTGAGCGCGTGCAGATGCCTGAAATGAAAGAGTATTTATCGCATTACAAGCGCGGCGGTCTGGGCATGTATCTGATGAAGAAGCTGGTGGATAAGGTTGAATATTCCATTCAGCCGAAACAGAACGTCGTCCGTCTTACAAAATATTTGCACCATGGCGTCTCTCGCTAAAACCGAAATCTATCTTTTTCTTTTTACGGCATCAAAAAGTAAAAATTAAAAAGGAAACAGAGAAAGAAAAAATCGAAGAGAAATTCGCCGCCTTCAGGCTTTTTTTACGTTGTAACTTTCCTCTTTTCTGTTTTATTTTTGATGTCGTTTTTGGTTGGAATTATTTTTTGAAACAACTTTCCGCATCACCACATAACCAACATCTGCTCGATGTTGCTCCGCTTTTTGAATTCAGCACGCTTGTCAATTCCACGCTCGATCTCAAATTTATTCTCGGCTCTGTTCTCCTCACGCTGATGGCGAAACTCCGCGTGACGAAAAGCCTTGTCTTGTTGAAAATGGCGCCGCAGGCGACACTGAAGGTCGGCGAAAATCGCTTTCGAGTTGAAAATTGCAAAGGTATCGGCAGCGATCTTCTCCGCAAGGACATTCTTCTCGCCCGTCCTCCAAAAAAGGATTTTTCAATTTCGTCGGCTGCTCCGCCCGCGTGGAAAATTTTCTCCCGTGCCGGCATCAGACAGATTTTTCCGATTATTTCGCATGACACCGTGCTTGGCTACTTCGGCATTGGCGGCCGGATGGATGCAAAGTTGAAAATCCCGCGAAAAGCGGGACAGTTTTCTTCGGGCGAAAAAGAATTTGTTGATATCTTTATCAATGTCGCCGCTTCCGCCATTGATAAAGGGATAGCGTTTCAGGAATTGCATTCCGTCAATCGCACGCTCGACGGAAAGATTCAGGAATTGAAAACACTGTTCGAGCTGAGCAAAGAATTTACCGCTGTCGTTGACCGCGAGCGTTTGCTCAAGCTTTTCAGTTTCACGCTGATGGGACATATCGGTGCCAACCGCTATGCGGTCTGTTTGAAAGACGGAGAGGTCGTTGCTTCCCGCATTAATACATTGAATCTGCTGAAGTTCAAAGAAAAGATTTTTTCACTCGTTACGTCTCCGGTGCGCGTTTCCGATTTCCCGAAAAGAAAAAGCCTTGCCGCCCCGAAAGCTGCCTGTGAAGCGGCTGGTATCGTGGCAATCGTTCCGCTTCAGGCGCAAAACGAAGTGAAAGGCATCGTCTGCCTCGGCGAGCGTTTGCGGGGCGGCGGATATTCCCAGGCTGATCTCGAATTCATCTACTCGATTGGCAATCTTGCCATTATTTCTCTTGAAAATTCGCGCCTCTTTAACGAAGCGATTGAGAAACAGAAGATGGAAGACGAGCTGACCATCGCTCGCGAAATTCAGAACGGGCTTCTGCCGAAATCTCTTCCCGAAATTCCCGGTTTCCAAATCGCCGCGCTCAATTCCCCTTCAAAGCAGGTCGGCGGAGATTATTATGATGTTATCCGCACGAACAACGGAAAATTTGTTCTAGCCATCGGCGATGTTTCAGGCAAAGGAACGCCGGCATCGCTGCTGATGGCAAACGTGCAGGCAACCATTCGCGCACTTGTGCCGTTCGATCTTCCGCTTGCCGAATGCACCGCGCGCGTCAACGATCTCTTGTTTGAAAATACCAACGCAAACAAATTCATCACGTTTTTCTGGGGCGCGCTCGATCCGGATTCACGCACGCTTCGTTATGTCAATGCCGGACATAATCACCCGTTTGTTATTAAGGCGGACGGGACGGTGAAGCGCCTCGGCGAAGGGGGACTTATACTCGGCATCATGAAAGCACTGATGCCGTATCAGGAAGGCTCTGTTGCGTTTGAAACCGGGGACACGCTCGTGCTTTTTACCGATGGTGTGAGTGAAGCGATGGATAACGACGGGAATGAATACACAGAAGAGCGGCTTGAAAGTTTTCTCCGCAGTGTCTCTTCGCGCCCGCCGCAGGAAATTATCTCCGCAGTTCAGGAAGATGTTGCCCGCCACGTTTCCGGCGCGCCGCAATCGGATGACATTACGCTGATTGTTGTGAAAGCAGTGTGAGTAATTCGTGTTACGCAAAACACAAAAAGAAATATATGGCAGTCCTCGAGAATCCGTCTCGTCCCGGGCAGAAGATGCTACGCGGCTTTGGGATATGCAGAGACAACCTGATTGTAGCTTTCAATAAATTTTTTGTGAAGGTTCTGAAACTGGTACATCAATGCGCCGAAGAAAAGAGCGTTGGTCAAATTCCTTTTCCTTCTCACAGCGATCTCGATCATCAGCTTCCAGAAATAAATTCGTCCCTTTCCGGCAATACCGGCAAAATAGATGACTCCAAGAAATGCAAGAATATCTTCGAAGCGAAATTTTCTTTGCAAGGGATTTTCAGAAGCATAATTGCCGTACCTGAGAAGGAAGCTGCGTGAACGTTCATAGACTTTTCGCGGGTCGTAGATCGCATCGAGTATTTTTTTATACCCGTTGTACAAAACGAGCGTATCCATTTTCGTATGGATGTTCGTTTTATTTTCGTCGAAATCAAAATCGCCGATCAGCCGGTTTTCTTTTTTCATTCTGTCGTACAATTCGGTTCCCGGCGGCGCTTTAAGCACATTCACCGTTGCCATCACAATGCCGCTTTCCTGAATGAAATCAATCTGCTGGTCGAAGATCGTCTCTTTATCCGCGTCGAATCCGACAATAAATCCGCCGGTGACGATGAATCCTTTTTTCTGCAAAAGCTGAACGTCGCCGGAAATGCTTCGCTTGAGGTTTTGCGTTTTTCTGCATGCCTCTAGGCTTTCAATATCCGTTGATTCGATGCCGACGAAGATGTTTCTGAATCCGGCATCAATCATGAGTTTCATCATCTCTTCGTCATCCGCCAGATTGATGGTGACCTGCGTCGCAAATCCCGGCGCCGTTTTGTGTGCGCGTCTCCACTCTATCAATGCGGGCAGAAGATTGTTCTTTAAATCTTTTCTGTTGCCGATCAGGTTATCGTCGGCAAAGAGAATCATCATTGGATTTCCGGCGGCGAGTATTTCATCGAGCTCGCTGAGAAGG
>JAJYOI010000053.1 GCA_021796275.1 Bacteroidota bacterium
ATTTGCCGATTCCTTTCGAAGACGCTTTGCATGCTTGCCGGTTTCCCGGCGGACTTCAGCTTCAAGTGTAACTTCCGACATAACAGACTCCTTTTAACTCTCAGTAAATTTATCTTTATCAACATCAAACAATGAACTTATGGACTTGTTTTCAAATGACCGCTGAATAGCTTCGGCAAAAATCTTTGCAACAGACATGACGTCAATTTTCGATGATTGCTGCCGAAGTTGAATCGTGTCTGTAACAAGCAGTGTCGTAATTTCAGAGGCGTTGATTCTTTCCAGCGCCTTGCCGGAAAGAATTGGATGAGTGCACGCGCCGTAAATATTTTTTGCACCGCCATCTTTCAATACACGTACCGCATTTGTGAAGGTGCCCGCTGTATCAATGAGATCGTCAACGATAAGAACATTTTTTCCTTCAACGCTGCCGACGATGTTCATCACTTCAACTTCATTTGGACGAGGCCGGCGTTTATCAATCAATACCAGGTCTGCTTCAAGCCGTTTTGCGTATGCGCGCGCCATTTTGATTCCGCCGACATCCGGAGAGACAACCGCCAAATCCTGAATGTGTTTCTTTCGATAGTAATCGACGAAGACTACTGAAGAATATAAATGATCGAACGGAATATCAAAAAATCCCTGAATCTGCGGAGCGTGCAAATCCATTGTGATTACTCGATCTGCTCCGGCTGTAGTGATTAAGTTCGCCACCAACTTTGCTGTAATGGCAACGCGCGGCTGGTCTTTTCGATCTTGACGAGCGTACCCGAAATATGGTATTACCGCCGTAACTCGCTGTGCCGAAGCGCGTTTTGCAGCATCAATTGTGATGAGCAATTCCATCAAATTATCGGACGGAGGGTTTGTCGGCTGAATAATATACACATCAGCGCCGCGCACATTATCAAGGAACTTTACCCAGATTTCGCCGTCACTGAAATCCACAATGTCCAAGGTGCCCAACGGCTGTTTCAAATATTTGGCAATTGCTTCGGCGAGCGGGCGATTCGCTCGTCCAGAGAAAACTTTGAGTTCAGCCATTAGGAGCGGTCTTTTTTTTGCGAAATAATGAAGCCCTTCTTCGTGCGAGGGCGTATGTCTATGAGCAGAAATCTTAGGTTTTACAGTGCTTTTCTGTAAATTTTAGCTTACTAAGGTAAGCAAATTACTGAAGAGAGTCAACAATTCTCTGCGAGGAAAATGTTTCTGCAAAATTGTTTCAAAATCAATATGCCGTACCTGTGCTGCAATTTTTTTCAGTGTGGCTTTGTTGATTTCTTGACATTCAGCAGCCCTTTCTCTATTTTCCTAACGATTTATGACTGAACTTATTGAGCGTTCTTTTCAACTTACTGTTTCTGGAGCGAAAATACGGGGAGATATTCGCTGGAAGAACCGCGGCAATGCAACATCAGCGTTGCCATTGTTGATTGTGTGCCACGGATTCAAGGCGTTCAAAGATTGGGGACCTTTTCCCGCAATCGGAAGATTTTTTGCAGAGCATGGATTTGTTTCTATCGTTTTCAATTTTTCTCACAATGGCGTTGGCGATGAACCGAAGAAATTTTCGGAGCGAGAAAAATTTTCAGTGAACACCATCAGCCGGGAGTTGGAAGACGTTGATGCAATTCTAAATGCAATAGTTGAAAATCATTTTTCAGATGTACCGGTTGATCGCAGCAAGATTGGCATTATCGGGCATTCGCGCGGCGGCGGTGTTGCAATTATCAAAGCGAAAGAAGACGAACGAATTAAAGCGGTAAGCGGTTGGTCAACGATCTCACATTTTGATCGCTACTCAGAAGAACAAAAGCAGAGATGGCGCGAGAAAGGATATGTCGAACTTCCTTCAATGAACGCGCTGAGCATTTTCAGAATGACAACAGCGTTCCTTGATGATCTTGACAATAACGCGGAACGATTTGATATTTTGAACGCTGTTGAGCAATTACATAAACCTTTCCTTATTATTCAAGGTACCGCTGATATGGCGGTGCCAATACGAGAAGCAGAAGCATTGTACGACGCGTCGGATAAATCGCAGGCGGAAATAATTTTTCTTGAAGGATCTGGACACATGTACGGTGCGCGACATCCGTACAAAAAAGAAAGCCCGAACATGACGCGCGTGCTTGAATTAACATCAACATGGTTTCATAAGAATTTATCATAAGGAGTCAGAATGGAAACTGTACGTAGAACATGGTCTGTGGCGCTGGCAGATTCTCTTGATGCCGGACATTCGTCCGTTGCAGCACAAGCAGGATGGATTTTTTCCTTCGCCGCATTGACAGCGCTTGGCGCGCAGTTTGAAATACCGCACACTCCCGTGCCGTACACGCTTCAAACTTTTTTTATTTTACTTGGTGCTTCTTTTTTGGGAAGCAGAAACGGCGCGCTAAGCCAGACTTTGTATTTGGCAGCAGGAGCGGTTGGCGTTCCGGTTTTTGCAGGCGGTGCGGCGGGACTTTCTCTTTTCAGCGGCGTAACCGGCGGCTACCTCATCGGCTTTGTTCTTGGTTCGGTCATTATTGGTTATCTCGTTGAGATAAAACGAAGTTACCTCTGGACTCTTCTTTCAATGGCAATCGGACTTGTGGTGATTTTTGCGTGTGGAACGCTTTTCCTGTATGCCGGTTTCACCCACAATTTTTCTGAAGCGTTCGTCAGCGGGTTTCTTATTTTCTCTTGGTGGGATCTGCTGAAACTTTTTGCCGCAGCGGCGATTTATAACGAGTTTGCGAAACGGTACAGAAAATTGCCGAGGTAAATTTTCTTAGCGTTAACATTTTTCCATCTAAAACAGCAAAGCCTCCTTCAGTGGAGGCTTTGCTGTTTTAGAGCAATCTTGCTTTGAAATTATTTTTCTGAAAAATTGAGAAAATTATTCCATCGGCGATACAACTCTGCCGTTGCTTTTGTGTCGCCCAAGCAATATTCAGCGATATCGTGAAATCGTTTTGCCTCAAATAATTCGCGCATGTCAAGTCCGGTGATGCCGCCATTTTTTGGACTTTCAATGCCGAACGATTTGCAGAAGAAGTCAAGGTTGAATTTCCTTGTTGTATTGTAGAACGTAAGCTGTTCGAGAAGATCGCAATGAATTTGTGCATCGTACCGGTACGGCATCAGATTTCGCGTCGGGCGAATGCCGATGAGTGCCGAACGAATCATGAGAAACGGACAATCAAACGCGCGTCCGTTGAATGTGATAAACTGATTGTACGATGTGATTAATTTCCAGAACTCTTCCAGAATATCCTGTTCGCTTCCAGACTTGAATTGCACGAGTCCGTCCTCCGACATGAACTCTTCCTTTTTGTCGGATTGGAAAAGAACTTTTCCCATCGATGAATCGGGATTCAGCAATGAAATTGCAATTACCTGAGCCGTTAATGCATGAAGATTAAGATTGCGGCGAACCTCTTCAATTTTTTCTTCCGTGTCGGCAAATTTTGTCAGATAGTGCTGGCTTGTTTCATCGAAGGATTCGAGCGGTGCGCCGAGCGTTTCAATATCAAAAACAATATGAGACATTACTGTGTGATCCTATAATTTTTCAAACCCCAGTTCGTTTCTCGCGCTGTCACCAAAATGATAGTATAGATCGGAATGGAAAGTACCATTCCCATAACGCCAAGCAATTGTCCGCCGATAAGAATGACGACGAACATTGTCAGCGGGTGAATGCTCATGACTTTGCTAAACACTGTCGGTTGAACGAACAATTGATCAATTTGCTGGACGACAATTGTTGAAATAATAACGGGAATCAGTTTTGAAAGATCGCCGTATTGGATAATGGAAACAAGTATCACCGGCACGGCCCCGATAAACGGCCCGGCGAACGGAATAATGTTCATCACGCCGCCAAAAATACCGAGCACCGTTGCATACTGAACGCCGATGATGTAATAGGAAATAACATAGAGTATTGCGACAACAGATGATTCGATCACCGTTCCCTGAATGTATTTACTTATTTGCACTTCAAGTTTGTGGATGACGTTCAAAGCCATCTCGAAATATTTATTCGGCACATTTTCAATGAACGCTTTCTGCATTTTGTAATAGTCGAGCAGAAGAAAAAAAGTAAGGAACGGAACAATGACCAGCGAAGCAATAACGCTGATCGCGCTGGTGAGCAATCCTTCCGCCTGTGCAGTCATGTTTGTGAGTGCCGCATTGAGCTTCGCAGCAACTTCTTCAGGTTTCAAGAATGGAATTTTTTCTGAAATAGAAGTCCCGAGTTGTTTTATCATGTTCGTCAGGTGCTGATCATCAAATGACGTTGAAAGATTCGAAACCTGAGCAACGATGATCGGATAAATTGTTGTAAGTCCGACGACAACGATTCCTGCGAGGACAAGATAAATTCCGATGATTGCCGCGCCGCGGGGAATTTGCCGGTTCTCCAAATAATCCACAAGCGGCTTGAGGATCATCGTTAGTGCGAACGACATCACCAGCAGATAGAAGACCTGATCGAATAATGAAAGAATGAAGATCGGTGCAGAGATGGAGATGGTAACAACGAATACTTTCCACGGGCGGCGGGTGAAGAAATTGCTCATTGGAAATCCCTTTGGGATTGTTTTTCAGCGATTAGTTGTCGGACAACATATTGCACCGTGTCGAAGTCAAATCCGCGGTGGAGTAAAAAATTGAACAGCCGGTTTTTTAGTTGGAGTTTTTCTATGCGTGACCGTGAGCGCAGAAGTTTTGTGTACTGTTTTTTACCGGCAGTGAGCGCCAGTTCACGTTCAGCATCGTATGAAAAGAATTCCGGCATCACCGCATCGATAATTTCTTTGTTTACGCCTTTTCTCAACAGTGCGCTGCGGAGAACTCGTTCTCCCACAGGCTTTCTCAGAATTTTATCGCGGCAAAACATCCGTGCGAATTCCGAATCATCCAGCAGATGTAAGCCGTTTAACTTTCCGATGACACGCTGCGCGGTTGAATGATCATATTTTTTCTTTGCAAGATAGTCAGCGATTTCTTTTTCGGTGCGCGGGCGTCGCGAAAGATATTTCAGCGCAGTTCGTTTTGCATCGTCTTCCTGTACCGATTGCTGAAGCTGTTCGCTTTCTGTGTTTGAGAGTTCGCGTCCTTCGTACAACGAAAACTGAACAAGCCCGTCAAGGCTCACTCCAAATGCAAATTCTCCGTCAATGAAAACGGAACGCCGCGACGGGTCCTTTTTTTGGCGTTCGATTTTCGTTATGTGCATGGCGCGCTGTCAAAATTATTTTGTGGTTTTCTTTGCCGGATGTGCTTCAGGTTGTTTCGCCGGTGCAGGGGCTGCTGGTTTTGCCGGCGCCGGGGATTCTTTATCGTCGTTCAAGCCTAATTTTTTCCGCACCTCGTGAAGAATTTCTTCCGCAGTTTTTGGAGAAGCAGTGAGATATGCTTTCACCGCATCTCTGCCCTGGCCAATCCGTTCTTCTTTGTACGAAAACCACGAACCGCTTTTCACGATGATGTTATGTTCAACCGCCACATCAATCAAGTCGCCCAATTTTGAAATTCCTTCGTTATAAAAAATATCAAACAGGGCTTCGCGGAACGGCGGCGCCACTTTGTTTTTGACGACTTTCACTCGTGTCCGGTTGCCGATGACATTGGTGCCGTCTTTGATTGCTTCGATGCGGCGTATATCCATTCTGACAGACGCATAAAACTTCAGCGCGTTGCCGCCGGTCGTTGTTTCCGGGTTTCCGAACATCACGCCGATCTTCATGCGAAGCTGGTTGGTGAAGATGACCGATGTTTTCGATTTACTGATGGCAGATGTTAATTTTCGCAGCGCCTGCGACATTAACCGGGCTTGCACGCCCATTGAAGGATCGCCCATCTCGCCTTCAATTTCTGCCCGCGGTGTCAGAGCGGCAACCGAGTCGATCACGATGACATCGAGCGCGCCGCTGCGGACAAGTGTTTCAACAATTTCAAGAGCCTGCTCGCCGTATTCCGGCTGGGAGAGAAGAAGGTTATTTGTGTCGACGCCTAATTTCTTTGCGTATCCCATATCGAGAGCATGTTCGGTATCGACAAATGCGGCGAGGCCGCCGTGGCGTTGTGCTTCAGAAATAATGTGAAGGCAGATTGTTGTTTTGCCGGAAGATTCCGGTCCGTAAATCTCGATGACTCTTCCGCGCGGAATGCCTCCGATGCCAAGCGCGGCGTCGAGAGAAATGGAGCCGGTCGAAATAGAATCAATTTTCATAATGGGACCTTCGCCCATTTTCATGATCGATCCTTTTCCATGCTGCTTTTCGATTTGGTCGATCGCAATTTTCAACGCCTGCAACTTTGCTTCTTTGTCCTCTGACATAACTTTCTCCTATAATGGCAATGGGAATTTCGTTAAGTTCGAATAGATTGAGCCCCTTTGCGTGAGCGTACTTTTCATAACGGCAATTTCCGCGCAACGGAACTTTAATGGTTCAAAAGTAATACTTTCAAGGGTCTTTATCAAGTTGTTGGAGACAATTCCTTTTGTTCGTCCGAGAGTGATGTGGGGATGGAACGGATGCTCGTCTTTTGCAAAACCAAGTGCAGCGCACGCGGATTCGATTGTTCGAAAGCATTCTACCAACGCTGTGTTCGCATTTTGTTCAGAACCAACCCAAAAGACACGCGGGGATTTTTTCAGTGGAAAACAGCCTGCTTGCGTCAGTGTAATTTCAAATGAAGAAAATTTTTTCAATGCCTCAGGCAAATGCCGGGAGAGTTCTTCAAGCTGCTGAGAAGTGAGGCCGTCGAGAAATTTCATCGTGATATGAAGTTTTTCCGGCGGCTCCCAACGAACCGGCGATGGCTCTTTTTTTAACTCTGCTTGAATGTTCACGAGCTCGGTTTGGATTTCTTCCGGAGGAAAAATTCCGAGAAATGTTCTGGTTTTTACTGTGTGAGGCTTCATTCTTGAATTGGAATGCTCGAAAGTTTTCTTCTCAGCAATTCAAGCGCGGCTTGGCTTGCTCTTTCCTTAAATCGCAGACGATGATCGCCGAGATTGAATTTCATCGCAAAAGTAATTTCGCGGTCAGCGTAACCGATCCACACAAGTCCAACCGGTTTTTCGGGAGTTCCGCCTGCAGGTCCGGCAATGCCGGTTGTGGAAATTGCAATATCGGATTTTGCGTTTGTGCGCGCGCCGGACGCCATTGCTTCAGCGACTTCGCGGCTGACAGCTCCATACTCTGCAATGATGTTTTCATCAACCGAAAGCAATTCTGTTTTTGAAATATTGCTGTACGTAACATATCCGCGGAGAAAATATTCCGAACTTCCTGAAACATTCGTGATGCGATTGGCGATCATTCCGCCGGTACAGGATTCGGCTGTTGCGAGCGTGAGTTTTCGTTTGCGGAAAAGTTCGCCAATGACATCTTCCAATTCAAGCTCGCTTGAACTGTAAATATATTTCTCTGCTTTTGAACGGATCAGCGTTTCAGCATGCGATAGTTTTTGTTCGGCAGCTTCGATGGAGTGTTCACGAACAGTGAGACGAAGTTTTGTGCCGAATGGATTTGGCAAAAATGCCAGCGTTAAAGAGCCATCCGTGCCGGTAATTTCCTGAATGCTGCCTAATTTTTCAGAGAGAACAGATTCGCTGATGCCGGTTGTTTTCAGCGTGCGATGCCGTACAATTGACGAGAAGTTTTTCTTTTTGAAAAAAGGAATGACGCTGTCTGCGACGATCTTTTCCATTTCGAATGGTACGCCCGGCATTGCGATGAGATATTTTTCTTCTGCAGTTGAATGGTATTCAAACAACATTCCCGGTGCGCTGCCGATTGGGTTTTCCAACACAGTGCATCCGCGCGGTACCAATGCCTGATCTGCGCTCGCTTGTGTTAAAGGGAGATTTCTTTGTTGAAAAAGCGCTTTAATTTTATTCAAGGTTTGTTGATGAACAACAAAATCAGTGTTGAAGAACTTGCACAGTGCTTGCTTTGTAATGTCGTCGTGCGTGGGACCAAGTCCGCCGGTTATACACACAACGTTTGAGCGTGACATTGCGGTAGTGAATGCATCAAGGATGAGCGTAAGATTGTCGCCGACAGTTGTCATATGTTCGACATAGATTCCAACGCTGTTCAACTGCTCGGCGATAAATGCCTGATTTGTATTGATAACTTGTCCGATAAGCAACTCATCGCCTATCGTAATGATTTCACCGTTCATGAATTTCTCAAAAACTTTCTTATGTAAAAAAGAACAGACAAATCTGAAGCAGCAGATTTGTATAGATTCCCGCCACAACATCATCCAGCATGATGCTCCAACCTCCGCTGCGTTTGTCAAAAAATCGAGCTGGCCATGGCTTAATAATATCCATAATTCTGAAGATAATGAACGTGAGGACGGCAATCATAATTGTCTTTTGAAGAAAAAGCAAACTTATCCACATTCCAAGAACCTCATCAATTGTCACTTGCCGCGGATCAGGTCCGTATGCAGTTTCCATTTTCTTCGCAGCGAATGCACCCAGCACAAGCACGATAAATGAAAGCGGAAGAATGACAAACGTTTTCTCGAATGACGGAAGAAAATAAATCAGTAGTCCAATCAGCGATCCGGCGGTTCCTGAGGCAACAGGTGAAAATCCTGTGTACAAAGCGGAGGCAAAAATTTTTGTCAGAGGAGAAACTGCGGGAGATGAAGCTGTGGCGTCGATGTTACTCTGATTCAGCGGTTCGAGCATGTGGAGTAAAAAGCTCTTTAATGGTTTGCCAATTATGAACCGCGTACAAAATTCCTGTCCATGTGGTGAGGAATGTAACGATCAACATTGTGCTGAACGTCACTTCCCGTTTCACGATATACTCTGCAATATTTCCGGCAATGCTGTGCAGTGTCGGAGAATTTCGAACAACATACGCAATAAGGAAAAGATAAATAACGACGAGTTGCACAAAAGTTTTTGTTTTAGCGAACTTGCTGGTATCGACCGGCTTCTCTTTATATTCGGCATACGAGCGAAGCAGCGTAACGAGGAAATCGCGCATAACAATGATCCAGACCATCCAAGCATCGGCATAGCCGATCCATACAAACATGATGAAGGCTGTGGACGTAAGGATTTTATCCGCAAGCGGATCAAAAAATTTTCCCCAGCGCGTTACGTAGCCCCAGCGCCGCGCCACCCAGCCGTCGTACCAATCCGTGAGTGCGGCAATAATAAACACGAACAGCGCGAATTGTTTATTCGTCGGTGAATCTGACACGAGTAAGAAAGCAAAAATTGGAGTCAGGATGACGCGAACAAGTGTCAATTGATTGGGTGGTGACATAATGCTTTAAGGTAAGAAATTATGTCAGAAGAAAAAAGAGGCGGGGCGCACATACAAAAAAGGTCATCATGTGATGACCTTTTTTGAGAGTCAAATTTTTCTTACACAGCTTTTTGAACTTTTCCTGCTTTCAGGCACGAACTGCAAACCCGTACTCGCTGCACGGAGCCATTTACGATAGCGCGCACTTCCTGTAAATTTGGAAGCCAGCGGCGTGGAGTTCTGTTATTGGCGTGGCTGACATGGTGACCGGTCATCGGTTTCTTACCGCATATTTCACAAACTTTAGCCATGATAACTGTGATTCCTTTCTTTCCATTTTTAAACTCGTGTATGAATATATGAATTTTTGCCTTGTTTCGCAATAATATTTTCTGCAGAATGAGGCAAGATATTCAAACACGATTGATTCAAGTATTTTTGCCACAAAGAAATCTTAAAAAAGTCCTTGACAAATGATTTTTAATATGTTATATTTGAATTGAAACTATTTAAGTTTGAAATAAAGACAAATGAATACAACAAAACAATACGGCGAAAAAGCTGATCTGGCGTTAAGCATGTGGGTGAAATTAGCCCGGGCTTTTTCAACGTTTAACAGATTAACAGGCAAGGATATTGCGAGCTATGGCTTGACACAGCCCCAGTTTGGTTTGCTTGAAACGCTTGGCCATCTTGGACCGATGAAGATTGGCGATTTTTGTGGAAAAATGCTTGTGAGCGGCGGCAATGTTACTGTTGTCGTGGATAATTTGGAGCGGGAAGGATATGTTGAGCGGGTAAGAGATAGTGATGATCGCAGAACTATCACTGTGCGCCTTACTGAAAAAGGCACAAAGTTGTTTAATGATACTTTTAAGAAACATGCAGCGTTTGTAGCCGAGATTTCCTCCGTGCTTACTTCAGATGAGCAACGGGAATTATCGAAACTCTTGCGCAAGCTCGGTACGGCGTTGCAAGAGAAAGTCTAATTTTTTTTGCATCGGTATTTTAAATTCAAAATGTTGTAATTCAAATGAAAGGTGGTGTTTGTGATTTTACGAAAGAATGAAACGGGAAGTATTCCGGTTCATGAGTTGATTCAACGGAGATGGAGCCCGCGTGATTTTTCTCCTCTCGGTGTTGAACGTGAAAAGCTTTCAGCGCTGTTTCAAGCGGCACAAAGTACACCGTCGTCGTTCAATGAACAACCGTGGGCGTACATTGTTGCAGCAAAAGAAAATCCAACCGACTTCGAACGCATTCTCAATGCGCTTGCGCCGCGCAATCAGGAGTGGGCGCAGCATGCGCCGGTACTTATCGTGTCTCTTGCAAAACAAAACTTTGAAGTTGATGGCAGAACAAATCATCACGCTTTGTACGACCTTGGCGCAGCGTCGGCACATCTGACATTTCAGGCGACGGCGCTTGGATTACATGTGCATCAGATGGGTGGATTTTCGCGTGAAAAAATCAAGGAAGAATTTTCTGTGCCGCAGGGATTTGAGCCGATAGCGGTTCTTGCGGTTGGATATTTTGATGAAACAAAATCTCAGCCAACTGCAATTCGTAAGCGAAAACCCTTAAAAGATTTTGTTTTTGAAAGTCATTGGGGTGTTTCATCGCCTTCGGTAATTATCGAAAAGCAAAAGAAATTTAATTTGAACTAACAACATTCATATAATAATAAGGAGTACACCAATGAGTACCAACAATTTAGAAATTCTTGAACAGTCCATTGCACAAAGTGCTGCCAATAAGATTGTGACATGGAAAACAGATCCATCGCATAGCAATATGCAGTTTTCAATTCGCCACATGGTTATTGCTGAAGTGACGGGAAAGTTTAAAGAGTTCGACGTGACACTTACCCAACACGCTGAAGATTTTTCCGGAAGCGAAATTACTGCATCAATCAAAGCGGGCAGCATCACCACTGAAAATTCTGACCGCGACAAGCATCTTGCGTCGGCGGATTTTTTTGATGTTGAAAAATATCCGGAGCTTTCTTTCACCAGCCGGTCGTTTGAGAAGATGGATGACGATCGTTATGCAGTGAAAGGCGATCTTACAATTCACGGTGTCACAAAACCGGTAGAAATCCACACAACATTTTTCGGGCAGGCGGTTGATCCGTGGGGAAACCTGCGCGCAGGGTTCAAAGGAACAACGAACATCAATCGCTTCGATTTCGGATTGCAGTGGAACCAAACAATCGAAGCGGGAGGTTTACTTGTTGGGAAGACGGTCGAAATCACGTTGAATCTTGAATTCATTCGTCAAAAGTAATCTTGGAAGAGAAAGGAAACGAAGACAATGAAACAGTTCACAAAACCTTTTCTTGACGAGTCGTATCCGGTTTTTATTTTGCGCCTCGTTCTTGCGGCGGTATTCATTGCGCACGGATCGCAAAAGGTGCTCGGCATTTTCGGCGGGTACGGACTTGCGACCACCACGCAATTCTTTGTGTCCAAGATGCACATTCCGGTGTTTCTTGCTTACGTCGCAAGCTTTACAGAATTTCTCGGCGGATTTGCAATGCTGTTGGGAATTGTAACACGCATCTTTGCTGCCGGTCTGGCAATTGATATGGCGGTTGCTATTCTCGCAGTGCACTTGAAGAACGGATTTTTCGCTCCAAGCGGATTTGAATTTCCACTTACGTTGCTGGTTATTTCATTGGCGGTGTTTTTGCTTGGACCCGGAAAGCTGAGCGTTGATTCAAAACTGTTTCGGGCAGAATAATCTTGTTGTGACGAAAAAACATTGCAGCAAAAAAAAGGAGCGGCTATGAACACATATCGCCTTCCGCCGGAAACACATATAGGAAATGTTCATCTGCGGGTTTCAAATCTTGAACGCTCGCTTCACTTCTATAGAGAGCTTCTTGGCTTCAAGGAAATTAGCCGCAACAGTTCAACGGTTGAACTTTCTGCGGCAGGAAAATCTCCGGCAATTATTCTCCTGACTGAACACGCCGGCGCGCAGCCTAAGCCGCCGCATACAACAGGTTTGTATCATGTGGCAATTCGTTTTCCAAATCGCCGTGCGCTTGCCGGAGTTTTCTGGAATTTGTTGAACCATCGTTGGCAGTTTCAGGGGTTTGCCGATCATATTGTGAGCGAAGCATTGTATCTTGCCGATCCGGATAATAACGGAATTGAATTGTACGTTGACCGTCCGCGCACGGAATGGAAGTGGAGCGGCGATCAGATAGCGATGGGATCACTTCAGCTTGATGTTGAAAATCTTCTTGCTGAAAGTCCCGTTGGGGCTGAAGCTCACGGCACATCATCAAAATGGGACGGCATTGATCCGGGTACGGACGTCGGCCATGTGCATCTTCATGTTTCCAATCTCGGCAAAGCAGAGAAATTCTATAACGGAATTTTAGGAATGGATGTAACGCAGCGGACATATCCGGGTGCTTTGTTTCTTTCAGCGGGCGGTTATCATCATCACATCGGTGTGAATGTGTGGGCAGGAAACGGCGCGCCTCCGCCGCCTGATGATGCTGTCGGGCTAATTTCTTTTTCCGTTGAAGTACCGGACAGAAACACAGTTGAAGAAATCCGTGCCCGTGCCGTTGATACCGGAATTTCTCCGGACAGTATTTCAGAAAGCGATCATCGTCTCTCATTTTCTCTCGACGATGAAGATAAGAACAGGGTTATAATTTCTTCTCGGAAGCTGTAGAGAGAGATTCCATCTCGCTTTGGCAATTTGCAAAATCGCCCTATATCTCGTACTTTGGCTGAGTCTTCAGGGGTAATAATTCTAAACTATTCTTACTCAGTCGGAGGTAATTATGTTCCGCTCGAAATTGTTTTTCCTTCTGAATCTCGCTGCGATCTCTTTTCTTTCTGCCCAGCCGACAATTCATTCTTCATATTATCAAAATGATTTTTCGATGACGTCACCGGGTGCGATGAAGTACGGATTGTACGGCTTCGATAATCCGGCACTGCTCACTTCTCTTGATTTTCCCGACTTATTTGTCACGTGGTCGAACCCGCTTTCTTATATCGGTAATGTAAACCGGCTGGGCATCTTTGCAGCGGTTCCTCATTTCGGGTTTGGTGCTGTGAAGCAAAGAGGTCCCATCTTTTACACGACCGATTACAGGATTTCGCTCGGCAGCGGCAACCGCGCCGCGAGCGTGGGAATGACGTACGGCTGGACAAATTCCGATGAGCCGTTCAAAGATTATTCGAACATTATCAGAATCGGAGCGCTGTTTCGCCCAAGCGTGTATGCATCGTTAGGATTGATCGGCACGGCGGCGCTGCACGGCACGGACAAGGAAGGCGTTATTGACGCAGCAGTCCGCCCGTTCGGCAACGAGTTGCTTGCACTGTTTGCCGATTACTCGATGGAAGAATACCGCGTCTCATCTTTTCCCAAATGGAGCGCGGGAGCGGCGGTAGAATTTGCGCCGGGTATCCGCGCCACCGCACGATACTTTGATACCAAAGCAATTACGGCAGGATTGCAAATCAGCCTCGGCGCAATCGGAATTGAATCGCAGGCGCAGTACGATGAATCCGGCAAGTACACTTACAACACGTACGGCCTCCGCATAGGCGCGTATGACAGAAATATTTTTCAGTCGTACTTCGTCAAGAAAAAAGAATATCTCGATCTGAATCTTTATGGTCCGATCAAATACCAGCGCTACGTTTTGTTCGACAATAGCAAAACGCTGCTCAGCGTGCTCGATGCTGTTGATGCTGCGAAAAATGATCCGGCGGTTTCGGGAATTGCGATCAACACGTCCGGCATGAATGCGAATCAGGAAATGTTGTGGGAACTGAGAGAGAAGCTGAAGGAATTCAAAGCGGCGGGAAAGCACGTGATCATTTTTATTGATCGCGGCGGCATTAATGAATATCATTTTGCTTCCGTGGCGGACAAAATTGTGATGGACCCGAGCGGTATGCTGATGCTGCAGGGATTCATGATGGGAAGAATGTATCTCAAAGGATCGCTGGAAAAATTGGGAATCGGTTTTGACGAATGGAGATACTTCAAATACAAATCTGCTGATGAAACATTTTCGCGCGATAGCATGTCTGACGCCGACCGGGAACAGCGGCAGAAATTAGTTGACGACGATTACCGCCTAGCAAAAGACGACATCTGTGCATCGAGGAATTTTTCTTCCGCGCAGTTCGATTCTTTAATCAACGACAAAACTCTTTTCCTTCCCAACGATGCGCGCGATGCGGGACTGGTAGACACAATCGGCAGATGGGACGTGGTAGAAAAGATGGTGAAGATGCTGGACGGCGGCGGCCAGCACATGGTGCCTTCGTTCATGCTTGCGCAAAACCGTCTGCCGTCGGATAACCGCTGGGGCGAACCACCGCGCATTGCCGTTATCTACGCGCTCGGCGCGTGTGCGATGGATGAAGGAATTACAGCGCGGCGTTTGGTGAAAGATGTGAATGCGGCGGTTGACGATCCGCGCGTGAAAGGAATTGTTCTCCGTGTTGATTCTCCCGGCGGCGATGCGATGGCATCGGACTATATTGCCGAAGCACTGAAGAAAGCGAAAGGAAAAAAGCCCGTCATCGTTTCGCAGGGATATGTTGCGGCATCGGGCGGCTACTGGCTTTCGATGTACGCCGACACGATTGTTGCGGCGCCGAATACGATTACCGGCTCCATCGGCGTTATCGGCGGATGGCTTTATAATAAGAGCGCGAAAGAATCGCTCGGCATCTCCACCGACTTTGTGAAAGCGGGCGAGCATGCAGACCTCGGCTTCGGAATGACAATGCCGTTCTTCGGGCTGACGCTGCCGGACAGAAATCTTACCGACAACGAGCGGGGAAAGATGGAGCACAGCATCAAAACTCTTTACAAAGATTTTGTACAGAAAGTTGCTGACGGAAGAAAGAAAAAATTCGACGACATCGAAACGATTGCGCAGGGAAGAGTCTGGTCCGGGTACGACGGAGAAGCGAATGGGTTAGTGGATGTGCTCGGCGGGCTTTCGGATGCTATTGCAATTGCCAAAGCGAAAGCGGGAATTGCTCGGAAAGAAGAAGTGAAGATCGTCGAGTATCCGGCGATGGGCTTGTTCAATCTTGATGTATTTGCGCCGCGGCTTTTCGGCATTGATGTGAAGAAGGATGCAACGGTGGAGTACCTGAAGTTCCGGCTTGAGCACAACGGCGAGCCGCTGCCGATGCTTCCGATGGATTTTATGAACGGGACGGCGAGAGAGTGATGTTGGCAAGCAAGCCAATTACTCAGAGCTATCGGATTGCTGACCCCACACGCATGCTCACCTGCGAGGAGAGGGAAAATAGTATCTTCCGCAAGGCGCTCCGGTTTTCCGGGGCGCCTTTTATTTCCGGGAGGGTTGCCCCGGCTTTTCAGAAGACTGCGTGGAAAGTTTGAAGACCGAGCGGAAGGTTTAGAAGGCCGATTGGAAGAGTTAGAAGACTGAGCGGAAGAGTTAGAAGACCGATTAGAAGGCATAGAAGACCGATTGGATGGGTTAGAAGACTGAGCGAAAGAGTTAGAAGACCGATCAGAAGGCATAGAAGACCGATTATAGGAGTTAGAACGCCGATTGGAGAGTTCAGAAGACCGATTGGAAGGCTTAGAAGACCGATTGGATGAGTTAGAAGGCTGCCTGAATTGCCAAAAACAACGAAATGAGAGCAAAGAGCCGGTTTTGGAAGATTTTTATGGAAGTGTTCAGGGAGGTGTGGCAGAAAGTCAGTTATGAATTAGGAATTGGCAATTACGAATGAGAGCGATGACGTGAACTTGTAGAAGATGAGCAGGCAGTAAGGAGCAAGGGGCGTTTGGAGTGAGCGCGGCGAAGAATTTTGGGGAAACATATTGACATTGTGAAAAAGAAAGGGTAAGATGAAACCATTGTTTTAGGTAAACCTGCCTGTAACCGGCGGGAAGAGAATAGCCCCAGATTCTCTTAGATTTTTTCCCCCATGATGCCGATGGTGTTCGGCTGTGATAGGATGTTTGCTTGCACGACGAATAAAAACTTCGCCGTGTATGTCTCAGTGCATTATTGTGGATGATGCTTGACGGAGAAAATGGTTGACGAGGTTTGAAACGAAAAGGAACAGAAACTGAATCAGGCGGCTTGTTAGATTGAACAAGGAATGGTACATAGTTATGCAGACCCTATTTTTAGAAACGCACAAATTTGAAAGCAAACAAAGAAACCGGTACATAGATATGCACAAGCGTGCATATCTATGTACTTTAGGCACGAATAACGTGCAGTATAATTAATAGTTAGCCGGCCAGAAAATATATATCGGAGATTCCAATGAGGCTCAAGCACGCTAAAATAGTCAACTTTCGCAGCATCCGAACTTTGGATCTCGAACTCGGGCCCTTCACAACGCTGCTCGGTCCAAACAATCATGGTAAGTCAAATCTTCTCGCTGCATTGGATTTTTTCCTTTCACCTGGATTCAAAATCTCGTCTCAAGATTTCTTCTCCAATCGTGCTGCCGGTGACAACACCGCTACAGTGGAGGTCGAATTCACCGACCTCACTGCCCAAGAAAAAACGACATTCCTAAAGTATGTCAGTCCAACAAATTCAATCAAGATTCAGAAATGGGCTACTATAACTGACACTGGAGATGTCGAAACTGGATATCGAGGCTACATAAGGCAACCGAACATCTGGTGGCTTAGGGACGAAGCATTCGATAGGCTCAAAACTAGAGAGGCGATAACTGAGGAAGTCAATCACGTTCCAGAACTAGCACCTTTGTTACAAGGATCGGGTCGAGTCTCTAAAGACAAAATCATTGAGTTTCAATCTCAATATATCTTGACTAACTCTGCGACGCTTACTTTTGATGAAACTTTAGAGACCAGTCCACTGCTAGGTATCAAAAATATTGCAGGTGGCACCCTTCCCGATTTTTTCCTTATTCCAGCAGTCCGAGACCTTGAGGAAGAAACTAAAACAACTGGCACTTCCACATTCGGTCGGCTACTTCAGAGAGCAATCGCCGAAATGACTTCACGGGATCCTCGTTTCACAAAATTGCAGACCCGTTTAACAGAACTAGTCGGGACGTTGAATGACCGCCCCGCTGAAATCACCGCAGAAAACGAAACCGAACTCATCCGACTTGAACGTCTCATAAAATCCGAACTTACAACTTGGGGAGTTGATGTTTCAATTACTGTCACTCCTCCTGACGTCAAAAAGGTATTCGAGCTTGGAACTGAAATCTGGTTAGACGATGGTCTAAAAACGCAAGCAGAACGAAAAGGTCATGGCCTGCAGCGCGCGTTAATATTTTCTCTTATTCGCGCATGGTCATCAACTCTCAGATCTAATCCTGCAGCCCAAACTCCTCGCGCAAGAATCGCATCGGAATCCGTTATATTTGCGTTCGAAGAACCAGAGCTCTTTCTTCACCCCCAGGCTCAGCGACTCCTTTACGATTCACTTCGCACTCTTTCCCAAACGTCTGAGCATCAGGTTCTGATTTGTACGCATTCTACCCATTTTGTAAATCTTGAGCAGTATCGCGGCATAGCAATTATTCAGAAGCCATCAATTGCCATTGGAACAAGCGTTCGTCAGTGCGCCAGAGACCTTTTTGCTGGCCAGGCTCTTCAGGATAGAAAGAAGAGATTTCATATGGCAGCTTGGATCAACCCAGACCGAGGCGAGATGTTTTTTGCCAGAAAGGTTGTTTTAGTTGAAGGGGAAACAGAAAAAACGATCCTACCCTATCTCGCGTCGAGACTAAACTGTTTTGATTACAACGTTTCAATCATCGATTGCGGCAGCAAACATAACATTCCCCTCTATGTTGAAATTCTAAACGCGTTCCAACTTAAGTACTTTATCGTCCACGATGAAGACCCATTACCAAATCCAATACCGGCTGATTGGGACCCAGACAAAGTCAGGCAAAAAACACAGACGTTCCAACTAAACACCGACATTCAACATCTGATAGATGCAAATCTTGGAGGAGTCTTCGTCGTTCCGACAGACATCGAGCAGTTCGCTGGCGTACCAAGAGGACAAGGGGAGAAAAAAGGAAAAGCCCTGGCAGCGGTCGACCATTTTGAAACACTCCAAGATCAACAAATCCCTGCGGCGCTCGTTACACTTGTAAGACAAGTGTACTCTTAAAGCCTTATGGTGACGACGTGCTGGCCGGCTAAGTCGCTCAAACTGACGGAAAATACGGCGTGCTTTTTCCGCCGTGCGATATGAGTTCACCAAAAGACAAAACAGGACGCAAGAGATGACAACTAAACGCATCATCACACGCGCGATCAAGCTACGATGATCCAGCGGCACATTGCCGCAGCTTAGTTCCAGTTAGCCCACAATAAGGCAGCATAATTTGGAGGTAAAAATGATAAAGTGTTATAAATCAATTTTGTTTTTTGCCATACTGTTAATATGTGGTTGCACGACTGTTCCATCACTTCGTGTTTCGCAACCTTGGATTCGTTCTCTAAAATCTAATCAAGTTATAGATCCAACTAAATCCATAAAAGTTGAAGTTTCTGGGAATACTTCTCCATTACTCGGTAACGAAGAATTAACCGCTAGTAAGCTGCGATATTCTTTGTCCCAGTTATTGAAGCGACGAGGTTTTACCACTGACAACGGAACATATGATTATCTTGTCAAACTATCATATAGAACAGTTCGAAATGACAAAATGAACTATTCCTCAACTGTTGCTTCGACAAATTTGCAAGTATATGGAATCTCAACAAATACTGGTGCAGGGGCAACATCTGGTCTTGGTGTTAGTATTGCGAGAGCTATTGGTTTTTTGTCTTCTCGTGCATCAACAGTCAGTGCTCAAACACTCGATCAGGTTTTATCCTATACCCATACAATATCTATTGAACTATCAAACAAAGAAGGGTTTCTTTTATGGAAAGGAGAATCCACATGGGATACTCAAGAACTCAATTTAATCAGTGGAATTATCCCCGCACTGCAATTAATCCTAAGTGATTTACCTTCCGACAGAAGCGTCCGTCCTGAAATACCAGAAGTAAAAGATGATCATGTAATAAATTACTATCGATTGGAATGTAAAGACGTTTGGTTTACTTGTCCAGCATTGCCTTATAGGATTTTATTTGATGATAACAATCTGAACAATAAGGAGATATTGATTCCCGATGGCATCAAGAATCAAAATGCTCTTGCAGCTTATGTTGATCTAATACAAACCGCAGAGTATGCATTACCGGACGGCGATGAAAAGGATTGGAAAGACCCTTTAGATATTTCTTTGTGGAAAGAAGTAACGCTCGGAAGTCAATATTTTCTTGGTCCTCAAAAAACTCCTGTTGATATCTTAATTGAACTCAAAGGCAAGTCCGATGGATATTATATAAATGAATGTAAGATTGCTACCTCGAAAGAGTTCTCAGAATTCAACACTAAATTGATCAAGTGGCGTGAAATATTGTCCGACTATTATGATGTTTACAAAAAATAATTATTTTGCGGCTAACAGGTCGCTCAAGCGAACGTAAACCAGCCCGCCACGAAAAGGGGAGTTGGACTTAAAAACAGAGAAGAAACTAAAACAGAAAATGAATTAATAAGCAGTTGATCGGTGGGCAAGGGATACGGCGGTGGCTACGAGGTTGTTAGGTGGCACCTTGTTTTGTGAGTACTGCAACTAGTAATTGAACCGTAAACATACTATATCAGTCGATGGATCGGGTTAAAATATCATATGTTTCGTTGCTCGTATTGCTTTTAGCCGGCTGCAAACTTCCGGTTGAAGAGATTGGTCCGCCAGATAACTTTTATTTTGGAGGCCCCAGTAATATTTCTGTACAATCGATGTCTGAGTCCAAGGTGAAAATAAGTTGGGCTTCAGGATACAATGCAAATGTGATTGTTGAGCGTTCCGAATTCAAAGACTCTCTTTTCTCTGTCATACAAAAAAATGTATCTGGCAATTATTTCTATGATTCAAATTTGGTTATCTCTCGGTCATATTACTACCGGTTCCGCGGCTTTACTCTTAACGATACATCGTTCTATAGTTATCTGACAATAGGATATGATTCATCAAGCCGTTTACTTCAAACTCTCTCGACAAACAAGAATTCCAGCTCAATGACGATTTCAGATGACGGGACGCTCATCTCCGTTGTTAATCCTGATTGGGGTGGGTTTGAAATCCGTCGTTACTCGGATCTGTCCTTGGTAGCGACAAGAAATCGCGGAAATCTCATTGGGAATGTGGGTTCTGAAACACGATTCAGTGCTGATGCAAACAAGATTCTTACCTGGAGTTTCAATTATGCGACCAGCATTACTCTTTCTCCTTACAGTGAGACCTCATTACAGATCCCTGATTCGATAGGTTTCCTTGATATGTATTATATCGCTAACGATACAAAGATACTTGCCCTTGCTTCAACCTACCAAAGTCAACAACCGTTTGTGTATGTTTTCGATCTCCAAACAAAGACATTTGTCCAACAAATTGATACGCTACAGAACACATTCTTCTATGGGACATCATCCATTTCGAACGGCCGAAGTAAAATAATAATACAAACATCCGTTGGATTCTACGTGATATCAATATCACAGGCTTTATCGATCGATCATTTTGTCCTGTCACCGTCGTATTCACGCTATTCGTTTCTCAGTGATCCCGATAGTATGATCGGCGTTGGATATTCATCATTCGCGTTCATCAACACGGAATCCGGAAGAGTTTACAAGAGTATCCCCACAGCAATATACAACATCAACCGAATCGTTTTGTATCCTGATGATTCGAAGATCATTGTCTACGATTCGTATGTCCGTGATGTCAGCATCTATAGCTTAATCACGGGTACAAGGGAACAGAGAGTAGGCGGGATCAACCCGGATCTTACAGTCTCGGGTGTTTGTTGCGGGATGAACGAACAATCGTTTATCATCCTATACAGCAATGGAACCATAAACAAATACTCCGCAATTGACTTTGTTAAAGGTTGGCAAAAAGAGGATAATTAGTAGCCAGAAATTGACGAAACTTTTGATTGTGTTCAAACCGCGTGCAGATTAACCTTTTTGGCTAAGTTAAGCAGAGGCTAAAGCGGCGAAGTGTGAAGCAGAGTTGGGGAAGGAAAATGGAAGAACGTGGATGCTTCGCTACGCTCAGCATGACGGACGCTGTCGGCGGGCTAAGCGGTTTACGCGGGCGACACAAAGGTCGTTAGGCGGCAAAGGACAATTAGATAATCAAGGAATCTCAAAATGCCCACAAATCATTTCCGGTTTTTTCTGCTATTGACAGCATTATCCTTTGTTTTCTCTTCAATGTCTTTTTCACAAAAGAAGTTTGACGTCGTTCTCCTGAAATCGGGGGGCAAGGTGGTTGGCACAATACTGGAGAAACACGAAAACCAGTTTGTTGTTCTTCAATTGCAATCGGGAGATCATCTGACAATCAAATGGAGCGAGATCAAAGCGTTCGATGTAATGATCATTCGCGAGAAAAGTATTGATGAAAAGCTTAAAGAGGATGCCACGAATGATACCGATTTCCCGTGGAGGCTGATGTACAACTCAGGAGACAATCTTCATCTGGACGAACTCGATTCACTTTCCGATACCCATCTGTTTGCTCTTCGCAATGATACGCTCATAAGTATTCCCATAGACTCAATTGCAGTACTGGTGCATTTCAAAAAAGGGCACTTCTGGATTGGAGCCGGAATTGGATTTCTTGCGGGCGCATTTTTAGGTGGAATAATTGGCGATGCAACTGCCCCGAAAGGGTCGGACTCGACTTTCGGTACGGCATTTACTTCCGGCTTTAATCGAATGAATGCTTGGGCAGGTGGAGTTACTATCGGAGCTGCACTCGGTTTTGTTGCTGGCGGAATTCTCAGTGCAGGCGACAGCTATGAGACCTACGATTTGAGGGCTCAAAAGGATATAAGGATAAAATGGCGGATTCTCCAGCAGGCTATTAGAGACTGAAACAGAAAATCAGATACAATTGGAATACGCAAGGAACTTTTAGTTCAGCTTCTTTATGAAAGATTATTAGAAAAGAGTCATCTGAATCGACAGACAAGCGGCGCGAAGCGCCATGGCGCCAACGGCGCTCAAATGTCTGTCCTACCAGTTTTCTTGTTCCTAACGGGCGCGTAAGGAACGAGGAGAAAATATCATGAGAGACATATTGGAGCAGACGGTGATAAGCGGGAATGGAAACTTATTTACTCCGGCCCTAATTTAAGTTATGGAGTTGGACAAATTCCAAATGATGTATCTACTTCTTTTTGCGTACGTGCAGTTTATTCAACCGTTGTAAGTTATTGGAGTGAAGCCATATCGTTTTAAATATAATGCTGCTTCCAACCATATCAAAAAGTACCGCACAAAAGCGGCGGATGGCGAAAATTAACGGGGGCATTGTTGCAAGATTGGCAGGCAACATTTATTATGAGATTTACAGACTGATGTTATGCAGAAACGATAACTCCGCCATGAATGGCGGAGCCGTGAAGCCAGAAAAAGGATTTGGCTTTAGCCATGATTTATCTGTTGCATGCTTACATTGGCAAACCTTATCGAAACGCAGTTATATCAGGGCTAAAGCCCACGTGTGGTTTGATTGCTTTGCTCCAGCCTAAAGGCTGGAGTTAGTTTCTCCCGCTCTCAGACATAGTCTGATCAGCCTCTGGCTGAACAGAATTGGCTCTTGCGTAACGTGAGTTACAGAATGACATTCCCACGCCGGAGCCCCAAGGAAGATGTTTGCGGGAACGAGATAAAACAGAACAACAGAATTAAAGGAAAAAAACATGAAAGGTTTTCATTATTTTATCATCGTGATAGTTGTATGTTTCACTTCGTGCAGGGATAATTCAACTTCGCCGTCCGTGTACGATAATAATAATTCTCCTGTTACAACGAACGTGACGAATAGCTTTACCTATACGGTCAATGCAAATCAGTATTCAGATAGCAGTCAAAATATTCTCAGCTTTGTATCGGATTCGTTAGTGGTGACGCTTACGTCGAGCAATTATGTATCGGGGCAGGCAATTGTTTCTGTGAGAGATTCGTTGAATGCACCGATCTTTACCGATACCGTTACATCAAACACGACAACGACAATTGCCCATCTCAAAACAACTACGCCCCGGTACTGCAACATTGTTATCAGCAGCATGACGGCAAAGCTTGTATTTGTGTTAGCGGGTGAGTAATTTCAAACGAATGTTTTTCCCCATGCTAAAAAAACTTTGCCCGAAAATTATTTTAGAAGGAACGCGGCTTACGTTCAAAACGGAGATCGCTTTCACCCTCAACGAACATCCCCGCATTGTCGGTCCGCGGAAATACCGGTATCACTCTCCGTTGATTTCAGCGGAATGGTGCGCGTTCACGAATTTTCCGTGGGGCAGAGGCTTAATCAACTTTGAGCCGCAGGAAGAAGCGATGGCGATGGAGACGTACCGGACGTGGGCAAGGCTTTTTGAGCTTCAGCGGTACTATTCATGGATTGTTGACCGCTTTCATCTTTCGACACAAATGCACCAGCTTCGCAGCCGCGGCAAGCGTTACGATTTCGCATGGCTGGAGGAACGGCTGTTGCCGCTGGGATTTCGTCTGGTTTTTTGCACGCGCTCTGCCGATTCATTTGAAGCGGCGAGAGAAGAAAGACTGAAGGTATCCGGCAATCCCGCGCAGTATGCCGACCTCGGAATTTTCCATAGCGAACAAGAACTGATGAAAGAGTTGGTAGCTGCATCCCAGCTTCCGCACTTGACGATTGATATTTCCGACAACAATGTGCCGCGAGCGGTGGAAGAGATTGCGGATTGGTTAGAACAGACAGGCGGCCTTTACATGCAGGAAAGCAAATAAATAGATTTAATCGTGAAGGAATTTTTTGTTACAGATAGACTAAGGCGTATCATATGAACCACACCATCGTTTATACATCGGCGCACGTGTACGAGATTGACACAGTGCGCGAGGCGTTTGAGAAAGCCGGCGTTCCGTTTTATGTGCAGACGGAAAATCTTGCCGGCGTGAGAGCGGCGTTTCCGGCTTCACCGGCGTCCGGCTTCGGCACACGCTGGCACGTGTATGTTCCGGAGAACGCGGTGCCTCGTGCCCAAAA
>JAJYOI010000128.1 GCA_021796275.1 Bacteroidota bacterium
GGCGGTACGCAAAGCGTACTGAAGGTTGAACGCGCCGGATTGTATGATCTCCGGCTGAAGCTTTCAATTGATTACGAACTTTTTCACATTCAGGAATATCTTTATACGAAAGTCGAATCCGATGTCCGAAAGAGCGGCGAGAAATTATTCGATTATGTTGATCCGCGCAATCAGTTCGTTCAAAAGGAATTGGAGTCCGTTGCAACGCAGCATCTCAAAAACATCGGCGCATATCTGAAGCCAAAGTTCAGCAAAGTGCCGAAATTTGACGCGCAGTTTCCGGTAGAAGCAAGCGTGATTATTCCGGTACGGAATCGTGAGCGAACGGTTGCCGATGCAGTGAAGAGCGCTCTCTCACAAAAAACAGATTTCCCGTTCAATGTGATTGTTGTTGACAATCATTCAACAGACGGAACGACGGCAATTCTTTCTGAATTGTCGAAGAAAAGTTCTTCAGTGAAGCACATCATTCCATCGCGGAATGATCTTGGCATCGGTGGATGCTGGAACGAAGCGATTTTCTCCGAACACTGCGGAAAGTTTGCCGTGCAACTGGATTCCGATGATATGTACAACAGCGAGAATACTTTGCAGAAAGTGATTGACCTTTTTCGCACCGGCAATTACGCAATGATTATCGGCTCGTATCAATTGGTGAATTCTGAACTGAAGGAAATTCCGCCGGGATTGATTGATCATAAAGAATGGACGCCGGACAACGGAAGAAATAATGCGCTGCGCATCAACGGACTCGGTGCACCGCGTGCCTTTCACACGGCGTTGTTGCGTCAAGTCGGTTTGCCGAATGTAAGTTACGGTGAAGATTATGCCGTCGCGCTGAAGCTTTCGCGGGAATATCAAATTGGCAGAATTTATGAAAGCCTGTACCTTTGCCGAAGGTGGGAAGGCAACACCGATGCGGCGCTTCCAATTGATAAAATAAACCGCAACGATTGGTACAAAGATAAAATTCGAACGATTGAGATTTTAGCGCGGCAAAAATTAAATCGAGCATCGAAAAGAAAACGGTAGCCGCAGACTTTATGTCTGCGGAAGAACCTTTTCCATTTTCCATCTCACATTTTTCTTATGTCAGACACCATCAACATTAGAGTTTGGACCCAAAACGATCTCGAAGTCATTCGGAAGATCACGTGGGAAACGTGGCTGGCAACGTACACCGAGTTTATTCCTGAAGAAGATTTACGATCATACTTTGACGCGAACTATACACTTGAGATGCTGCGCAAGTTGTACCATTCCGTTTTTATGAAAGGATTTCTTGCGGAAGTTGACGGCGTTACCGCCGGTTGCATGAGAACATTTTTCAACAAAGAAGAAAGTCGTTTTTATGTTTCGTCGCTGTATATTCTACCGCAGTTTCAGGGAAAAGGAATCGGCAAACGGTTAATGGCTGAAGCGGAGCAGTGCGCGCTCGATTATCATCTCGATCAAGTGTGGCTCGGCGTGATGGAGCAAAATATTCATGCGTTGGAATGGTACAAAGCGCAGGGTTTTGAATTTCCGGAAGAAGCACCGTTCGTGATGGGGAAAACATCTGTTAATCATTTTATCGGCTTTAAACGAATTCACCCGGACACTTCACCGCAATGACGCAACGGCGCAAAGTGATTTGTTTTGCCAACCAAGGACCAGAGCAGTGTTATTCCCGCAAAAAAAGCGGCAATCCTTTTTTTTTATCTCATCAGTGGAACAATGAATAGGGCAGTAGCGTTGTCGCGCGATAAATTATTTTCCTCTTACAATTCTCCGAAAGGTAAATCACTTTCCGGTCAGTCCTCCGAAAATTTGGCGGAACTTTCGGTTGCACTTCTTGAACAGCAAAAAACATCGTGGCCGCAATTGATTGACGGCTATGCCGCGTTGAATTTTGTCCGCACGCGTGAAATTCAGTGCAGCGGACCTGTCCGCCATGCTTCATCTTTTGGCGGATTTTTTGTCCGGCTGCAGTTCAATCCACGGCGCATTGTCAGCAGCGGTGCGAAGGTGGATGCAAAATCAATCAGCGAACGGAAATGCTTTTTGTGTGTCGAAAACCTTCCCGCAGAACAAAAGGGTGTGCTGTATCGTGAAGAGTTTCTCGTCCTGTGTAACCCTGCGCCAATTTTCGCGCAGCATTACACAATCTCCAATATCAAACATCTTCCGCAGGCGATAGAAAATTATAGCGCCACATTACTCTCGCTTGCGAAAGATTTCAGCGCACGCTTCATCGTATTTTACAACGGACCGAAATGCGGCGCGTCGGCGCCGGACCACATGCACTTTCAGTCGAGTCCGAGCGGTGTTATTCCGGTAGAACGGGATGCAGAAGATGCCGCGCGGCGGATGTTGATCAAAACTGTGAACGATGTTGCCGTTCTTCGATTGAAAAGTTACGGGCGTGAAGTTGTTGTGCTGGAAGGAAAAGATTCCGAATCGCTAAACGCCTTGCTTCTTAAATTCATTGACGTAATGCGGCGGGTAACTTCTCGGCCTTCGGCTGAATCTGCCGAAGAGCCGATGTTGAATATTCTTTGCTCGTATCATAGCGGAATGTGGCGGGTGATTATTTTTCCGCGGCGCAAGCATCGCCCGGATGTTTATTTTCTTGAAGGTGAAAAGAAAATATTGATCAGCCCTGCATCGGTTGATATTGGCGGCTTGGTCGTTACGCCGATTGAAAAAGATTTTCTTTCTGTGGATGCGGCACTGATTGAAAGCATCTTCAAAGAAGTTTCTGCGGAGCGGTCGGTTGTTGATCGAATCGTTGAAGAGTTGTGAAATGGTTTTTTCGGAAAGCTATCGTTTGCATTGCAGGATTATTGGATAAATGGACTGATGGAATGCCCTTGCTTCATTATTCCAATAATTCAAAAATCCATCAATCCACCTTCGTGGTTCTTCGAGGATAACAAAGTTTATGATCACATCTGAACCTAAAATCAGAGTTGGAATTATTGAGCACCGCACAGAAGTACGCGGCATGTTCACTGGTAAATTCCTCGTCGCGGGCGTTTCTGTTGCCGGCGAATTTCGCGCTCGAGTTGAATCCGGAATGGTTATCTTCGAGCAAGCAGGGCGAAGCGCCGCTTCGCCTTACAATCTTGAACGCAAAGTGATTGCAAAGGCAAAGGAAATTCATTGCATTCACACTGAAGGCGCAACGTTCACCTTGCACGACGTGACGATCGGGATTTCTTTCCACTGGGAGCGAAATGAGAATCAGACATTTCAAGGAAACCTTGCCCTTCTTCTGCGCGATGACGGAACGATCACGGCGATCAACGAAATTTCAGTTGAAGAATATCTTGCGAGCGTGATTTCTTCAGAGATGAGCGCGGAAGCGCCGGCAGAATTATTGAAAGCGCATGCGATCACTTCGCGAAGCTGGCTGGTGGCGATGTTGGAACGGGAGAAAAAGAAATCCGGTTCGCGTTTGCCGCAGCACGGCATGCAGCGCGAAATTGAAAACCACTCGACAGTGTATGGCGAGTTGATTCGCTGGTACGACCGCGAAGACCACGATCTTTTTGATGTGTGCGCCGACGATCATTGTCAGCGGTATCAAGGCATCACGAAAATCATTTCAAAAAGCGCGGGGGAAGCGATTGACGAAACGCGCGGAATGTTCATTGTGTACGATAATGAAATTTGCGATGCGCGGTTTTACAAATCGTGCGGCGGATTGTCGGAAGAATTTCAGAATACATGGGAAGATGTTCACATTCCGTATCTGACGTGTGTCGCCGACCTGCCTGCCGGCAGGCAAGGTTCACCTGTTCATCATCCTCATATTCGAACAGAAAGCGACGCCGAGCGATGGATACTTTCTTCTCCCGATGCATATTGCAACACCACCGACGGAAATATTCTCCGCCAGATTCTCCCATCGTTCGATCAGGAAACAACAGATTTTTTCAGATGGAAAGTTGAATACACGTGTGAAGAATTGAGCGAGATTGTCCTCACAAAATCGGGAATTGATTTTGGCGAAATAAAAAATCTCGTTCCCGTTCAGCGCGGGCCGTCGGGGCGGCTGATTAAATTGAGAATTGAAGGGACAAAGAAAACGCTTGTTATCGGAAAGGAATTGGAGATCCGCCGCTGGCTTTCGAAAAGCCATCTCTACAGTTCGGCATTTATTGTCCGCAAAGAATCTGATAAATTTATTTTGATTGGCGCCGGTTGGGGACATGGCGTCGGCTTGTGCCAGATCGGCGCGGCAGTGATGGCGGCAAAAGGATTCAAAGCCGAAGAAATTGTGAAACACTATTTTCGTGGAGTGGAGTTGAAAAAACTGTATTAAAAAGATGTGAAATGGATTACGGAAGATGGAAAAATAAAGGTGGAAGGTGGATGATGGGAAATGGAAGATGGAATCCTAATCTACCACTTGAAATTTTCTGAAAGGAGTTCAAGACGTGGATGCTAAAACGCAGGACTTGTTGGACAGAACGTTTGAGTTTGGGGTAAAAGTTTTGAAGTTTTTGGTAACGTTACCTTCCAATGATGGTTTCAGGGTTCCGAAATATCAACTTGCAAAGTCATCAACATCAATTGGTGCGAACTATGAAGAAGCACAGGCGGCAGAATCGAAAGATGATTTCATTCACAAAGTAGCTATTTCTCTAAAAGAAACACGTGAATCGCATTATTGGTTGAGAGTGCTGCGTGCCTTAACCTTAACTCCTTCTAAACAGAAAACTCTAGACGATTTAATTTCTGAAGCGGCAGAGTATAAAGGTATTTTTTCTTCTATCAAACTTTCAGCAATGAAGAACAAGAGAATGAACAAAATGGAAAACGGAAGGCGGAAAATGGAAAATAGACAATAGATGAGTCCTGCGACTTATCTGTCTTCCATCTACCATTTTCCATCTCACATTTTTTTCAAAAAGGAGATTGTATGAGTAACGCCAAACCGTCGTATCGAAATCCGTGGGTGTGGGTGCCGTCGCTCTATCTTGCAGAAGGATTGCCGTATGTTGTTGTGATGACTGTTTCGGTGATCATGTACAAGCGCCTCGGCATTTCGAACACCGATATTGCGCTCTATACAAGCTGGCTTTATTTGCCGTGGGTCATCAAGCCGCTCTGGAGTCCGTTTGTTGATATGTTTCGGACGAAGCGGCTCTGGATCATTTCCATGCAATTTCTCGTCGGTGTTTCGCTGGCGGGCGTTGCGCTGACAATTCCGACATCGCACTTCTTTCAGTACACGCTCGCAGTGTTCTGGCTGATGGCGTTCAGCTCGGCAACGCACGATATTTCCGCCGATGGATTTTATATGCTCGGACTTCCGGAACACGAGCAGGCGGCGTTTGTCGGTGTGCGCAGTACGTTCTACCGCATTGCAATGATCATGGCGCAAGGCGGATTTGTTGTGATTGCCGGATCGCTCGAACAAAGCACCGGCGGGAATATCAAGCTCGCGTGGCTTATCACGCTGTTCGTTCTCGCGGCGTTGATGCTTGTTTTGTTTATCTATCACCGTTTCTTTCTGCCGTATCCCGTTTCTGACGGCCCGGCGAAAAGGGAAGCAACACAAACTGTGCTCGGAGAATTCTTCAGCATCTTTGCAAAGTTTTTTAAAAGAAAAAATATCGGCGCCATTCTCGCTTTTCTTCTTCTCTATCGTTTTGCCGAAGCGCAGTTGGTGAAACTTGTTACGCCGTTTTTGCTCGACCCGATTTCAAAAGGCGGGCTCGGGTTGACGACGAGCGAAGTCGGCGTGGTGTACGGAACGGTCGGCATTGTTGCGCTGACGCTCGGCGGATTACTGGGCGGGTACGTTATTTCGCGGCAAGGATTAAAATTCTGGCTGTGGCCGATGGTGCTTATCATTCATCTTCCCGATCTCGTGTTTGTGTATCTCTCGCAAGTGCAGCCGCATAATTTTCTTATCATCAATATCGGCGTGGCGCTTGAGCAGTTCGGCTACGGATTCGGATTCACTGCGTATATGATGTACATGATTCTTGTTTCGGAAGGGCAACATAAGACGGCACACTACGCAATCTGCACCGGCATTATGGCGCTGGGAATGATGCTGCCGGGAATGTTCAGCGGCTGGCTGGAAGATTTAATTGGCTACCAGCATTTCTTTTTGTGGGTGATCCTTGCGACGGTGCCGGGATTTCTTGTTGCGCTGCTGGTGAAGGTTGACCCTGAGTTTGGAAGGAAGAAAGCGGAAGCGGCCGGGCAGTAAGTTGTAAAGAGGCACGAATTGCCTAAGGAAGAGTCCGAGCAAAGAGATTTGGGAAGAAAATTCGGACTCTTGTGGGAGGTAAATTTTGAGTCTTGGGATATAAAAAAGGACTCTTGGGAAGAAAATTTTGACTCTTGGGGAGTAAATTTTGACCCTTGGGAGATAATTTTTGAGTCTTGGGACATAA
>JAJYOI010000129.1 GCA_021796275.1 Bacteroidota bacterium
GCGTTGGGATCGGATGTTCTGCGATGATCGAGAAACTTTACCAATTTCGGATGAACGTTGAATTCTTTCGGAACAAAGCCGAGCCGATGCGAAATTTCTTCAAGCAATTCAATACTGACAGCAGTTTCACCAACCGGCTGAATCTTTTTCAATTCTTCTTCTGAAACCGCCAATGGAACTTCCGCTTTGAAATGCATCTCCCTTTTTTGCGTCGCTTCAAATGCGCGTTCAAAACGAAGTTTTGTTTGCTCATCAAGATGTGCAAATTCATCCTGTGTAATTTCACCGTTCTTCAATAGCCGCTCCGCATAAACCTGACGCACGGAAGGATGCTGCTTGATTTTTTTGTAGAGCAGCGGCTGCGTGTAGCTCGGTTCGTCCCCTTCATTGTGCCCATAACGGCGGTAACAAAACATATCAATGACAACATCTTTTTTGAACTCGCGGCGGTATGCAAGCGCAAGCTTCGCAACACGAGCAGCAGCTTCGGGATTGTCGCCGTTGACGTGAAAGATCGGCGCCTGCACCATGCGCGCAACGTCGGTGCAATACGGCGTTGAGCGGGCGTCATCCGGCGACGTTGTAAAACCAATTTGATTATTGATGATAATATGAATCGTTCCGCCGGTGCGATAACCTTCCAACTGAGAAAGATTCAATGTCTCTGCAACAATGCCTTCTCCGGCAAACGCCGCATCGCCGTGAATGAGAACCGGGATGAACTGCTCGCGGTTTTCATCACCGCGGCGTTCCTGCATCGCGCGCACGATTCCTTCAACAACAGGATTAACAGCTTCAAGATGACTTGGATTCGGGGCGACTTCAACTTCGATTTTATTTCCGTTGAGCGACGTGTGCTCGCCGTGCGCGCCAAGATGATATTTCACATCGCCGGAACCTTGAATTGAATCCGGATCGTTTCCCTCAAACTCCGAAAGAATTTTTACGAGCGGTTTGCCAATGGTGTTTGCAAGAACATTCAATCTGCCGCGGTGCGCCATGCCGATTACTGCGCGAGACGTGCCATGGTCCGCCATATCATCGAGAAGCACATCGAGAATCGGCATCAACGTTTCGGCTCCTTCGAGCGAAAAACGTTTGTGCCCAATAAATTTTGTGTGAAGAAAATGTTCGAAGCCTTCGGCGGAAGCAAGAACTGTGAGAACACGTTTTTTCCGGCGCGGACTGAGCGGCGCGCGGTTTCGCATCGGCTCCATTTGCTTTTGCAGCCACTGCTTTTGCACCGGATGCTGAATGTTCATGTACTCCACTCCAATAGAGCCGCAGTATGTCGCTTGGAGCATGTCAAGAATTTCCCGAAGCGTCGAGTTGCCGAATCCTTCTGCTTCCGCACTGACAAAATGGCGGTCCAAATCCCACACAGTCAATCCATAATATGCCGGGTCAAGCTCCGGATGATTGTGCGGCTCGTTCACAAGCGGATCGAGATGTGCGATCAAATGACCGCGCACACGGTAAGCGTTGATCAATTGCAAAACACGCGCTTGCTTTTCAATAAATTCAGTACTTGTTCCACCGATGATGTTGGGATTCCGATCCTGCTGCCACCGAACCGGCTCGAACGGAATTTTCAAATCGGAAAAGAGTTGGTCATAAAATTTTTCTTCACCGAGAAGAAGCATATGGATATATGCGAGAAATTGTCCCGACTCTGCTCCTTGAATGACACGATGATCGTACGTGCAGGTTATGTTCATCACTTTGCTGACGCCGAGCATTGCGATCGTATCCGGCGACATCCCTTGGTACTGTGCGGGATAATCAATCGCGCCGGTAGCAACAATTGCGCCTTGCCCCAGCATCAGCCGCGGCATTGACGAAACAGTTCCGACGGTCCCGGGATTTGTCAGAGTGATTGATGTTCCTTGAAAATCTGACGGATCGAGCGCAGCGGTTCGCGCCTTTTGAACGATGAGGTCGTACTCGTGAACAAACTGTTCGAACGTCATCGTCGCGGCATCTTTGATGTTCGGAACCAACAGTGAGCGCGAGCCGTCTTTCCGTGTCACGTCAATCGCCAAACCGATATTGATCTGCGGTTTCTCATCTCGGTACGGCTGCCCCTCGATCATCGCAAACGACGCATTGATTGCCGGGAACTTGTGAAGCGCCTTCACAATTGCCCACGCCACAATATGAGTGTAGGAAATTTTTCCGAGAGAACGCGCCGCGAGATATTGATTCAAAATTCTCCGGTTCTCATCCAACACTTTCACAGGAATCGTTCGCAGTGATGTTGCCGTAGGAAGCGCAAGGCTCGCTTCCATGTTTTCGACAATCTTTGCCGCAACACCTTTGATGGCAGTAATTTTTTGAGAAGACGTTTCTTCAGATTTTGCTGAAGGAATCTTTTGCGTCAGAGACGGAACCGCCGAAACTTGAATGCGGGCAGGCAGAGATATTTTTGGTTCCGCTGGAATTTCAATGTCGCCTTTGGCGCCATGTTCCATTCCATCCACGACATCGGCAAAAAGCTTGCGCCACGTTTCATTCACAGACTGCGGGTCCGAAAGATATTCCTGAAGAATATCCCACACATATGTCGTGTTCGGACCGAATGACTCAAGAATTGCTTCTAATTTTTGTGCCACGGACATATCATCAGCCAAGGGCTGATCAGCCTTTGGCTGAGCCTCTGGTCGCAAAGGATTCCTTTGGAGCTGAGAGACACCGTTAGTTTTCATTAACAAATTATCCTGTCTTGAAATCGGCAAATCGTCCAAAGGATTTCTTCTGGAAAAAGCCTTTGGAACGGAGTGGGAATGTTATAATGTACGTAATTTCTTTGTCGCTTTCAGCGCCATTTCCAATTACTCCAACAATTGGCGGGAAAACAGTGTTCCGGGGTCAGCGCTGTTTATGGGGGAAGAAAAGAAAACGGGCATAAAGATAAGCGATCGTCTCATCAACAACTTTGCGCACGCCGTCACTTGAACGCCACCAAACACGCGGGTCATAGCTTAAATCGTGCGCAGAAATAATTCCAACGGAATATTCGCCTCCAAATGCTTTTTGAAACAATAAACGTGTTCTCCGCGCGTGAGCGCCGAGAGAAATAATATTAAATGAGTGAATCGCTACAGACGAATCATGCAACCATTGTTTAAGTGCAATTGCTGCAGCATATGTTCTATCTTTGACAACAAAGCCGGCCGGGACAGAAATAATGGAATCTTTTCCAACGCCGCGTTCAACAAGTGATGCCGCCATTAATTGCGCTTCCGTTTTATACGTTTCAAGATAGAAACCTTGTTCAAGTGCACCGCCGGTAGTAATTATAAGACGGTAATGATGTTGCCGGAAAATCCTCATCACCTCGTCAAGAGCATAGTCAGGTAGCCACCCTTCAACAACAAGAACATCTGAAGAGACAGGCTGTTTAGGGGAAAGCAGTGAATTAAGGTTTCTAAAAAGAAGGAATAAAACACCCAGCGAAAAGATCGCCACGACAATCCATCCACGCACGGTGAGCGCCCATTGTTCTTTGCGCTGTAGCAGCTTCATCAGCATGGAACGAAGATATTGTTTAAAAATTCCCTGCTTCGTACAAAAACAGCATACATCTACACCCGCTCATCAACGAAATCGCGTTCATCAGAACGAACGACAAGCACCGGGCATGGCGCTTTGCGGACAATTTTTTCTGCGGTGCTGCCAAAGAGAATGTGCTCAACGCCGGTGTGCCCGTGCGTGGCAAGAATAATTAAATCGATGTTTTCGTCTTTAGCAAAGGATGCAATTTCTACAAACGGCAATCCGGTTTTCACCTGCCACTCAGATTCAACCTGTCCTTGAATTTCTTTTTCAATGAGCTCTCTCAACTCCTCTTCCGCTTTCGTGCGAAGCTCGGATTCCACATTTGGCAGGCCAACCTGACCGAAGCTGAAATCCGCCGGATAAATTGTCGGCTCGACGACGTACACAAGATACAACTTTGCCTTGAACTGGCGAGCGAACGGAATTGCATAATGCAATGCTTTCCTCGCGTGCTCGGAAAAATCTATCGGCACCAAAATTTTTGTGAGGGCAATGGAAGGAGATTTTCGCGGCGGCGCTTTTTTCGATGTACTACGCGGCGCCTTTTCAGCCGTAGGCTGATCAGCCTTTGGCTGAGACGCTGCGGTTTTTTTGCCCCGCCATGCCTTTGGCCTGGTTTTCAACATTTTTTTCTGTGAGGATTTCATAAGACGGCTCCTTTCGTTGTGATAATTTAAGGGCGTCGAGTTCAGCACGAACTTTGGCAAGTTCCTGATTTGTGTTGCGCAGACGTTCACCGATAATTTCTGCCAACTTCAAAACAATTTTCAACCCGGTTGCAGGAGATTTTTCAATGACTTCAAAAAGATCTGGCCGGAAAAAACCGATAAGGCCGGCATCTGTACGAACGATGACGGAAGCAGAGCGGGGAGATTCATCAAGCAATGCAAGTTCGCCAAAAAAATCTCCATCCTTTAGAATCGCAAGCTCCTTTTTGATTTTATCCTTCTCCATTAATGCAACAACAACTTCACCGTCTTCAATCACATACATTCCTAAACCGGGATCGTCTTGATAAAAAACATACTCTCCCGCCACATATTGACGGCGATGAACAATGCCGGCAATCGTACGCAGTTCGCGGCGCTTCAGATTTTCAAACACCGGTACTTTAGCAAGAAGGGATTCTATTTCAGTTGGCTTGCGGTGTATCATGGACGTTTATTCAAAAAGTGGAGACCAGTTTACCGGGACTTCATATTGTCTTTCACTCCGGTGAGAGGAATTGTACGCTTTCCACAAACGAAATTCAACTCCGCCAATACAGTCGGCGGGCGAGTGAATATCTTAAACAAAATTTAACCAGCCGTGAGGATCGCTTCCTTCTTCAACTATTTGCATAAAACGTTTCTGCAATTGCCGTGTTATCGGACCCGGCTTTCCTTCACCGACTTTGATGCGGTCAATCGAACAAATCGGCGTAATTTCAGCAGCAGTTCCTGTAAAGAATACTTCATCGGCAATATAAAGCATTTCGCGGGGAATGTGCGTTTCAACAACAGAAAGTCCGGCGTCGTGAGCAAGCGTCATAACCGAAAGACGCGTAATGCCGGGAAGCAGCGCATCAATGAGCGGCGGTGTAAAGATCGTGTTGTCGCGGACGACAAAAATATTTTCTCCGCTACCTTCACTGATATGTCCGTACACATCAAGCGCAATACCTTCTGTATAACCATCGGCAACTGCTTCGAGCTTGATCAACTGTGAGTTCATGTAATTTGCGCCGGTCTTTGCCATCGTGGGAAGTGTATTCGGTGCAGGCCGCGCCCATGACGAAACGCGGACGTCAATTCCTTTATCAAGCGCATCGGCTCCTAAATATTTTCCCCATTCCCATACAGCAATTGAAATTTCCATCGGGCAGCCGAGTGGATTCACACCGACATCGCCATAACCGCGATACGCAACGGGACGAATATAGCACGCCTTCAATTTGTTGGCTTTGATCGTTTCCTTGATCGCCTCTTCAAGTTGTTGCTTTGTATAAGGAATTTCTGCGCGGTACATTCTTGCTGAATCATACAACCGATCAAGATGCTTGTCTAAGCGGAAAATAGCCGAGCCTCGCTTCGTATTGTAGCAGCGAATTCCTTCAAACCAGCTTGAGCCATAGTGAATAACGTGCGACAGTACGTGAATCTTCGCGTCATCCCAATTGACCAGCGTACCGTTCATCCAGATTTTTTCGACCTTTTTGACAGCCATGATTGTTCCGTGTTTTTAATATTGAGGGTAGAGAATTAAATCCTAATATCTAATTTCGAAATCCTAAACAAATTCAAATTAAGAAATCCAAATACTGGCACGATCCTTCAATTTGATTTTATCAGATTTGATATTGGATATTGTTTAGAGTTTCGATATTAGCATTTCGAATTTTTAGATATTCATTTCATACAGCCGGTACGTTTTATACCGGCTCGCGTTCATCATTTCGGCGGCGCGATTCATCATTACATTATCTTCCAGCACCCAGCTCGCTTCGCCGTATTGGTATCCGAGTTTCTTTGCACGCGCAGCAGTTTCGTAAAACAAAACGCCCGCCGCACCGCTTCGCTGATGTTCCGGCACAACACCAAGAACGATGATGCGAACAAGGTTAATCTCTTTTTTCTTTGCATACAAATAATATAATCCCTTGAGCAATCCGCCTTTCTTGTTGTACTTCAGCGCGATGTTGATATCGGGCAATGACAGCGCAAAACCGATCGTCTTTCCTTTTGCTTCCGCGATAATAACAAGATCGGGAACGACAAGCGGCTTCAAATCTTTTGCGAGCGCGTCAAACTCCGCGTTCGTCA
>JAJYOI010000054.1 GCA_021796275.1 Bacteroidota bacterium
TCCTTTTTACGGCGCGCTGCCCCCCCGGTGCATCTTTTTCCCGGGAAGGCGCCTCTGCAATAACACCAACGATCTTGCCGGCGCCTGACTTCGGTTCTTCACTTGCAGGCTTGCACGCATCCTTTTCTGCAGCTTCCAGCTCGGCTTTCCGTTTGGCGATCAAGTCCAGCAAACGGGCACGAAGTCCGTCAACATCAATGCCCTCTTTAATTAAATAGTTATGAATATACTCCGGATCCTCATCGCTCAGGTCGGTATAAAAATCAAGGAAGGCTTTATCATTATTCATCATGTAGTTTCCTCGCAATGTGCTGTGAAATGTTCCCTGCGGCCATGATCGGGCAGCAGAGAAATTGTATTTCCGTTAGCCGTGCTTCTTCCGTATGGCATATGATGAAGCAGAACACACACTAATCATGAACACAGGGGAAAGCGACAATCATTCCAAGCAGTGTTTCTGTTTCGCATCTGCGTCATTCCGGTCCCGCTTATAGCGGGATAAACTCCAGCCGGAATCCAGAAATTTGAGCACTGGATGCCGCGTTAAACGCGGCATGACATTCGTTTTTGATCCAAACCCATCAAACTGTAACACTACCTCATTCCACATTTACTACTCATTACTCAACAGATGACGGGCGAAGGTTTCATCAGAAAACAGAGCGCTGTCAAAAAAAATACAATTCTCAGAAGCGGAATAAAGACTGTTTTAGATTCACATTTTTCATCGAATGCGGAAAGAATTTATGCAACGACGATCAGGACGGAGCAGAAGGGATTTTCGATCAGAGATTCACTACAACACCTGCATTCAGAAGCAGAATTGATGAAGAGTGTTTTATTAAACCGGGCATGGCCAGAGAATAATGCTTGACCTAACGGACACTTTGGACTTGCAGTCCGACGCCGGTTGTCATGGCTCATATTTTATTTTTTTACGCCGGCGGCGCGGGGAAGCAAGCCGGATTCATTCCTCAGCTTGTCCGCCTGCCGTTTGATCCTTTTTCGCGCACTCACAACTTCGGAAACACTTATCGCGAGGTCGCGGGCGATTTCCTGATTCGTGCTTTCGTTCAACACGCCTTCAAGAACGAAAGAAGCAGCCTCGTCACCGCGCAGGTTTATTTTGAGAAGGTCAACAAAGCGGCGTTCATCACACTGCGAACCGCCGTCCGGGCTTTCATACTGCGCCGACTTTTCCGCTTCATCCTGGTCCAGCAGCGACATGCAGGATTCTTTCCTTGCGATGTTGAATACCTTGCTTCTTGTTTGCGTGATCACCCATCCTCCGAAATCCGGCATCTTCTTATTGTCCCACGCGCGGATACCATAGAGCGCATCATGGATCAGTTCGGCAACAATATCCTCCGCAGTGACCGCCCGCTCACGCTCTCCGAGCAAGGATTTATCCATTATCCTGTTCACAGCCACAAGAACATTCTCAAATTTTGCTTCATCATGTATAAACGCTTCTATTTCTTTGACCCTTTTCTTATCGAGCTTTTCGAGCATCCGTTTACCCCGTTATTGTAAGAGAATATGTTTATCAAGTGATCCATTGCCGAGACCCCTTCCTGTTTCATGTGATCATTGATACCGCACATATTCATGGAAGAAAGATTTCAGCATACTGCACGTTGTTACGCGACCTGAAGTTACGCGACCTGAAGGTCGCGGCTACTACTTTTTTCACAATGCTTTCTATATGTATTACTCATGAGAAAGGCGATTTTGCCGTATGTTTTTACGGGCTTCGTCTTCGCTTAGGCTTCGACTTCGCTCAGCCCGACTGAGGGCACGGACTTGGGTCAGACAAAAATGTCTGACCTACCGGGGTTTTACGGGCTTTGTCTTCGCTCAGGCTTCGACTTCGCTCAGCCCGACTGAGGGCACGGACTTGGGTCAGACAAAAATGTCTGACCTACCGGGGTTTTACGGGCTTCGACTTCGCTACTAATGACATCGGGGGTCATTCTGAGTCCGCCAGGGCGGACGAAGAATCCAGAACTGGATGCTTCGCTGACGCTCAGCATGACAAAAGCGGACTAATTCGAAGAAGTCGCTGGATGTCAATACAAGTGAAGATTCTTGACGCAGTCAAGATGTGAACCTCAGCCCGACCGGAACACGGACTTGGGTCAGACAAAAATGTCTGACCTACCGGGGTTTTACGGGCTTCGACTTGGTTCGGGCTTCGACTTCGCTACTAATGATATCGGCTTTACTCAGCCCGACTGGGGGCACGGACTTGGGTCAGACAAAAATGTCTGACCTACCGGGGTTTTTATGGGTTTCCGAGCGAAAGAGGAAGCAGCGGAAAAAGTTTGTTCCCCATGAGTAATAATAACGGGAAGAGGAAAATGCTCTTCAGTACAGAGAGCGAACAGTCTCTCTGCTCAGTTCATCCTCAGTATGCCTTCAGTTCATCTTCGGTTGTTCCTCAGTTGCACACTGCATGCGGCAACTGCAAGAAGCAACGGAACACCGGGGAAAAAACTGCGGAGGTAACCGGAGGACCGGGAAACTGAATGCATCCGACTTTTCCTGCATACACTCACATTCATATCACACTATACAGAAAGGAAGGAGTCCACCTATGGGCGAACTCAATAAATCCGTGCTTGGAAAAGTGCGGGGCAGCGTCGGAGATATCACGTTCCGGCAGAGGAACGGAAAGAATTACATCAGTCTCCGAAGACGAACAATCTCCGCACCGACCGATGCGGCTTCAGTGGAAAGGAGGGGAAGGTTTGCAGTCTCGGCAAAGATCGCGCAGGCAATCAATGCCACTCCCCTTCTGAAAGCTATCTGGGAAAAGGATACGCCGGCGGCGATGTCCCCGTACAACAACATGCTTGCGGTGAACTTTGCGCAAGTCACTGCGGATTCGGTGACGCCGTTTACGACGATCATCCCTTCGATAGGATTTCCGGTGAACGTTTCTGCGGGAGCCATCGCTCCTGAGGCGATCACAGTTACAGTAGATCCGCTGGGGACTTCGGCAGGAATTGACATTTCGACCGAAACGAGCATTCAGTTGATTGCAATTCTGACTCTGACAAAACCGGTGAACAGCTCGTTAGAAAGCATGCGGGCGATCTCATTCATTTCTTCGGAACAGCCGATTACGCCCGACACGGCGTTAAGCTTCACCGTCACTCCGGGCGTTGTTGAGTCGCAGCTGATCGAGAGTTACGGAGAAAAGAAAGCGCTGATGGCACTCGTGACGCTCGATGCCGGTAAAGATGTCGTTCACTTCTCGAATACATTCCAGAGGTAATGAAGGGCGGCATGGAAAAATAAATCCGGCGGCGTGATGGGCACGTCCGCCGGATTTTTATGCGCTGTGCAGGGAGGTCAGACAGATTCCAAGTCTTCGTTCGGGCTTCGACTTCGCTCAGGCTTCGTCTCCGCTACTAATGACATCGGGGGTCATTCTGAGTCCGCCAGGGCGGACGAAGAATCCAGAACTGGATGCTTCGCTGACGCTCAGCATGACAAAAGCGGACTAATTCGAAGAAGTGGCTGGATGTCAATACAAGTGAAGATTCTTGACGCAGTCAAGATGAGAACCTCAGCCCGACTGAGGGCACGGACTTGGGTCAGTATAGAGCCTCGTGTTTAACAAGTGAGTTACTTAATTTAATGATTTTACAGTATTCCATAATAGAACGCAATATAAAATTCATTTAATCGGCTGTTCTTATAACTTAAGTCTGGCTGCTGCTTTGAAATTTCTGTAGATTGGTACTGAAGCCTTGCAAAAAGTTCATGTGTAATTTCATACTTAATTTCAACACCGAGATAAGAATAGTTTGTTCTTACACCATATAAGAAAGGAGGTTGAGGTTGAGTATATTGCCCTTGCTCCGGACCCTGTCCGCCTTTTCTGACATACTCTCCCCACAAAGTTGCTCGAAACCCGCGGAGAAATCTATAGTCGGCTGCATAGTATACAAGGTCGGCATTATTCCCCATCCAATGCCCCATTACATAACCGGCATTTTGATAAGTTTCCGTTGGAATATAATGAGTATATACATAAGGAAATATTTTTGTGAATTCCGCTGTTAGAGTTAAATTATCAACCGGCAGGTCGGTAACTGAACCTCCCACGGTAAAACCGAATTGATTTCTTTGCTTCTTTGGATCAAAGAGCCCCTCTATAGTAATTTCATCAATAAAGAGAGTCCCATAAAGATGGGTATTCTTTACTTGATCTCTTGAACTTACACCTAGAAAAAACTGTGAGTTTGATCCCGCATTATTGCCGCCTTTGTCGCTCAGGTAATGGTCTGCCAGCCTGAAAAACATTATTGGCATCCAATACAATATCTCATCTTTATCACTGTATATGACAGATTCACCCATTGAAATGGCTAATCCTTTTGAAGGTACGAGAGTAAGTGTATGAGATGCGAAGTATTTATCTCTAAGGATTACCCGTTCTGTCCCCGGAATAAAGGTAGAATACGATAATGTCGAATCAATAACATCCGAATTCAGCCAAGCGTGCACATAATTAAATCGCAGCCAGCTTGTTGGATTAATATCCAATCTGACAAAAGGAAACGAAGGAGCTTTATCAGACAAAACTAAAAGCCCGCTTTGACCGTAGCCCCAATTAAGAAAATCTTTCCCGATTGATATGTCCACTCCTTTCCAGTCATATGCAATGTTCATATTAACTTCGCTGTATTGTATATTACTTGCAGCTCCTTTTGCAATTATTACTCCCGTTGCCGGTGAAAAACTTTTTGTTTTATCAATTGTCGTTCCGCTTTCAGAGTTATCCCAGAATCTAAAATTGAAGCCGAGGCTATTTGAAAGGTAGCCATATAAAGAAACACCATTCCATCTGTGCGAATACCTCGTGCCGCCTTTTGTCCCCATTTCATAACCTAAGATGGGGCTTGCATTCAACTGAAATAAACTATCTTGATAAGAAAACAAGCGCCATCTGCTATAAGGGTCCGAACTTAAAATCGTCGTCTGTGGTATACCAGTTGCAGTCTGTTGGCGATAAGGAACAGAGTGATGTTCTGTTGTTAAGCCCTGAGCTTCTAATTGCTTTAATTCAATGCCAAAGTCTTTTAAATAGAACTCCAATTCCTTCTTTTCCACGCTTGTTAAATCTTTAGCAATTATTTTATCTTCGTTATCTTTTACCTGAATAAGCTTCTCTGCAATATATTTCCTGCTAACCGGTCTAATTTCATCGTGGAAAACAACAATTCCCTTCTCTGCCATTCTATTAAGAAAATTATAAACACTGCTGTGAATAGGCTCGTACACTGTTTGAGAAAAAGAGAAGGAGGCAAAGAAAAAGGAGCAACAAATTGGAATGAGGAAGTTAAGAATTGATTTTTTCATTTTCTTTATGTGGTTGATTGGCAATGGGTAAAAGGCCTGACGCGATATTTTTGCTATGAGTTTCAGCAAAAGTGATTTCACCTTCAGCGGTGGAACATGCACTGTAAGCTGAAAAACTGAGCAACTCTGTCGAGGGAAAAAAGCTACACTGTATATCCGGCTGATTTCGCATCATTGTAAAACATTTTCACGGTATCCAATGAGAATTGATCCAAATCGCGCCCTAACGTGGGAAGCTTTTTCAGTATATCGTTTGTGGCTGTGATAATGTGGCATCCAATGGAATTTGCCTGGACGATATTGTAGAGTTCTCTCGGACTTGCCCAGATGAGTTCGATAGAGGGATGTTTCTTGAGCAAAGAAACAACTTTACTCATAATGGGAACGGGAACACTGGCTTCGCTCATTCTGAGTCCGCAACGGCAGATGAAGTCCTGCTGTACGCGCCATGTAAAGCGTGGATGCTGTACTGCGGCATCTGACCTACCGGGTTTTTACGGGCTTCGTCTCCGCTCAGCCCGACCGGAACACAGACTTGGGTCAGACAGAAATGTCTGACCTACCGGGGTTTTACGGGCTTCGACTTCGCTCAGCACGACGGCAGAAGAGCGCAACGCAGACATGAAGTCTGCGCCTACCACACCACCACTGTGGTGTAATACGTTCCCGCTTAGGTTAGCCCCTTACTGGACACTAAATATCATTCCCTCCATTCACTTCTTCTTCATCACCCTTGCCGGAACTCCGGCTACAACCACTCCTGCCGGTACATCTTTCGTCACCACACTTCCCGCTCCCACAATTGCACGCTCGCCTATCGTAACGCCGCAAAGGATCGTAGAACTCGTTCCGATAGAAGCTCCCCGCTTAACGAACGTTGGCACAACTTTCCAGTCCTCTTCTGTCTGAAGTCCGCCGCCTTCATTTGTTGCACGTGGATATTTGTCGTTGATAAAAGAAACATTATGGCCGATGAACACATCATCTTCAATTGTTACGCCTTCACAAATAAACGTGTGGCTGGAGACCTTAACGTTTTTTCCAATCTTCGCATTCTTTTGTATTTCAACAAATGCACCGACTTTTGAATTGTCTCCAATCTCGCAGCCATAGAGATTCGTAAATTCAAAAATTTTCACATCCTTCCCTAACTTTACATCGGGCGCTATCTTCTTGAATTCCATATCAATTCCCTTCTAATGGAATCACCGCACTTTTATTTTGCAACGATTTTTGACTCGCCTCGAGAATTTTTACAACGTTAAGCCCCGCGGCTCCGTTGCTCTGCGGCATGCGCTCATTAATGATACTATCGATAAAATCAGCAATCATACCTGCCAACGCTTCTGTTTGATCAAGGTTGGGTGCGTACATATCACCGATGCGATATTGCACCAATGCTTTGTGTACCATTTCTTCCGATTGAATATCTACGCCTTTGTTATAAACTTTTACTTTTTCCGACTGATCCATATCGTCGTAAACGATCATTTTCTTGCTCCCGCCAATCAACATTTTCCTCACCTTTACAGGCGACAGCCAGTTTATGTGGAAATGGGCGATCAAGTCATCGTCAAAGTTCACAGTAAGGTACGCAACATCTTCAATATTATTGTAATGACTCACACCGACGGCAGAAACAGAAACAGGTTTTTTATCAATAACATAATCCATGATTGAAACATCGTGCGGTGCAAGATCCCAGATCACATTCACATCATGCTGAAACAAACCGAGATTCACCCTCACCGAATCGAAATAAAGAATATCCCCCAATTCACCTGCCGATATTAATTCCTTAATCTTTCGGACCGCGCCGGTATAGATAAACGTATGATCAACCATCAATGTGAGCTTTCTCTTCCCGGCAAAGGCAATCAACTCACGTGCGTGATCGGCGGAATCCGTCATGGGTTTTTCAATCAAAACATGTTTTCCGGCTTCGAGAGCTTCTTTTGCAAGCGGATAGTGTGTAGAAACCGGTGTAACAATCGCTACCGCAACAACCGAAGTGTTTTTGAGAATTGCTTTATAGTCGGAGACCGTTTCAACGGTAGGAAATTTTTGCCGGATAGATTCGAGCCGCTTCGTATTCATATCACAGCACACAACGGAAGCGACATTTTTATTTGTCAGAATGTTCCGGACGATGTTAGGCCCCCAATAACCAAGTCCAATAACGCCAATTTTCATAGTTTTTCCTCGGGACTAATTCGTTCTCGCTGAAAAAGTGTAGGGCGAGATTCCATCTCGCCCAGTCGAACCTGCCTGACGGCAGACAGGTTGGAAATTCGACCTACACACAGCGAAATAGCTTTTGCAAAAAAAAACAAAAATTCTCACAAAGAATATTTTTCAGCGAGAACTAATTCTTTCTTTCTGGTGGAAAATAATATTTGGAAAGCACTGATGGAAAGATACAGATTTTTCCGGAAAGATACATAATGCAGAAAAACGAAATAAAAAAAACAACCACAACGGCACTAAAACGCAAAGAATTTTCTAAATTTCTAACCCTCTTTTTGCGCCATTGTGTCTCTTGCGGTTAAACGGCACTGTTACAATATTGAAGCTGTCCTTTTTACATCTTTTCATTCTTAATTTTTCATTTTTACTTGCTTTATTCTCCGCCTCTTCCCCAAATCATCACCGGAATTGTTTTTAATATCAATTGCAAATCTAACCATGGCGATACATTTTCAATATAATACAAATCAAGCAGCACCATATCGTCAAATCCAACCTCGGATCTGCTTGAAACCTGCCACAATCCCGTGCACCCCGGCAGCACAGACAAACGGCGCTTATGCCACTCGTCATACGCTTCATACTCGTACGGCAAACACGGGCGCGGACCTACCAAGCTCATCTCGCCTTTCAGCACATTGAAGAACTGCGGAAGCTCATCAAGGCTTGCCCTTCGCAGAAATCTCCCGATCGGAGTGACCATCTTCTCGTTCACAACTTTCTTCGACCCGCTGCCATTCTTTCTCTCGCCGCGGATAAAATCCCGTGCGTCCTTCACCCGCGTTTGATCCTGATCGCTCCCCACGTACATCGAACGGAATTTATAAAACATGAACGGCTTTCCGTCTTTTCCTACTCTTACCTGCTTGTAAAAAACCGGACCTTTTGACGAGGCTTTGATAATGACTGCAATGATAAAAAAAGGAATGGCAAACACGAGCAGTGCGACAAACGATCCGAGCACATCAAAAACCCGCTTAAGCGGAAGAAGCTGTTCATATGCCGCCTGACTGCTCAATCGCGCGACCGGGATATCGAAGTATGACTCCGCATAGACTTTCTTATGGATCACTTCAAAGAGCGATGAAGTCACCTTGACATGTGCGGAAGTGTTCTTGCACACATCGAGAATGCGCTGCATTTCCTCATGTTCAACATCCGAAACGGCAACAATAATCTCCGCAATCTTCCCTGATTCTACAATCTTGGGAATATCCCGTATGGAGCCAAGCACCTGAAAGTGCTCAAAAACTTTTGTACCCGCAGGTAGCGTACGATCAACAAATCCCGACAGACGAAGCCCGTAAATATTATCCAACTGCAATTGAATTGCAAGATTCTTTGCCGCTGTGCTTGTGCCGATGATCAGAACGTTTTGCTGCAGGCTTTTCAACTTCCGGAGGGTGATAAACAGCGGCCGGAAAATAAAAAGCCGAAACAGCACCACACTGAGAAAAGCGATCACGGCAAAATATGCTACCGCCAAACGGCTGTTAATAAACCAGGCCGAATGAAAAAAGAATTCAACAAGTGCAAGCGCAACAACTGAATAAAAGAGCGAAGTAAAGAGAATTACAACCTGCCTGGACCGCGCAAGAAAAATATTGATCTTATAAAGATTGTTATTCTGAAAGATCAACACAACAATGAAGGAGAAAACAAAGAAAAATGTAAATTCCGGCGCCCAAAGATATGATTCCCATCCTAAACCGTGGGTGTGCGAGATGCCCCGTATTTGTGTCGCCGCAAATAATGAAAGCCTTACGATCGCAAAATCGCACAGCGCTAAAATATATTTATATTTCGGATATCTCATGTGCCTGCTAAATTAGTCCGCACTCATAAAGATTGCGGCTACTTCCTAAAAAACTCTCTTATTTTCCCGCACACGTACCCGATCTGTTCCTCCGTCATTTCCGGAAACATCGGCAGCGACAAACCGCACGCCGATAATTGTTCCGCCACAGGAAAATCCCCCTTCTTATATCCAAGATGTTTGAAACATGGCTGCACATGCAACGGCACCGGATAATGCAGTCCTGTTGCAATTCCATTATCACCAAGAAATTTCATCAACGCATCCCTTCTCGCACTGGCCGAAGCCGAAACACTGTCGCCCTGAGCGGAGCCGAAGGGCTTCACTTGTATAACAAATAAATGATACACATGCTTCGCATACTCCATCTCCTTCGGCACAATAATCTCCTCAACACCGGAGAGCAACTCCCGGTACCTCGCTGCAACCGCGCGCCGCTTTTCTGTCCACTCATTCAAATATTTCAATTTCACTCCGAGCACCGCCCCCTGAATTCCTTCCATCCTGTAATTATGCCCGTACGTTTCATGAATATATTTTTCCGATGCACCGTGCGCACGGTACAAGGTAACCTTTTTCGCTACCTCGTCATCGTTCGTCGTTACCGCCCCTGCCTCGCCGTATGCACCCAAATTTTTTCCCGGATAGAAGCTGAACGATGCGACGGCACCCAAACCGCCAACTCTTTGCCCTTTGTACTCCGCAATATGCGCCTGGGCGCTATCTTCAACCAAATAAATTGCTTGTCCCGTTGTTTTATGTACAAAGACACCTTGCTCTTTTAATTGGTAATTGCTTATTGTTAATTGTTCATTGAGAGCATCCATATCTGCCGACTGACCGTACAAATGCACCGCAACAATTGCTTTTGTCTTCGGCGTTATTGCCGCTACAATTTTAGCAGGGTCAGTGTTATAGCTCTCCGGATGGCAATCAACAAATACCGGCGTCGCTCCACACAATGTTGCGCCCCACGCTGTGGCAATAAACGTGTTGGCGGGGACAATTACTTCATCACAGGGTCCAATGCCAAGCGCCCACAACGCAAGATGATTCCCGTCCGTGCCGGAGCTGACACCGATGCAGTGTTTTACACTATGAGCTTTGGCAAATGCAGTTTCAAATTCGGTGACGGACTTGCCAAGCACGAATGCTGTGTTGTCAAGAATGTTCTGAATTGCAGGGTCAACGTCTGATTTAATTGAGCGATACTGCGCTTTGAGATCGAGAAAGGGAATGTTCATAAAATACTTTCCATTGTTAGAAATTGTGCTTTATGCAATGGCATAGCAAATCTTTTCTTACCGCGAAGGGCGCAAAGAAATAAATGAAAAATCTCGTTTAAGTTATAGAATTGAATCTAAAAATGCAGGCAACTCCATCAAAGGGATCACTTTTACGTTATGCTTAATTGGATAAGACTGCTCACCCGGGTAAACAATGATCCCTTCCTTGCACTGCAAATCATCCATAGCATTAAAAAAACCTTGCGTCGGTGAAGGAGAAAGAGAGAGTTTTACTTCCATGCACAAAACGGGTTTATCCCCTTTTACTGCTACCACATCAACCTCGGCACCTGCGCTGGTACGATAAAAATAGGAGTGAAACTCCTTCGGAAGAATATTAATGATCTGTTCGATAACAAATCCTTCCCATGAATGTCCGGCTGAAGGATGTCCCAATAATTCTTCTTTGCTGCCTATCGTAAACAACGAATGCAACAGTCCTGAATCCCGAAGATAGACTTTCGGCGATTTGACAATTCTCTTTTTTATATTCGGATAAAACGGAAGAAGCTGTCGTACAATAAAAGTTTCTTCAAGTATATCTAAATAATACTTCGCTGTCGGCGGGGAGATGCCGAGCGCAGCAGCAATCTTGCTCGCATTCCACAGCGAACCATGAGTATGTGCAAGCATCATCCAGAATCTTCGTAATTGCAGGGACGGAATTCTGATGCCGAAATTCGGAATATCCCGCTCTAAATACGTTCTAATGAATGACTCCCTCCAATCAATACTTACTCTTTCACTTTTCGCTAAAAAACTGTCAGGGAAACCGCCCCTCATCCATAATTTATCTATGACTTTTTTATCGTGCGAAAGTTCGGTAATAAGAAACGCCGGCAGATTGTGAACGATTATTCTGCCCGCAAGACTTTCTGCCGATCGCTTCAGCAAATTGGGTGACGATGAGCCAAGTATTAAGAACCGCCCGTTCCTTTTCTCTTGATCAACTAATGCTCGTAGTACAGAAAATAATTCCGGTTTTTGTTGAATCTCATCAATGATGATCAGTTTATTTTTCTGTTCCGAGAAAAAAAGCTCTGGTTCGGTAAGCTTATTAAGGTCTGACGGTAGCTCTAAATCTAGGTACAGCGATGAACTGATTTTCTTTTGTACTTCCCTTGCCAGTGTGGTCTTCCCGACTTGCCGTGGTCCTAAAATACCGACAACGGGAAAAGACTTAAGAGATTTTTCTACTTCCGTCTGAATGATCCTTTTAATCATGTCGTGTAAATTAAAGACTTAACTTTTAATTTGCAATAGTGCAATCATACGGTATTATCCTGCTTTGGTAGTGTTACAGTTTGATTTTTTTCTCACCAAAAGAAATAGCTACCCTGCGCGATCCGCCGAAGGCGGAGAGTCGAAGGGTTCTCAGCTCCAAAGGAGTCCTTCGTGACAAGGGGCTGATCCGCCTTGGGCGGAATAGTTCGACGCGTCCCGATCAAAAACATCGGGACTTGCTCACTATGACTTTGCTTTTGAAATGTACCATTACCCTTGCTTTAGCAAGAGCGAGTAAAAGGCAACATCCCGCTGATTGTCAATTGAATTTACAATTAGCCAATCGAAAAGCTCTCCTCTTTTTAGTCTCGGTTCATTCTCCCAAAGGGATTTGCAATCGGTTACGCTCAAGCTTGGCAAACCAGGCTTATCGTCTGCCGGCGCGCGATACATTTCGATGCTTCGACTCCATCCCCTCAACAAGCAGCATTTTGATCATAGCAGAATACGGTACATCGTGCTCTCCCGCATATGCTTTGATGCGATTGAGAAGTGAAGTCGGTAAACGCAGACTAAGCACTTTCGTCGGTGATTCATTGGGCAGTTCAAAGTTAAGATCGGCCAATGTCATTCTTCTCTTTCGATCAATAAATGTCGAGGTGTCATTGTTATCATACACACGAATTTCCCTTTTCGTCGCGCTCGTTGAAAACCCCCTTGGGGTTGAGCGCTGAAAATCACGTTCTTTTTTCTTCTTCATAAATATTTCGCTCCTTTTTTGATGCTGCGCGAACACTAATAATTCTGATATTTTTTTTCCGAATCGTGAATGCGCACATCAACACTCGTTGTGTATAGCTGGTTGCGTATGCAATATATCGTGTTTCTTTGGGAGTGGAATGTCGAATATCCGGGAACAAAATAAGATTTTCATCATAGAAGAGACTTTCAGCTTCTAATGTTGAAATCCCATGCTTTGACTCATTCTTTTGAATGTTCCATTGATCCCAGTCGAATTCTAATGTCATGGTTCAATATAGGGAAAGGGAAATGTAGTGTCAATCACTACGCACTCATTCTCATCCATCTCATCAAGGTTCTTATGTTCTTAGCTCTTACCATTAACGGGATGCTGAAAAAGTCATTGAGCCCCGCTTTCAGCGAGGCTGACCACGACCTATTTTTCAATTTTTCAGAAGCCTCTTGAACTTACTTCTCCACAAAAAGCTTTCTAAAGGAAGTTAAACATCCTAACTCACCTTGAGTTGGAGCGAATTGGTCCACCACAGTCTTTCACTTCATGAGCTTCGGTAAATAATCTTTCACACGCTGTGATCGCAGTATGCCTCGGCGTACTGTTGAAAGTTAAAAAAACATCCCGACAAGTCGGGATGTGAGCTATAGATTTGCCCAGAACAAATCCGCCTCTGGCGGATTGTCGAGAATATTCTGAATTGCCGGATCAATATCTGATTTTATAGAACGATGGAACATCCCTGTGGGATATTGTGCTTTGAGATCGAGAAAGGGAATGTTTATGTTTTGGTCCACCTAGTTTGTGAATTGTGAAAAACTGTTGTGCACTACCTTAATAGGATCATCTTCCTAACCGCAGAATATCTCTTCGAACCATTCAACGGCTCAGCTTCAATTCGGCAGTAATATACACCGCTGCTAACCGACCTGTTAAAATCATTTTCTCCCAGCCATTGTACAGAATAATGCCCTTCACCAACAACAGTATTTTTCACAAGCGTTTTTACTTTTTGACCCAGGACATTAAATATGAGCATTGTAATTCGGCTCGACTGCGGCACATCATAACCAATAACAGTAGATGGGTTAAATGGATTTGGATAATTCTGATCCAGCGCAAAATTGCTAACCGGCAACACCGGTTTTAAAGCATTGGAAACCTCTGCAACATGCTCTCCAACCGTCAACCCGCTGATTTCAACTGAGCCTCTGATGGAAATACCCAAGATTCTCCGTACGGTTGCACTCCACTTAACGCTCCGGAGATCATTGTTGAGATCTCGTGCCAATGTTTGCCAGCCTCCGTTATGTGGCAGGCTTCCAAGATAAAAAGAAATCGTGTTGTCAGGATTGACTGACGGCAAGCCCTTTCCCGGATAGTATTTGAGGTACAGTGAAGTGCTTTTTGAGTCAACAATCCATACACTGAACATATAGTCAGAGTTCGGCTTTATAGAAGCTGAAACAGTATTCGCAAGCCAGCGTCCATATTTATCCACTCCATAATCCAAACCGCTTGAAGTGGCCAGTTTCAGTGTCCGCATTTGAAGCGTGGAATCAAAACCGACCGATACTTCTCCGCTCCCTAAATTCGCAAACCATCCATGGTTAAGCGGTGAATCACTGTAGCTAAAATCGTCTACAATCAGCGGATGAATTGCAAGAGAAAACGACTGAGTATCCACATCGGCATGCTGGTCTTTTACTAAAACCGAAATGATGCCCGCAGCCGAATCATTCAAAGGAGCAGTGCCGGAAAGGATGCCGTCGGCAGACATTGTCAGCCATTTAGGCCCATTCAGAATAGAATATGACAACGTATCAGCAGGGTGTGAACCGATGGCATACAATGAATAATAATATGCTGCGTTGGGTGCCACCACCGTATCCGGAGTTGAAACAATTTGAAGCTGAGGGTGCGTTTCTTTCACAACATGGATTGTGTATGTCTGCACATCAGTACTGTCGTTCTGATCTTTCACTGCAATAGCAACAACAGCACTTCCGGTATCATTTGGTGCGACACCTTGAACGAGGCCGCCTTGATTAAGAGACAGCCAATTCGGGGCTTCAAGAAAGCTATAGTGTATTACACCCGATGACACGCTGCTTACTGTTTCAACCTGATAGCTTACCGAGGTGCCTGTTCCAATAATTGTATCTGGTACTGAGACAATTTTCAAGGCAACATCAAGTTTTTTATGAAGATCCATCCCGCTGATTCTAACAATCCCTGAAGCGTACGATGTGCAACTGACACGAAAATTAAGCGTCGAAACGTTAACTGGAATGATAAGACTATGATTCCCGTTTGCAGATTGTTGAATAACATATTGTGTCCAAATGCTGTCCGCCGCGGGAAACTTGTAGATTTGATCGGGGTATCCGGAAAAAGAAAACGTCACAGTAATCGTATCGCCGGGGGCGCCTTTCGTCCAGATGCTGAAATCATTTTCTCCTTTCTCCAACCCTGCTAAACCAGAAATATAACAGATGCTACCTATTTTTCGAATCGCATAACTGTAATAGCCACCTTCGGGAACTCCATCTGTAGTATCAAGCATACCATCTGTGTATCCTGATCCCTGAAAATATCCATCAGGCATATTGTTATTATCCAAATCAACATTGAGCGGCGGGATAATATTAATGTAAGAATTTTGAGGAACATCATAAAGCACGTGAGCCATTTCACTGTATGTTACTACATTAATACGATCCGCATTCTTTTTACACCACGCTAAAAGGCTGTCAACGCGTCCCAAGTAACCGCTCCAACCACCAAGTAAAGCACTAAAGTGACTATGCCCGATCAGGAAATAATGCTTCGCTACCTTATCCGCAATAAGCGACTCGTTTACCTGCAAATCACGGATATCGTCGTAAAAGTTCCCCCATTCCATCCCAAATCGTTTATCTGCATTGGGGTCATATTCATTAAAGCATTTGAGAGCAACATATGGATCGCTTGCGGCTGCAGTATAACCATATTGGTCACCCATAACTTGTTTGACTTGAGCAGTGTTTGGATACCAAAATAAACCACCAGGCTCTATCCATGTATAAGGCCGTTGAATACCATGTTCTTCACAAAGTTGAAGCGTTCTTTGTACAAGTAACCCGAGTGCTTCATTTGTTATGTCGACATTGTATAGCCCTATAAAATGGCACCATACGCCAGCGGTATCTCTAATAGGAATATTTTCTCCCCATGGACTTAGAAGTCTGAGCGTATCTATGTCGCTCGAGTCGGCTGCCCAAACATTTGTCACATTCCTGATGCTGAAAAGTTGATTTGTACCGGGGATATAAATTCCCAAAAGATATCCGCTCTGTTTCACAAAATCTTTAAACGCTCCGGGCGCTTTACTATATGCCTTTCCGCCGATGATATCAATGACACACCCTCCAGGAGCAGCTTGTCCAAAATAAAGCGATGTGTCTATTAATGAATTATATTTTAGAAAAATAGTATTTGAACTAACGTGGTCAACGCCAGGCAAGCCGGAATAAGGTACGGTGTCAGTGACAGTAAAAAAGAGCGTAGTGTGATTCGGAGTATGATCCGCCATCTCGTGCCCGCTCGCCTGCAAGCTACGGATCATTTGAAAGTATTCGTCAACTTGGTCCTCAACAGCTAAATTCAATGCAAAAGTGAAATGGTATCCATATTTATCGAAAACCTTCGCAAAATCATACCATTGGCTAATAGAGTGATCATCATCAATCCTGAAACAGATTCCACCTATTTTTTTGCCGCTTGGTGTATTATAAATATTGTTTTGTGCAACAAGAGAGATTGGTACAACTACCATGGTTAACACACACACAACAAAATAAATAAATACAGATCGGCTTTTCGTGCCCCTCAAACCCATGATCGCAAACAACTTTTTCAAATAGCAATATCCGTCCATAACCACCAAGATTAGAGTCACCCGACATATAGCCATAATCGGTATAAACTTTGTTGTGCTACGTCACTGGTTTCAAGTTAAGCGGCTCGATGCGTAATTTCAATTCTTCTTCACTACTCAATTCCTTTGCCCTATGCCTATTTGAATTCTTAATTGCATCGAGAAATTTAGAATCAAATTTCATTTTTAGTAATTCTATGTTTGGCATAACACAATGCCCACCGATAAATCCGGGTTGGAAAACAACTGGCGGCAGATATGAGATTTCTTCAAAGAACTGTGCAAGTTCAAAATAATTACCATCAACTTGGACTGCAAAACGATTCATTTCTTGAGCCCAAGCAATCATCAATCCAAAATATGTAGTCTCTAATAGTTTTGCCAGTTCCAGAGTTCTTGGTGAAGAAATTACTTTTGTTTTCATACCAATTGCAATAAAATGACTTTTAACAATATTCACTGCGTTTTCATTTGTTCCAGCGATAAACTTTTGATAATGCAAGAGTTCAGCTTCCATTCTTGTATGCTTTCCACGCACTGGACTATACACAACCGGAATCCCTGAAGCCTTTTCAATTCCCTCTGTCGTGCCTGGTGTGACCGTACTATTGATGACAATTACCTGTGGTTTATATTTCATTGCGTACGCTGACGTTGTTTGAACGAATCCATTGGGAACTTGGAATGGATAGCATATGTGCATAACGCCGACAGAATCTTTTATTTCTACAGGCAAGATGTCAACACTTCTTACCAGTCCGTTTTTCTTTGATATTAAATTAAAAATTGGGTTGCCAATTTCCCCCAAGCCAATAACTAATGTAACCAAACTATTACTCATATATTCCTTTCTCTTTAACATTCTTTAGTCAATTAGTGAATAAAGATCTTTCTTCATTGAATCCCAATTAAATTCGTTAAAGAATTTAGAAGCATTTTCACGTAATCTGTCCCTTTCTTCCGGGTACTCATATAATTGAATAATTCGGGTAGCCAACTCATCTATACTTCCTGCCCTGTAGTACGCTATACTCGACTCTGGAAAATAATATTGTATCGTCAGCAACCGAGGGGCAATTACCGGGATATTCAAATAAACATACTCCAAAAGCTTAACGGGCAGCATATATTCCGTTGCCAGATTTTTTCTGCTCGGCACAATACCCGCCGTTGCCCCCTCGACTAACGCTGGAATATCATCGACGCGAAAAAAACTCTTGCTAAAATAAATGTTTCTCCCTAGTTCGAAATCATGGATTTTTTCTTCAATTGTTCTCGAAGCATCTCCGTCTCCCAAAATATCAAATTTTGCATGGGGATATTTATCCACCACTTTCCGAAACGCTTCAATTGCAAGATCAAGTCCCAGTCGTCCCGCAACTGTACCGTGATAGACTATTCTAAAATCTTTCTTCTCACTAAGATTTTTGCCATTGTGATCAAACAATTTTGGGTCCGGCAGGTTCATCAAAATGGTAATTTTTTTATTGTTGATGCCTCGCTTTACAAGGCAGTCTTTATGAGGGTGATGAACACAAATCACTTTATCAGCGAAACCGCAGCTTAGTTTTTCCTGCATAGCAAGAAGACGTATAATGAAATTCTTTTCACTGCACCCAAACTTTGACATATACAGTTCGGGCATCATATCGTGAATATTTAAAACAATTTTAGCCCCGAAAATTTTAGGGATGGTTCCAACAAACACCATGAAATCCGGCATTGTATGAATATAAACGACGTCGTACCGGCACTGAAAATGTAATAGAGTTACTTTATAAAAAGCAATAATAAAAAACACACAATACGAAAGGATGTATTGAAAGCTGTTTTCACCTCGGTACCGGGCGAGAGAAGTTTGAATAAGCCGAACACCATTCATTACTTTGATAGTATTAGCACTTTTCTCTTTTAATGCGATGAAATCCACTTTGTCCCCGCGTTCAACTAATGCTTCGGCCTCCCGCCGCGGTCGTGCGTCAGAAAGATAATTGGTATATGCAACCATACAAATTTTTCTTGGATGATTTTTGTTGTCTATGTTACTCTTGATCTTAGCTTTACTTAACATGTATATTCCTTTCCGCTAATAATCGAAGCACGGTCATCTTCTCTGATCCCTCAGGTAACAAATCTAAAGCATCTTTGATTTCCTTTATAGTGAAATCACTGTAGTTAGATAATGCATACCCCCCTTTTTTATAAGCTAGCTGCGGTCGCATTGAAGTTGTCGTGTCCCATCCTGTAGGATTACTCATATACCAAATCAATCCCTGAAAACCCCGATCAACCGTCCTCCGCCAAAAAATAATTTCGTGCTTGTTTCCAAAACTTTCTGAAAGTCGCTCCATTGTAGCGGCAAGCTTAAGTGCAGTAGCGTGCGTATTGATAATAAATGGTGTATATCCTGCCGTTTTCCATAGGTTGCAGTACTCGAACCAGTACAGTGAATCCTGTAGCACAAGTGTCCAACTAAGGCTATCCAAAGGATCGTAGACCCTTTTCATCCGCTCCAAGAGAGACAATTCCGCTCTCCTGTCCCGAACGGTCATCTTCGGAAACAATGCGAGAGCAGTGACTGCATCCTCTGCAATCGACTGAGCAAAAAAGAAGCTTGTGTAAAGCCGTTGCTGATTTTTTGTTTGCTGAATAAGATAATCTGGTAGTACTTTATAGGGTGGCAACCCATAATCACCCGATTTATAAATGGTACTGACATAGTGCCTTATCAATTCATCTTGCCATATTCTAGCACCGGATAGATGACATTCTTTCCTTAACATCGGTACATAGCTTGCTTCCAAAGTGGGCCACCAAGTGAACCCTCCTTTCGGAATATGGGAGAAACCGTTTGAAACATTGAGTGCATCAGTGCAATACCCTTCAAGTGGATAGTAGTACAATGAGTGATATGCCTCTTTGTATGTTGAAAATATCCCTCCGAATTCAGAAAGTGTGCTATCAGTACCGCATGTATACGGCACTAAAAAAAAATGCCAATCAATTGTTTCACCAGATCTAACATCAAGAGAATCTATCGAAAACGACACTTGGACATTTCCTTCCCTAGCGATGTAGCTCACTGTCCACCGCATGATTCGGGTTAAATGATAGTAATCAGCATGCCATTCGCGTACATCAAATGAATTTGGGATCGGAGCAATTAGCAATCCAACATTGGCTCCCGGGTCATTCAAAACAGTAACCGTATTCGCTTTCTGAAAAAAGGCACTGGAATCCTTTTCAGCAAACTTGCCAATAGTTGTATCCCTCCCCTGAATAGAGTAGAGTGCCTTCAGTGATGGCGAAAGTGAGAAATCAAAGGAGAGCCTTCGAATAAAGCTATTGGATCTGAAAATAATTCTTGGGTAAATCGCAATGATGTTTGATGAAGTGATGAACTCAGAATAAAGCTCCAAACTCACCATAGAATCATTACCCCTGTCATTCAGAAATTCAATCTTCGACCTTCTTCTCTTGAAGAAGTCACGATAAATATCAAACCCTGACTCGATCAATTTTGCCATGTCTGTACTGTATTCTGTAGTGTCTACAAGCAACCTAATTCTGAAATTTCTAATTATTGCTGAACGATCTCCTTTCCTGCCAATTTCTTGTGGCAAACCATACGTGGAAAAAGTAACCCACGCTGAATCACCACGCACAGTCTTTACATCCGAGTTAACTAATGGCAGCGATGACCGCAACTGCGTCATCTTTTCGTAACTTCCTGTATCCTTCGGTTCATGAAAGAAAGGCAGAGCAAGAGAAAAAATTATGAAAAATAGTGATAACATGGAACCATTATTAAGGAAAATTTCACCGCGGATTTTGAGATGCTAATAGTATTGATTAAATTTTTTAACGGAAAAGAACGCGAAAGAATATGAGAAACGGAACAAATATTTATGGTGCCACGGTTTTTCTATCACTGTTTTGTATATGCTTTCCCACTTGTACTTTTTGTTGTTTTCAAACCACTATAGGTCTGCCTCAGTTTCAGTAAATTCTTATTGATATCAATGTTTCTTTTAGCTATCTCTAAATTTTCCCTTCGCATAGCATCTATATTACTCGGGGAGCCCGAGAGCATAAGAATTTTATCAGCAAGAACCCTTGCATTCATCCTTGGAGCAACACTGCCGTTGATGCCGTCTTCGACCCATTCGAGAACACTTTCAACATCGCTCACAACAACGGGGAGTCCACACGCCATTGCTTCCAAAAGTGATAACGGTGTTCCATCGCTAAGTGAACTTGAAACATATATATCTGATGCATTTAAGTAGCGGGAAAGGTTATCATTGGCCACAAAGCCCAAGAAAACAATATGATCCTCCACATGTAGTCGCTTTGCTAAATCTTTCAACGATCGCTCGAGGGAGCCAGTGCCGGCCAACAGCGCCTTAACACTCGGCTCTTTTGCAACTACATATTTGAGAGCTTTGATGAAGTACTCTATGCCATATACCTTTTCAAAATTGCGTGTCATAATCAAAACTTTTCTCTCCTCAAGATGCAATTCTCGCCGAACTTGAATACGCTTTGCTTGGTCCGGCTTAAATAATGCTAAGTCTATCCCCAACTGAGGAAAAACCACTACTTTGTTTTCTGAAATTCCCGACAGTGTAATGGCTTTGCGTTTCACAGCCTCAGCATCACAATACACCTTGTCCGCCTGTCTGAGAGTGAACTGTACAATTTTCCGGCATATCACCGATTGATCGGGTTGTAACAAAATGTCGGACCCCCACGGCATAAGCAAGTGAGGGTGAAAACCCGATAGTGCCGCAAGGAACCCATCTTTCCACACATATCCACTGTGAAGAATATCTGGTTCAAGCTTATTCAGAACTCTACGAAAATGGTTTCGTTTTGCAAAGAAGAGATATTTCTGCCATTTCTTGAAGTGCTTCGGCTGATAATGTAATATGTGCAAACCTTTAATAGAAGAAATTATTGGCGGCATTGGTAAGGGCGAGTACGATACAAGTGTCACTACATAGTTGCTTTCACGTAGCTTTGTCAATATCCTTGTATCATGGATCGACAACGTGCTCGACAGATAACATACCTTCATTTCTGCCACCAAAATATCTCAAGGTAGTGCATGTTTCTATTTTCGAAGCTGCAATTGCACAATTATTCCTCCGATGAGTCAAAATAATGATTATAATAAATCTTCTGCGACGGGTTCTTGACGCTGCCGTCTTCAAGCTTTTGGTATATCAGACGCGCAGCATCTTCTACAGATCCGCGAGGGATAAACAAGAGGCGATCCTGAATTTTCTTGAATGATACTCTATAATCCCTCACATCGAGACTTGACTCGTCTCGCTGAATAGGGATACCCCCAAGCGCCCTACTAATACGTTCAGCGATTTGGTCAATTTGATAATTCTGAGTATCTGAGCCAACATTAAAAATTTGATTTCCGACGTTGTGAAGTTCAGATTTCAAGCACAAAACATATGCGTCTGCGGCGTCATCCACATGAAGAAGGGGACGCCATTGATTACCGCCGAAAACGGTGATCTTTCGCTCGGTAAATGCTTTCATCGTCATGGTGTTGACCACAAGGTCGAATCTCATGCGATGGGAAAAACCGTACAGAGTTCCCATTCGTAGAATTGTAGGTGCAAAATAATCATTGCCCATCTTCAAGATGATTTCTTCGGAGGCAATCTTTGTCCTTGCATAGAGTGAGACTGGATTAAGAGGGGCCCCTTCGTCAAGAATATCACCACCTGTTCCGTATACGCTGCATGTTGAAGCATATATGAATCTGTTGATATGTTGCAGCTTGCATGCTGTGGCTAATGCTTGAGCGGCAAGAAGGTTGGTTTCGATTGTTTCACCGGGCCGTACTTTCGACGCGGGGTCGCCGACGATTGCCGCTAACAGAATAACGGAGCCAACATCATTGAGCGAAGAAACAATTGTGTGCACATCCCTCATATCACCCTGAACGATCTCCACATGACTTCTATTAGTGATCCAATCAAGTGATTTTTTCCCGTAAATAAAGTTGTCCAGCACTCGAACTGAGTATCCGTTCTGCAGCAACTTTTGTACTAAGACAGAGCCAAGATATCCCGCCCCACCCACAACAAGTACTTTTTGCTCCTCGAAAGACTTTCCAAAATCATTTGAGGCTTTTGCCTGTGTAAGATCACCAAGGGAGTACACCTCGACGATTGATGCGTTTACATTAATGAGGGGAACATACGTTGCACGGCTCAATTTTAAATCGGAAACAAGCCTCTCGATTGCCGCGGTATTCCTCAGATCCGCTTCTGTAAGATACAACGTATGGCGTGGTTTGAAATTTGAAACTGGCTCATCCTCAGTTGTACCGCTTATGAGCAATCGTCGAAGGTCGTTGACAAAAAACTCACCCGCATATTTTCCTTCAGAAGTCAAAAAAAATGCCGATGAATACCCTCCCTTTTCCATCTGCTGGATGGCATCCCTGATAGTTGTCCCCCATGGTAGAAATGAAAGATTATGCTTCATACTGACCTTTGTGTATGTTTAAACTTAAGGTACCATTCAACATAATGACGCATGGCGTCGTCGTACTCAAGCTCCGGCTTCCAGCCGAGCATTGTCAAAGCTTTCTCGGAAGAAATAAAGCGCCCCTTGAAATTACCTTTCCGGTCTTCTACAAAAGATATTTTCGCCTTTTTTCCCAAAATAGTTTCAAGGGTAGCAACAATTTGTACAACACTGATTTTCTTTGTACCATTGATATTGAAAATTTCATTCGCCGCCTGTTGTTGTGCACATGCAACATTGCCTCGCGCGAGATCCTTAACATAAATGAACTGACGCGTTTGACTTCCATCGCCGTGGATAGTGATTGCTTCGTTGTTGAGAAGTTTTCGCAAAAAAATCGGGGTAACCGTCTCTGGCCGCGCCCTCTCCCCGAAAGGAATGCCATAACGCATAATTGTGTAATTCACCCCGTACAGACGCTTATAGTTCTTGCAAAACAACTCCGCAGCGATTTTCGATGAAGTATAAAGATGATCGGGATTTTGTGCATAGGGTGTAGCTTCAGTTATTTGTGCATCTCCTGCCTCTTCGACACTTCCATACACCCATTCTGTCGAGGCGAGAATGACGCGGGACACCCCCCCCCGCCGGGCAGCTTCGAGAACACAGAGTGTCGCTGAAGCAGTTATTTCATTAGAATATAATGGGCTTTCAAAAAAACGATTTACGTTCGCCTCTGCTGCAAGGTGATAGATAATTTCCG
>JAJYOI010000002.1 GCA_021796275.1 Bacteroidota bacterium
GATGCGTTCAGCATTGAAAACCGTGCGCGATATTTTCATGATTCGAAGCTGCAACTATTTTATTAACGATGATTTCATTCAGAAGAAAAAAACGCGCGTGTGCCTTGATTATCATATCAAAAAATGCGAAGGGCCGTGTGAAGGATTGATTTCACAAGAGCGTTATGATGCAATGATCAAACAGGTTGCGCAGGTGCTTGAAGGTAAAACGAGTGGTGTGCTGAAAACTCTTGAAGAGCAAATGAAATCTGCGGCGACCGAATTGCGTTTTGAGGAAGCTGCCTTGTACCGCAACCGCATGACGGAATTGGAAGTTTATTCGTCAAAACAAAAAGTTGTTGATATGGAGCTTCACGACCGCGACATTTTTGCTTTTGCCGCAGAAGGCGATGATGCATGCGGTGTCGTGTTCAAAATTCGTGAAGGGAAAGTGCTCGGTCGGAGACATTTTTATATGAGCTCCGTCGAAGGGAAAAGCGATGCAGAGATTACCGAGACGTTAGTTCAGCGGTATTATCTTGATGCAATTGATGTGCCTGCGGAAATTGTGTTGTCTGCTGCCGTAGAAAATGAAAATTCGATTCGGGCATGGTTAAGCGGGAAGCGTGACGGCAAGCTTTCGGTTATTGTGCCCGCAGAGGGTGAACTCGCAAAATTGGTCGCGATGACACGCAACAACGCAAAATATCTTCTCGATGAATTGAAGCTTCAGAAAATGAAGCGCGAGGAATTTGTGCCGCATGCAGTACAGTCATTGCAACGCGATTTACGGATGAAAAAGCCGCCCCGCCGGATCGAGTGCTTCGATATTTCACATTTTCAGGGAACAGAAACAGTTGCTTCCATGGTCGTGTTTGAAGACAGCAAGCCGAAAAAAAGCGACTATCGGAAATTCAAAATTCAAACGGTGGCGCCCGCCGACGTGAACGATTTTGCGAGCATGAGTGAAGTGATTCGCCGACGCTATACGCGCGTGCTCGAGGAGCAATCTGAAATGCCGGATTTGATTGTGGTTGACGGCGGCAAAGGCCAGCTTTCAAGCGCAGTTGGGGTATTGAAAGAACTGGGCCTCGAATCGCAGCCGATCATCAGCCTTGCAAAACGTCTGGAGGAAGTTTTCGTTCCCGGTGAAAGCGAGCCGGTGTTTATTCCGAAAACGTCGTCGGCGTTGCGGCTGCTTCAACAAGTGCGCGATGAAGCGCATCGTTTTGCAATTATGTTTCATCGTTCCTTGCGGGCGAAGCGAACACTGCAAACGGAATTAGATTTGATTGAGGGTATCGGCAAAAAGCGAGCGAAGGAATTACTTGAAGCATTTGGTTCGGTGCAGGGAGTAAAATTTGCGACAGAAGATCAGCTTGCTGAAGTTGTGGGTGAAAAAACTGCCGCGAAAGTCAAAGAACACTTCGATGATGATGCCGCAGCAACGTAGCCGAGTTTGATTGCAGAACTCAGCTTTTCAAAAGTTTCCGTGCGTGTGCCAGGACATTCTCCACAGTAAAGCCGTATTCTTTCATTACAACATCGCCGGGAGCTGACGCACCGAATTTTGTAATGCCAATAACGTCGCCTTCATCACCGACATATTTTTCCCATCCCATTGGCACAGCGGCTTCAACTGCGAGGCGTTTCTTTACGTTTGGCGGAAAGATCGAGCGGCGATATTCTTCCGGCTGACGCTCAAACAATTCCCACGACGGCATATTCACAACACGAGCTGCAATGTTTTCTTTCACAAGTGTTTCGTACGCGCCAACAACAAGTTGTACTTCTGACCCGGTTCCGATAAGAATAATCTCCGGTTGTTTTGAACCTGCCTTGCCGGCAGGCAGGTTTTCTGCGAGAATGTACGCGCCCTTCACAAGATTTTCCGCCGATACATATTTTGTTCTGTCGAGCACCGGAAGTTTTTGGCGTGTTAAAGCAAGAGCAACCGGGCCGGTGCGGTGTTCAATTGCAACTTTCCATGCTATGGAAGTTTCGTTAGCATCGGCCGGACGGATGAGCGTGATGTTGGGGATCGCACGGAGCGCGGCGAGATGCTCAATCGGTTGATGCGTTGGTCCGTCTTCACCAAGCCCAATGCTGTCATGGGTAAAAACGTAAATGGGGCGAATGTGCATCAATGCAGCGAGGCGAATTGTCGGGCGCAAGTAATCGGAGAAAATTAGAAACGTTCCGCCGTACGGAATGATGCCGTCGGTCAACGCCATGCCGTTGAGAACTGAACCCATCGCATGTTCACGTACGCCGAAATGGAAATTTCTTCCGTCATACTGTTTCGGCTGAAACTCTCCGAAGTTTTTCAAAAACGTATCGTTCGACGGACGCAGATCGGCAGAACCGCCAATAAGTGTTGGAAGATGCGGCGCAATTGCGTTCAACACGGCGCCGGATGCCTGTCGCGTTGCCATTCCTTTTTCCGGCGGGAAAACCGGCAAAGCTTTTTTCCATTCTTCGCCGTAGTTTTTTTCCCGCAGGGCTTTCAATTCTGTTGCAAGTTCTGGATGCTCTTTTTCATACTTGGCATACAGTGTTTGCCATTCAGCTTCGATTTTTTTTCCATCCTCAATGGCTGTGCGGAAATGTTTTAACGCTTCATCGGGAATGAAGAAATGTTTGTCAGGATCCCAGCCGTAAAATTGTTTCGCCAGTCGTACTTCATCTTCACCGAGAGGTGAGCCGTGCGCTTCGGCAGTATCCTGTTTGTGCGGGCTTCCATAGCCGATGTGTGTTCGCGCTTTGATGATTGACGGACGGTCTTTCACACTTTGTGCTGTGCGAATCGCTTTATCAATCGCATCGAGATCGTTTCCGTCGTTCACGATCTGCACATGCCAGCCGTACGCTTCGAATCGTTTCGCAACATCTTCGGTAAATGCGATTTCCGTATTCCCGTCAATACTGATGTGGTTGTTATCATACAAATAAATAATGTTGCCGAGTTTCAAATGTCCGGCGAGCGATGCGGCTTCGGAAGCGACACCTTCCATCAAATCTCCGTCGCTGACAATTCCGTAGATGTTGTAATCAACGACATCGTAGTTCGGACGATTGTAGTGTGCGGCGAGATATCGTTCGGCAATTGCCATCCCGATACCATTGCTGAATCCTTGGCCGAGCGGACCGGTGGTTGTTTCAACACCAGCAGTCAGACCGAATTCGGGATGGCCCGGAGTTTTGCTGCCATACTGACGAAAGTTTTTCAATTCATCAAGCGGAAGATCGTAGCCGGTGAGATGAAGAAGACTGTAGAGCAGCATTGAACCATGACCGGCTGAAAGAACGAATCGGTCGCGGTTATGCCAGTGCGGGTTTGAAGGATTGTGTCGAAGGAAACGGGTCCATACAACGTACGCCATTGCCGCGCATCCCATTGGCAAGCCCGGGTGTCCTGCGTTTGCTTTTTGAACTCCGTCAATTGAAAGTGTACGAATCGTGTTAATACAAAGCTGGTCTAATTCAGATCCAATGGGATTTTCAAATTGTGTCACAAAAATTCTCCAAAATTATAGAAATGTCTGGAATGATGCTGCCGTTGGCAGGCATAAAAGAAAATACCGAAAAAATTTGAGAATGCAAAAAGTCTTGAAGAAGGTGGGGCGGCAGTGGCACGAGATAAAGATTTCTTTGTGTCCTCTGCGGTTATTATTTTTTTAAATCACTTCACATTCATTTTCCGGAATCCACCCAACTTTTCCGTCCGCCAGCCTGATCTTTTTCCAGTTGTCCACTTCGTCAAGCACTTGCACTTTTACTCCTTTATGCAGGACAAACAAGTCGCTTCCTTTCGTATCCGGTGCCGATTTAATATTTGCGACATCGCTCATCACAATTGCAAAGTGTGTATTGGATTCCCGATACGATTGCGTCGTGAAGAGGACCAGTGAAAGCACAAGCAGCGTTCCCGCAGCAAGCGCGCCGGCAAGGGAGAGCCGTTTCGTGCGCAGTGCCGGCGAAAACAAAAACAGCGAAAGTAAAATCAGCGTCAGCAGAAATAATATGTACGTTGTCCAGCCGAGTGTCGAGAGCGGCAGTACCGTGAGCAGCCAATCAAACCAGCGGTAGAGGAAAAATTTTGGAACCGCATCTATTTTGTCCACAACTTGTAAGTTGGCAAGCTGAAGATTGAACCGCACATCGTCATCATTCGGAAGAAGCTGTTCGGCTCGTTCATAATTCACGATCGCTTTTGCAATATTGCCGAGCCGGTAATACGCATTGCCAAGATTGAAGTAGAGTTCGCCGTTTTCATAACCGCTGTGGAGAATTTTTTCATACTGCTGAGCGGCGCTGGCATAATCTTGATTGAGATAAAGCTTATTTCCTTGCTGAAAAAGCTGGCTCGCCTCGTCTGTTGCGGCAGAACCGATAACCGGAAAAATTAACAAACAAATGGCCGTTAGTACGATGCGCAGTTTCATGCGTTCAATTCCTTTTCCGCCGCGATGATAACTGCGCTTGCTAACTCGTACATCTTTTTCTTTTCCTCTTCAGAAGTGCTTGCCGGTGCAAATCGTGCGAACTCGCATGTTTCGAGACATTCCTTAATTTGTCCGACCAGTTCCGCCGAAATATTTTTTTCCGACAGCTGCTGAGTGACCGTGTCAATCGAAAGTTCAGCGCGGTCAATGGAAAGTTTATCAGCCACGTACTGCCACAGCGCGCGCGATGTTTCGGCGTAGAAATCTTCCGCGTTGTTTGCCGACAAAAGTATTTTTGCTTGCTGCAAACGTTTTGTTGCAACTTTCATTGCTTTGCGGGCACGGAACGAAACGATGTCAGCGGAATCGCGAATAGATTTCTGCCGGAAAGCCACGACACCGATGAATGCCAGCAGCGGAAGCACGGTGATCACCGCAACTGTTGCAGTTGAAAGCGATTCTTCACCGCGGCGGTGAAATGCCATCGGCTCAGTTTTAATGAAGCGGATATCCTGATTCAACAGTTTCACATCTTCTTTGGAAATTGTTCCCGCAATTTGCGGCGGCTCTGCGCTTCCTTTCTCCACCGTTATGGCGAGCGGAGCGGAGCGGAGAGTGACGTATTTTCGCTGTGAAGGATCGAAATAGGAAAACTCGAGCGGCGGGATGTGCTTTGAGCCGGGGTAGCGCGGGACAAGAAGCCATTCAAATGTTTTTGAACCGTGTATGACAGGCCCGCTGCGGTCAACATTGTCTGTTACTTTCGGATCGTATTTTTCAAAGTCATTCGGCACTTCAAGCCCCGGTGCCTCGAGTACTTGAATATTGCCGCTGCCGGTGATGGTCGCTTTCAGTGAAAGCGGCTCGTTGGTTTTCACATCATTCTTGCTCAGCGCAACATCCATTGAAAATTTTCCGACCGCGCCTTTGAAAGTGCGGGACACGTCGTTTTTCGGAAGCGGAAGCACCGTGATCTTTACCGGCTCGCTCGTGATCGTCACGTTAGAAGTCTGTACGGTGTTGAAGAACGGATCGTTAAAAAACTGATCGAACCAGTCTTTCCCGTTTGACCGCGGCCGCTGCACCTGCACTTGACACAAAATCTCCAGCGGATTGATTTCCAGCGTTCCTGTTTGTGTAGGAAACAGGGCGTTTTTTTTCAATACGCCGACCTGATACTGTTTCCCTTTGTACGTTTCATTGACCAAATTTACTTGTTGGGGAATCGCAATATCCTCGCTCCAGAATCCGATCATGTTCGGAAGTTTGTTGATCGTATAATTTGTAATGCGGACACGTGTGTACACTTTGAATGTTACTGTCACCTGTTCGCCTTGATAGACGCGAGTGCGGTCAACATCTGTGCGAAGAAAAAGATTGTCGCCGACCTGGACAGATTTATCCGGTGCTTGTGCGTTATTCGCCGCGCTTTGATTTTGTTTTGCTGAACCTTTTACAACAACCACCGTGAGCGGCTGTGTGGAATATTTTGTTCCGGCTTCTTCAATGCTCGCCGCGCCGATTGTGAATTTGCCGGTTTCACGCGGCTGCAAAACGTAACTGTATGTGACTGAAGATGAAACCGAACCGTTGATAATTTGCATGCTGGTGGATTGATTCGGGCCGGAAAGGATAAGGAATTTACTCAGGTCGGGAAGCTGGAAATTTGTTCCGCTGCTTGTGCCCGTACCGGAAAGTGTGAACTGAAGATTGAATTGTTCTCCAAGCGCAATCGTCGTGCGATCAACCGACGCAGTAAAAGAAACATCGCCTGCAGTTGCCTTTAGTTGCATTGCACCGGTCAAAAACATTAAAACGGCCAATCCGGCAATAATTTTTTTAATCTTTAATTTTTCACTTTTCATTTTAACTTTGATTTTCACCAGTCTTTCTCAACATTAGTTTTGACAGCAGCGTGGCGGCGAAGCTTTTTTTGCACTTCTTTTTCATCGTTGCGGAGCGCTTCAAGAATGCGCTGCGCTTCTGCCTTTGACATGCGTTTTTCCTGTTGCTGCCCTTGCTGCTGAGCTTGGTTCTTTTTCTGATCTTGTTGCTGATTCTGCTGTTGATGTTGTTTTTTCTGGTCCTGCTTTTTCTGATCCTGATTATTTTTATCGTTCTTGTTTTGCTTGTTCTGCTGATTTTGCTGTTGCTGTTTCAGCATCCGTTCGGCGTACGCAAGATTGTATTTTGTTTCTTCGTCGTTCGGATTGAGCCGCAGCGCATGTTTGTATGCGTCAATGCTTTCCTGATATTGTTTTCCGTCAAAGTACGCATTCCCGATGTTGTGGTATAATTGTGCCTGAGTTTTCGGGTCATTCGTTTTGGAAAGCGCTGTGCCATAGTTCTGAAGCGCTTCATCGTACTGTTGTTGTTTATACAGCGCATCGCCCAAATTGAAATAGCCTTGAAGAAGCTGATTGTCTTTTTCCAGCGACTTTTTGTATTCTGCTTCGGCGTCAGCATATTTTTGTTTCTTGTATAATGTGTTGCCGTCGTTGATATTCAAGCGAAGCGATTGCGCCGATGCCGTGCCCGACGTCATCGCGGAAAGAGACAAAATAATCAGCGGGATAAAAAAGTGTTTCATTTCACAACTCCAAAGGAGTCTTTCGTGACCTCACCGTTGCCAATACTTCGAAAAGGATTGAAGCGGGCAAGCCACGGAATTTTCTTATCTGAAAGAAGAACTTCGATTAACAGGAGAACGATTCCTGCGCCGATACAGTACTGGAATTGGTCTTCGTAATCGGTGAACTGCTTTGTTCCGAATTCATGTTTTTGTAACGCATTAATATCTTTGTAGATCAAATCAAGTTCGTCCTGTGAATTGCTGGCGTGAAAATATTTCCCATTGCCAAGCGACGCAATTTTTTCGAGCGACGCTTCATCGAGTTTTGTCAGAACGATAGTGCCTGATCGGTCGTGTTTAAAATCTATCTGATGTCCGTTCGCGTCATAGATGGGGATCGGTGCGCCGTCGGGTGAGCCCATACCGATGGTGTAGATGATGATTCCTTTTTTGCCGGCAGTCTCCGCTTCGTTGATCGCGTCGCCTTGATTATTTTCTCCATCAGTAATGATCACAAGAACCTTCTTTGTCGGATCGTTCAGTGGAAATGACTGCACTGCTTTATCAATGGCGGAGCCAATAGCGGTGCCGGGGTCGGGAACAGAGGAAACATCAACGGCGTCAAGAAACAAACTCGCAGCACTGTAATCGGTTGTCAGGGGAAATTGCACATAGCTTTCGCCCGAGAACACGATTAATCCGATGCGATCGCCCGCTAAACGATTAATCAAATTGTTGATCTCATATTTCGCCTTTTCAAGGCGATTCGGTTTCACATCTTCTGCCTTCATCGAAAGAGAGACATCGAGCGCGATGAAAATATCGACGCCTTCTTGCTTCACATTTTCCAAACGCGTTCCGAGCTGCGGATTTGCCAGTCCGACAACCAGCGATGCGAGCGCTAAAATAAGAATGCTCTGCTTGATGATACGTTTTCGGCTGCTTGTGCCGGCGGCGATGCGCGGCAGCAATTCATCAGTGGCGAATTGCTGTAGCGCCGCATTTCTCTTTCGTGCCATCCACCACAAAAATAACGCAAGAAGAGGAATGAGCGAAAGCGCGTACAAGTATTCAGGATGTGCGAAACGAATCATGTCTTACGGAAGCTTTCTCAACCATGTGTGTGAAACTCCGACGTCAATCAAAAGAAGAATTAATGCAATTCCGGCATAATTGTAAAACAGCTCTGCATACCGTTTGTACGATCTGACTTCAATCCTGCTTTTTTCGAGTCGATCGATCTCTTTGTAAATGTTTTTCAGCGTCCGATTATCCGTTGCCCGAAAATATTTTCCGTCCGTCATGGTAGCAATTTGTGACAGCATTTTCTCATCCAGGTCAACAGGAATCATTTGGTAACGCGTGCCGAAAGGCGTTTGCACCGGATAGGGCGCGTCTCCAACGGTACCGACACCGACGGTGTACACGCGGATGCCGTATGTTTGCGCAATCTGCGCTGCCGTGATCGGATCGATTTCGCCGCGGTTATTTACGCCGTCAGTCAGGAGAATGATCACTCTGCTTTTTGCTTTGCTGTCCTTCAGGCGGCTCACAGCGTTTGCCAACCCTACTCCGATTGCGGTGCCGTCTTCAATCATTCCGCTTTTTACCTGACGCAAAAGATTTTTCAGCACGGGGTAGTCTGTTGTCAGCGGACATTGCGTAAAACTTTCTCCAGAGAAGATAACAAGTCCGATGCGGTCATTAGTTCTGCCGTCAATAAAATCCTGCGCTACTGCTTTTGCCGCTTCAATCCGGTTGGGCTGGAAATCTTCGGCAAGCATGCTTCCTGAAATATCGAGTGCAAGGACGATGTCGATGCCTTCGGTGTACACATTTTTCCCATGCGACGTCGATTGCGGCCGCGCGAGTGCGATAATAAGAAGCACAAGCGCTCCCATACGAAGAATGAAAGGAAGGTGACGCATGCGTTCTTTTCGTGTCGGAGAAAGATCGGCGAACGGCTTCAGGCTTGAATATTGGACGTCGCTGTGCCGGCTGCGCTGACGGTAATAGTACCAAACGCCGAGTGCAGGAATCAGCAGCAAAAGAAAAAGATAATTTTCATTTGCAAACGTGACATCAAACATTTGGGACCACCTCTTCTACGAGCCGGGTCGCTTCGACAATTTTTATCGCGCGCGGAATAAATGCTTCGTTGTCCGCCGGCATCGGGGCAAACTTTGCAAACTTCACAAGGTCGGCCGACGTGAGCATTGCTTCGATTTCCTTTCTTGCACCGTCGGGAAGCGTTACGCGCTGGAGCTGGCTCATGATTTCGTCGGTCGTCATTTCCAGCGCAGTGATTTCAAAACGTCCTTCGAAATACGCGCGAAGAATTTCGGTCGCCTTGCTGTAGAATAATTTCACTTCGCCGCGCTGCCACACGCGTTCCGCTTCCAGTTCACGCAGATGAATTAGAGCCGCGACATGTGCGGGAACCGCGGGTTTTTCTTCAACAACAATTTCTTTCGGCTTTCGTCTTTTCTTCATGTAATAATAAATGAGGTACGCGATCGCACAGATGAGAAGAAAAATTCCCCCGTAGATAGCAATTTCTTTCCATGTCCACGGCAGGGTCAGCGGCGGCTTAATGTCTTTGATTCCTTGCGTCGTGTCAACTGCAACCGTAGCAACTTGAATTGTAATGGGCTGCGATTGCGCAATGTGAACGATGGTATCGCCGGTTGAAGTATAACCGACAGTGAACGGCGGAATTGTTCTCACACCGGCGTCGTATTTTGATAGCGTAAAAGATTTTTGTTCTGCGATAACGCCGTTCGATTCGCTTTTTGAAACAGAATCCTGATGGACGATGACAAACGCCCCAAGCGTATCTGTTTGCTGTTTCCACAGGATTGAAACGCCCGCCGGATGCTGGATGCGTACGGAATACCGAAACCAATCCCCAATGGTAATGTGTGTCGAATCCGTTTCTGCCGAAACTGAAACTTCTGCCGTTTGCGGCGTCATGTTCAACTGAGAGAAGCTTAATGATGACGCAATAACGACGGCAAAAAACACCGGGATAATTTTTTTCGTAAAACTGCTTTGCATGTCCCGCAAATACTCTCGCATTAACTTTTTCTTCACGTGTTACCAGCGTTGCTCGCGCAAGCGGAAAAAATCCACCAGCGGTTTCAGGTATGGTTGACCGGTCGAAACAGCAATGCGGTCTACTTTCGTTGAAAGAAATAATTTTTGAAGCCGCGCTTCATGCTGCTGCCAGTAATACCGGAACGCCTGTTGAATATAAATGCTGCCGGTGTCGATCCAGCGTTCGCCGCCGCTTTCCGCATCTTTCATTTTTACGAGGCCGATTTTCGGCAGTTCCCGTTCACGTGGATCGCTCATGGTAATTGCAATGACGTCGTGCCGCTTGCTGACGATACGCAGCGCCTGGTCGTAACCTTCATCAATAAAATCCGAGATAACGAATGAGATGGAACGTTTTTTCATCACGCGATTCAGATATTCAAGAGCCGCGCTCAGGTTGGTGCCGTTGCTTGTCGGCTCGAACGAAAGCAGCTCGCGCACGATGCGCAGAATATGTGCTTTGCCTTTTTTCGGTGGAATGAATTTTTCAATTTTGTCTGTGAACATGATCAGCCCGACCTTGTCGTTGTTGCGGATCGCCGAGAACGCAAGCACGGCGCAAAGTTCGGTAGCAATTTCGTTCTTCATCGAATGCACCGTGCCGAACTGCTCGGAGCGGCTCAGATCGACAAGAAGCATGACAGTCAATTCACGTTCTTCTTCAAAGATTTTGATGAACGGGTGATTGAATCGCGCGGAGACATTCCAATCGATTGCACGAATGTCGTCGCCATATTGATACTCGCGCACCTCGGAAAATTCCATTCCGCGTCCTTTGAAGACGGAATGATACTCGCCGGAAAAAACCTGGTTCACAAGTCCGCGCGTCTTTAATTCTATCAGCCGTACTTTTTTGAGCAGTTCAGTTGTTGTCATAACTATGAGGAATATTACGGCACTTCGATCTTGTTCAAAATTTCCTGGATGATATGTTCTGAGCTGACTTCTTCCGCCTCGGCTTCGTACGTTACAGCAACGCGGTGGCGCAGCACATCCAAACTGACAGCGCGAACATCTTCCGGAATGACATAGCCGCGCCGTTTGATGAAGGCGTACGCTTTTGCCCCAAGCGCTAAATTTATTGTCGCACGCGGCGATGCGCCGTAGCTGATAAGCTGTACGACATTGTCGACGCCGTAATTTTTGGGAGTGCGCGTGGCGAAGACGATGTCGAGAATATAGCGTTCGATTTTCTCATCCATGTAAATTTCATTCATCGCAGCGCGCGCTTTCAGAATGTCCTTCGGCGAGACGACTGCTTTTACTTCGCCATTTTGTGCTCCGATATTTTGCCGCATAATTTGCAGCTCTTCTTCTTTGCTCGGATAATCAATTTTGATTTTCAGCATGAAGCGGTCAACCTGTGCTTCCGGTAAGGGGTACGTGCCTTCCTGCTCAATTGGATTTTGCGTTGCAAGAACGAGGAAAGGCTCATCCAACTTGAATGTTTCTTCACCGATTGTAATTTGACGTTCCTGCATTGCTTCAAGCAATGCGCTCTGTACTTTTGCAGGCGAGCGATTGATTTCATCTGCTAAAATGAAATTCGCGAAGATCGGCCCTTTCTTCGTCTGAAATTTCGATTCTTTCTGGTTGTAAATCAGCGTGCCCACAAGATCGGCGGGAAGAAGGTCCGGCGTAAATTGAATGCGCTGAAATTTTGCCTGAATTGCCTGCGCGAGCGTTTTTACGGCAAGCGTTTTCGCCAAACCGGGCACTCCTTCCAGCAGAATATGACCGTTGGCAAGAAGTCCGATGAGCAATCGTTCTATCATATATTTTTGTCCGACGATCGCTTTACTGATTTCCATTGTCAACAGATCAACAAAAGCACTTTCCTTTTGGATTTTTTCGTTGATCGCTTTAATATCGTACTGCATTATTCCTCCGGCAAAATATCTGAATGGTACACAATTGTGACACTTTAGACTGAACTTAATTTACAAATGTTCCATTGAAAAGCAATGAATTCATATTTTTCCTCTCTTCCTTCAAAACTATGCTTATCACACGATGAAGAACACTATTTGTCGTTGAAGAAGTTTCGTTTATTGAAAAACTCCAAAAATCCCAAAAACGCAGTCCGGTATTTCATTGCACCTCTTCGTAAAAAAAAGTATATTCATGCATCATGTTTGAAAGAAATGTAATTCTTTATGTGTTTGCGCTTATGCGTGGCGTAGGAATGGCTGCATTTTAATGGGTAAAATCATTGCCATAGCGAATCAAAAAGGCGGCGTGGGCAAAACGACGACTGCAGTGAACCTTGCTGCGTCAATTGCTGCCGCAGAACATTCGACGCTGCTTGTCGATACTGATCCGCAGGCAAATGCAACGAGCGGGTTAGGGTTTGACAGCAAAGAGCAGCATAAAACAACGTATGAAGTTTTAATCGGAAGCATTAGCGCTACTGAAACTGTCCTTAAGTCTTCAATGCCGTTTCTCTCCCTCATTCCGTCGCATATCAATCTTGTCGGTGCGGAAATCGAAATGGTGAATGAAACCAATCGCGAACAACGCATGCGTTCCGCTCTTTCTTCAGTTCGTTCTTCATTCGATTATGTCATTATTGATTGTCCTCCGTCGCTCGGTCTGCTGACACTGAATGCGTTGACGGCTGCTGATTCCGTTTTGATTCCGGTGCAATGTGAATATTACGCGCTGGAAGGATTGGGGCAATTGTTAAACACGATCAACATTGTTAAGAAAAATCTCAATCCGCAATTGGATATTGAAGGCGTACTCATGACAATGTACGATTCCCGCTTACGGCTTTCGAATCAGATTGTGGAAGAGGTGAGAAAATATTTTCAGGAAAAAGTGTTTTCGACGATTATCGCGCGGAATGTTCGCCTAAGCGAAGCTCCGAGTTTCGGCAAGCCGATTTTATTGTACGACGCGCTTTCTTCCGGAACGCGGAATTATATGGAGCTTGCACAAGAAGTGTTGAAGCGAAATCAGCCGAATTCATCTGCCCACTCCAAATCATCAATCACTCTCTCTCAGCCGGTTCCGCCATCAACGCATACGCTGCCGCCACAATCGTCTGAATCTGGAAAGATCGCATAATGGCAGAATCGCCTCGTTCAAAATCAGTTTTGGGAAAAGGTCTCAGTGCCCTGATTCCGCGAATGAATATCTCTGACGACGCTGCTGCGCCAGCTTCGCTTCCGCAGGACTCGGGTGAAGACAACATAATTGCCGTGATTGATGTTTCGAAAATCCGCCCGAACCCGTTTCAACCGCGTGTTGATTTTGATCCGCAAACGTTAGACGAACTGAAGCGTTCGATCATTGAAAAGGGTGTGATTCAGCCGATCACCGTTCGGCGGACACTTGATCGGAATTACGAACTGATTTCCGGCGAGCGCCGCGTGCGCGCATCGCAGGAAGCCGGACTGAAAACTATTCCTGCGTACATCATCCGCGTTGAATCCGACGCGGAGATGCTTGAGCTTGCATTGATTGAAAACCTCCAGCGCGAGCATTTGAATCCGATAGAAGTTGCGCAATCGTACAAACGCCTTATCGAAGAATGCAATTTGACACAGGAAGAAGTTGCGCAGAAAATCGGCAAAGATCGTTCGACGGTAACAAACTTTCTCCGGCTTTTAAAACTGCCGGATAAAATTCAGCTTGCGCTTCGGAAAGATACCATCACGATGGGCCACGCGCGAGCACTGATTACTTTGCCGGATGAGAAAACGCAGGTTCGTGTCTTCGAAAAAATTGTGAAAAACGGGTTATCGGTGCGCAAGGTTGAAGAGGCGGTCAAAGCGTTTGGCGACGCCACAAAGAAAAAAATCGTATCGTTCTCTTCTCCGCGCGCTGAGAGCGAACTTCAAACAATCGAATCGCGCTTGCGGCATTCGCTTGGCACGAAAGTGACCATTCACCATAAATCCAGCGGCAGCGGTGAGATCGTGATTGAGTATTACAATGCTGATGACCTTGAACGGCTCATTGAGTTGTTGGAGAAGTGAGAAAAAATTTTTACCGCAGAGGGCTAAGACGCTGTGACTATGAAAACGATCATCAAAACTGAAAAAGCGCCGGCACCAATTGGTCCGTATAATCAAGCGGTAGCTGTGCAGGGACAGCTTGTCTTCACCGCGGGACAAATCTCTGCCGATCCCGTTTCGGAAAATATTGTCGGTACAACAATCGCTGAACAGACAACGCAAGTGTGCGAAAATCTGAAGGCGATTCTTTATGCCAGCCACACTGACTTTGCGCATGTTGTAAAGACAACAGTGTTCTTAAAAAACATGGGCGACTTTCCCGCTATGAATGAAGTATACGCACGCTATTTCGGCGAAGCATCTCCTGCACGAAGCACGGTAGAAGTTGCCCGGCTTCCGAAAGATGTATTGGTCGAAATTGAAGCTGTTGCTCTTGTGGTGTGATTTATTTTTGAGACTGGCAAAGCTGAACGATCAAATCCTCGATGGACTCTGGAGTTTGTGAAACTTTTTCTGATGTATATCATCGGTTGTTTTTTTTTCACGCAAATTGTGGAGGGACAAACTATTCTAAAATTCTCACAGCCGATTTTTACACCGCTGCGTATTGTTGAAAATCCCTTTGGGACGGCGCTTCCCGATTCTTCAGTGAAAGTTAACGCCGATTCGATTATGGAAAGAATGACAGCGACACCGGATACAGTACAGCGCCCGGGAAAATCAACAACGATTGCGTGGGTTGCGTCTGCAATTGTTCCGGGTGCAGGACAGATTTATAACGGTTCGTACTGGAAAGCTCCGCTGATTTGGGGGTTAGGATACTATCTTGTTTCCGTGTACAAAAATCAAAATGATCTTTATAAACAAACTCGTCAGATGTATGAAGCATATCTTGACAGTTCTTCTAATGGAAGCCAATCTGCGAGCACGGTTGATTATGTTTCTTATTACAAAACGCAGCGCGATTTCTATAAGAATCAACGCGACACATTCGGCTGGTACATCGCTATCACATATCTGATTAACGTTCTCGATGCGTATGTTGATGCGAGCTTATACAATTTTGAAGTTGCTCCTGTCGCAAGCAATCCGAGCGAACTTCGCTTGACAATGAGACTCAAGTTCAATTAACCTTCACGTTTTCTAACCGCTCAGAAAATATTTTTTACCGCAAAGGCGCTAAGACGCAAAGAAATTTTACCTCATTGTTATAGAACTTTTTGCACCATTGCGTCTTTGCGGTGAGATGAAAGGAATTCACCATGATACGAAAGCAAGATGCATTAGATTATCATTCGCAGGGACGAAGGGGAAAAATTGAAGTCACGCCGACGAAACCGTGTCAAACCCAGCGTGACTTGTCGCTTGCCTATACGCCGGGCGTTGCCGAGCCGTGCCTTGATATCGCCGCCAACCCGGACGACGCTTATCTTTATACTGCGAAAGGAAATCTCGTCGCGGTTGTTTCTAACGGAACTGCCGTGCTCGGTCTCGGCGACATCGGGGCGCTCGCAGGAAAACCGGTGATGGAAGGGAAAGGAATTCTCTTCAAACGCTTCGCCGATATTGATGTCTTTGATATTGAATTGAACACGCACAATCCCGACGATATCATCAAAGCGGTGAAATTATTAGAGCCGACATTCGGCGGCATTAACCTTGAAGATATTAAAGCGCCGGAATGTTTTTATATTGAAGAAGCGCTGAAAAAAATGATGAACATTCCGGTGTTTCATGATGACCAACACGGCACGGCAATCATCAGCGGCGCCGCGTTGATCAATGCGCTGGAAGTCGTGAACAAGAAAATCGGCGAGGCGAAAGTTGTCTTTGCCGGCGCCGGCGCGGCAGGAATGGGATGCGCCCGATTGTATGAAAAACTCGGCATCCGCCATGAAAATATTCTTTTCGTTGATACCAAAGGTGTCATCTATAAAGGACGAAAAGAAGGAATGAATGAGTACAAAGAATATTTTGCAGTGGAGACAAAAGCGCGCTCGCTTGCCGATGCGTTGAAAGGCGCCGATGTTTTCTGCGGTGTGTCGGTGAAAGGAATCATCACCAAAGACATGGTGAAATCAATGGCGGATAATCCCGTCGTGTTTGCAATGGCGAATCCTGATCCTGAGATTACATACGAAGATGCCACGAGCGTTCGCAGCGATATCATCATGGCGACCGGTCGTTCCGATTTTCCGAATCAGGTGAACAACGTGCTCGGATTCCCGTTCATCTTTCGCGGCGCGCTTGATGTTCGTGCAACGGCAATCAACGATGAAATGAAAATTGCCGCGTCGAAAGCACTCGCTGCATTGGCAAAAGAAGATGTGCCGGATTCCGTGATGCGCGCCTACGACGTGAAACGTCTCGAATTCGGACGCGATTACATTATTCCGAAGCCATTCGATCCGCGCGTATTGATGTGGGTCGCAACGGCTGTTGCGAAAGCGGCGGTGGAAACCGGCGTCGCGCGAACTCCGATTACAGATTTTGAAGCGTACAAAGATTCGCTCGAAGCAAGGCTTGGCAAAACGCGTGAGATCATGCGATTCTACATTCACAAAGCGCAGCGCGATCCGAAGCGTATTGTGTTTCCCGAAGGTGAAGAAGAAAAAATTCTTCGCGCCGCAAATATTATCGTAGAAGAAAAGATCGCAAAGCCGATTCTTCTTGGAAGCCGAACGAAGATCCATCAGAAGATTGCCGAACTTGGACTGGACCTTGAAGGCGTTGAGGTTGTGCATCCGTCAAAATCGCCGAAGTTTCAGGAATACACCGCTGCCTATCATGAACTTCGGCAACGAAAAGGAATGACTCGTTCCGTGGCAGAGCGCCACATGAAAGGGCATAATATTTTCGGGATGATGATGGTGCGTAACGGAGATGCTGATGGATTGATTTCAGGGATCATTCAAAATTATCCGGAGACGGTGAAACCCGCGCTGCAGATTATCGGTACAAAAGACGGTGTCAACAAAATTGCCGGATTGTATATGATGGTGTTCAAGAATCAGACGATTTTCATTGCCGACGCAACAGTGAACATTGATCCGACGGCGGAAGATCTTGCAGAAATTGCACTGCTCACGGCGCAGCGTGTGAAACGCCTGGATATTGTTCCGCGGGTTGCCATGTTATCGTTCAGTGATTTCGGCAGCACCAATCATCCTTTCGTTGATAAAGTGCGGCGAGCCGTGGACATTGTGAAACAGCGTTCACCGGAACTAATTATTGACGGAGAAATGATGGCGGATACCGCGCTCAGTCCCGAAATTCTGAATCAATCGTATCCGTTCAGCGCGTTGAAAGAAGCAGCGAACATTCTCATCTGTCCTGATTTGACATCAGCGAACATTGCATACAAATTGCTGTCGAAACTTGCAGGTGCAACTGCCATCGGGCCGATCTTACTTGGAATCCGCAAGCCTGTGTACTTGCTCGTTCCAAGCAACGACACAAACGATATCGTGAACATTACAGCGATGGCGGTGTTCGCAGCGCAGGTGGAAAAAGCCGATAATGCATAAAGGGTGCTATGTTACATTACGTTTTACAGTGAAGGGATTACATTATGAAAACTACATTTCGCTTTTTTATTGTATTGTTAATCTCTTTGATTGGGGTTAATCGCGCACTTCCTCAATGGGTACAAACTAACGGACCTTATATCGGTTATGTTTATACTCTCGCTGTCAAAGGCACCGATCTTTTTGCTGGGACTTGGGGTGATGGTATTTTTCGTTCCACAAACAAAGGCACAAGTTGGGCCGCTGTCAATACTGGTTTAGGGTACCCTTATGTTTGGTCTATTGTTGCATCGGGTTCAAATCTTTTTGCGGCGACTGATTATGGTATATTTCTTTCGACTGACAATGGTTCAAGTTGGACTGCGGTGAACAACGGCTTGACGGATTATAATGTTGGCACACTTGCCGTCTCAGGCACGAATCTTTTTGCGGGCACTTATGCTGGCGGCGTTTTTCTTTCCACAGATAATGGTACAAATTGGACTGCAGTCAATACTGGTTTGACAAACCTGGACGTCAAAGCTCTTGTTGCTTTAGACACTAATCTCTTTGCAGGTACTTATGGCGGTGGCGTCTTTCGCTCGACCAACAACGGAAGAAACTGGATTTCAATGAATAGCGGTTTGGCAGACAGCAATATCACAGCTTTTGCTGTCTTGGATACAGATCTCTTTGTCGGAACTCTTGATGGTGGCGTATTTCTTTCGACTGATGCCGGCAATAGCTGGAGTGCAGTCAATACCGGTTTGACCAATCCTTCCGTTCTTTCCCTTACCTCATTTCAGAGGAACCTCTTTGCCGGCACTATCGCTGGCGGCGTATTTCTTTCGACTGATAGTGGCACATATTGGAAGCAAGTTAGTATTAGTGTAACGAATGCTGAGGTTTTTGCTCTTGCCACTTTGGATACGAGTCTATTTGCTGGTACTAATGGCAGTGGCGTTTTTCGTTCAGTCAACAATGGTACAGACTGGACCGTGGCTAGCAATGGTTTGACGAAAGCTTCTGTATTGTCTTTTACTGTCTCTTCCAATAAAGCAGAGGGGACAAAAATCTTTGTCGGAACTTCAGACGGTTTTGTTTTTCTTTCAACTAATAATGGTGTAAGCTGGACAGCAGACAATACTAGTTTAAGATACATGCCTGTTAGATCGCTTGTTTTATCTGGTACAAATCTCTTTGCGGGAACTTATGGGCATGGCATTTTTCTTTCGACTGATGATGGCACAAGCTGGAGGGATGTTAATTTCGGCCTAACAAACGATACAGTCCGATCTCTTGTGACATCAAATGCGAATCTTTTTGCTGGCACGTATGGTGGCGGTGTTTTTCTTTCAACAAATAATGGTGAGACTTGGGGTGCAGTTAATGCCGGTTTGAAAAACACCTTTGTTATATCTCTAGCTGTTCTGGACACAAATCTTTTTGCCGGAACTTATGGTGGTGGCGCATTCCTTTCAACGGACAACGGTTCAAGCTGGACTGCAGTGAATGCCGGTTTGACGAACACTTATGTTTCTTCTTTTGCTTTCTCGGGAACAAAGGTATTTGCCGGAACTTATGGCGGTGTCTTTTTATCAAGTAACAATGGTATAAGTTGGAATAAGGCTAGTATCGGTTTGACCGACACACGTGTTTTTTCTTTGGTCGTCAGCGGTACGGGTCTTTTTGCTGCAACTATGAGTGGGGGCATTTTTCTTTCGACTAACAGCGGCGCAAGCTGGACCAACATTAGTCCCGGTTTGGCAAATACTCGTGTAAACGCTCTTGTTGTTTCAGATACAACTCTCTTTGCTGGAACTGCTATTGGTGTGTGGAGGCGGCCATTATCAGAAATGATAACTTCTGTTCAGTATACAAACAGCATGCCTTCTAAGTTCAGACTGCTGCAAAACTATCCAAATCCATTTAATCCAGTTACAACAATCGTGTTTAGCCTACCATCTAAATCGTTCGTAACACTGAAAATTTTTGATGTTTTGGGGCGAGAGGTGTCAACTCTTGTTTCTGAGGACTTGCCTGCTGGTACATATGCACGTGTATGGAGGGGCACAGCAATGCCAAGTGGGATGTACTTCTATCGTTTGCAGACTGGAAAAAATTCAGAAATGAAAAAACTTGTGCTGCTCAAATAAGGAAGTGCCTTCCGCACAGCTAACATAGGTGGATTTCCCTCTTAATCAAACAGGCTTTTCCGTTATAAAAGACTAAACTCGAAAAGCGATTCGTTGTCTAAAGGAGTAGATAAACGAAACAACATTAAAGGCGGCGCAATGCATAAGAAGAAAATTGTTATTCCCGCAATAATTATCGTTGTGTTAGCGGCTTTTTCGTTTTGGTATTTTTCTTCCTCCTCTTCTTCAGATGTGACATACCGATTTGAAAAAGTCCAGCGCGGCGACATTCAAGTAACGGTAACTGCAACGGGAACGTTGAGTGCAGACACAACGGTGCAGGTTGGCACTCAGGTCTCCGGGATACTTTCAAAAATCAATGCTGACTTCAACAGTAAAGTAAAGAAAGGGGAAGTGATCGCGCAAATTGATCCGACAGTGTTGCAAGCGAACGTTCATGATGCCGAGGCAACGCTTCAGCGGGCGCAAGCGCAGGCAAACAATTCCAAACGGATTTTTGCACGCACGAAAGTTCTTTTTGATAAAGGATTGGCTTCACAACAGGATTATGATGCCGCACTTTCCGCACAGGAATCGGACCAAGCACAGGTGAAATCGGCACAGGTCGGATTGGAGCGGGCGCGAATCAATTTGGCGTATGCAACTATTCGCGCACCGATTGACGGCGTTGTCATTTCCCGCGCCGTTGATGTCGGGCAAACTGTGGCGGCAAGTTTGTCAGCGCCGACGTTGTTCACCATCGCCAACGATTTGACAAAAATGCAAGTGCAGGCAGATGTAGATGAAGCCGACATCGGAAACGTACAGGTGGGACAGGAAGTTACCTTTACAGTTGATGCATTTCCCGATCAGACATTTCACGGCGTCGTAAAGCAAATTCGTTTACTGCCGCAAACTGTTCAGAACGTTGTGAATTATACCGTCATGATTGACGTTCCCAACAAAGACATGAAGCTTCTTCCGGGGATGACCGCGACGGTGACGATTCTTGTTTCGAAAAAGGAAAACACTCTGAAGGTGCCAACGATTGCTTTGCGGTACCAACCGCTGCCCGATCAGATTGAACAACGAAAAGACAGCGCCGGCAATTCTCAAGATTCTGCGAGAGCTGCACGGCGCAGAGCATTTATGCAGCGCATGCAGCAGGGAGGCGGAAGCGATTTCGGTGGTATGCAGCACATGATGCAGACGCGAAACTTCGGGCGCCTGTGGATACTTGGTAAAGACAAGAAGCTGCAACCGGTGTTTGTCAAAACAGGTTTGAGCGATGGCACGTTCACTGAAATTACACAAGGAAATATTCAGGAAGGCGCGCAGATTGTCATCGGCCAATTGTCATCAGCAGGTGCACAAGTACCCCCCTCGAACGGACGCGGCGGCCCGGGCGGTATGAGAATGAGGTTTTAACGATGTCAGAGAAAATGAACGGCTCAAATACCGCAAATCCGCCAAAGGCGGATCAGCCTGTGGTCGATTTAATTTCGGTTCGGCATCTCACTAAAACGTATAAAATGGGAGACGTCGAGGTTCATGCTCTGCGCGGAATAACTCTTGAAATTCGGCGCGGGGAGTTTGTGGCAATCATGGGTGCGTCTGGTTCGGGAAAATCCACCTTCATGAATATTATCGGTTGTTTGGATGTTCCAACGAAAGGCGAGTATATCCTCGACGAGGTTGATGTAAGTAAGTTGGACCGCGATGCGCTGGCACGGATTCGCAATGAAAAAATCGGATTCGTATTTCAAGGGTTTAATTTACTTCCGCGGACTTCCGCGTTGGAAAATGTTGAGCTTCCAATGTTTTACAAAAATGTGTCGAACAAATCCCGGCACGACAAAGCGATGGAAGCATTGCGTGTGGTCGGTCTCGAAGAACGCTGGAATCACATGCCGAATCAATTGTCCGGTGGACAGCAGCAGCGTGTCGCCGTCGCGCGCGCATTAGTGAATGATCCTTCGATTATTCTTGCCGATGAGCCGACGGGAAATCTTGACAGCCGCACAAGCGTTGAGGTGATGGAAATATTTCAGCAGCTTAATCATCAAGGCATTACCATTGTTCTTGTAACGCATGAAGCCGATATCGCGCAATATGCAAAGCGGAATGTCGTTTTTAAAGACGGAAAAATTAAGCGGGATTTCGTTGTTGAGAAGAGGCGCACTGCGAGCGAGCAGTTGGCAACTATGCCGGCATCTGTGGACGAGGACGAAGAAGTCATCGAATTCGAAATGACGTCGGAAGCGAAAGAGCAAAAGGAAACAGCGCGATGAATATCATCAATATTTTAAAAGTTGCCATGCGTTCATTGGGAAGGAATAAATTGCGTTCCTTCTTGACAATGCTGGGAATTATTATTGGTGTCGGCGCAGTGATCGCGATGATGGCGGTTGGAGAAGGTGCGCAGTACAGTATTCAGCAGCAGATCGCTTCGCTCGGCACAAACGTGCTGCTGATTTTTCCCGGTTCAACTAATCAAGGCGGTATCCGCATCGGATTAGGGTCGCGCACATCGCTGACTCCCGGCGACCTTGAAGCGATTCAAACTCAATGCCCATCTGTTGCCGCAGCAACAGCGCAAGTGCGAACGGGTGCGCAGATTGTGTTTGGTGAACAGAACTGGGGAACATCGGTGCTTGGTGCAAACCCGTCGTACTTTACCATCCGAAGCTGGCCGCTTTCTCTTGGGCAGTATTTTACCGATGCTGATGTCCGCGGCGCTACGAAAGTATGCGTGCTTGGGCAAACTGTGGTTGATAATCTTTTTCAAGGCGGCAATCCGGTCGGTGCAACAATTCGAATTAAAAAAATGCCGTTTAAGGTTGTCGGGGTTCTTGAACCGAAGGGACAGTCCGCACAGGGATCGGACCAGGATGATATTATTATTGCGCCATACACGACCGTGCAAAAGAAACTCATGGGCGTTACATTTTTGGGAATCATCATGGTGTCTGCCGTGAGCGATCAGGCAATGGTGGATGCTCAAAATCAAATAACGGAATTGCTGCGCGTGCGTCACAAAATTCAGCCGTGGGAAGACAACGACTTCACCGTTCGCAGTCAAACAGAAATTGCCAACACCGCGCAGGCAACAACACAAGTGCTGACAATTCTACTCGCATCTATTGCATCCATTTCTCTTCTGGTGGGCGGCATTGGAATTATGAACATCATGCTCGTGTCGGTTACAGAACGAACGCGTGAGATTGGCATTCGCATGTCAATTGGTGCGCGGAGCAGAGATATTTTATATCAGTTCCTTATTGAAGCGGTCGTGCTGAGCATGGCGGGAGGTGCGCTCGGTGTTCTCATCGGCATTGTATCTTCGGATATTATCTCGGCATTGGCTAATTGGCCTACTCTTGTTTCACCTGTTTCTGTGGGGCTGGCATTTCTTTTTGCAGCGGCGGTCGGCATTTTCTTCGGATTTTATCCTGCCCGTAAAGCGGCAATTCTTAATCCCATCGATGCTCTTCGCTACGAATAGCTTGCAAAGAGCTGTTCTTGCGGGTGATAATTTTTTTTCTTCTTGTGCCATTTAACAATTGACATAGTGAAAAAATGTTCTACATTAGTGCAAAACCACGGCACAAGGCGTACTTTGAATTCACTGGAATACGAAAATAATCAGAAGAATGATCGCCTTCGCGCGTACATCGTTGAACGTGATCATTCGAAATGCAGATGGCCCGGTTGCGGCAGCAACGACGAACTGGAAGTGTTGTTCATCACTGAAGATGACGGCACTCAGGAGCAGCCGCCGGTTTATCAAAATGGCATCACTCTTTGTGCAAAGCACAAAGAAGTTGTCATGCTTCAGGAAAAAATGTTCGCACCGCTGGTGTACGATTTGATACAATTGGTAGAATTTGAACACGATCTTGTGCTGACTGAAAAAACATACAAAGAGATTCTTGGGGGACAACAAGAAAGACCGTCCGATGATTTGCCCCGTTTGCCAGAGTGAGAACGTTCACCGTTCACGCTCGAAAACCCCCGTTCAAAAAATCCTCCGTTTTCTTTTTCCGATTTGTTATTATCGTTGCCACAGGTGCGGCGTGCGGCTAACGCGGATTCGGAAAGAATCGTTATTTGCGTACTTTGTTTCGTATCTATCGATAGCGTTTGTGTTGTATTATGCAGTGCGAAGGTTCTTTTGAACTTCGTCTCTTCCCGTTTTTTGCCGTGAAAGGGTGGTGCGCCTTTTTATTTCACTTCCTGTGTTGAATAAGAAGCGCACATTCTTTATTATGCAGATGGATTTTAGATTCTACACTTTTCATCATTGAGCGGTTCATTTCCAATGACTTTCAATTTTGCCGGCACTGCGGAAATTCTCGTTGCAATTTGTCATCGTGTCGCTGAAAAAGGTTTTGTCACGGCAACAGATGGAAATGTCAGCGTGCGGCTTCCGAACGGCAATATTCTCGCGACGCCGACTTCGATGAATAAAGGTTTTGTGACGGCGGATGATTTGGTTGAGGTGAATGTTGATGGCTCTCAGCTTTCAGGCAGGCGCAAACCATCGTCGGAAATGGATATGCACTTGTTCATTTACAAGAATCGTGCAGACGTGAACGCTGTGGTGCATTGCCATCCGCCGTACGCAACAGGTTTTGCGACTGCAAGAATTCCATTGAACGAATGTCTTTTTCCTGAAGTGGTTGTGAATCTCGGCGCAATTCCGCTGGCGCCGTATGCAACTCCGTCAACGGCGGAAGTCAGCGATTCCATTGCGCCATTTGTGAAGAACGCCGATGCAATCCTGCTCGCGAATCACGGTGTGGTTACCTACGGGAAGGATTTATGGGATGCCTATTTCAAAATGGAAAAAGTCGAACATGCGGCGCACAGTGTGTTCGTTGCTCGAATGCTGGGCGGGGAAAAGCCGCTGAGTACTGAGCAAGTTCAGCTGCTTCGGAATATTTCTGTGGAAAGTTACGGCAAGGATTTTTCCGGCAAAATTGCATGCGACACAGGCATAGCCAAGCCCGAAGTTGAATTGAACGAAGAAGAATATAAATTCATTGTTGATGAAGTGAAGAAACGATTGAGCCGAAAGCCAGAGGAAACAAAGCAATGACGCAGGTTCGTAAAATTAGAATCGGAGTTTTGTTCGGAGGGCGTTCCGCCGAGCATGAAGTGTCGCTCGTGTCCGCCGCCTCGGTGATCAATGCGCTCGATAAAAATAAATATGACGTCATTCCCATCGGCATCACACCGGAGGGACAGTGGTTGAGTTCTGCTACTGCTCTCGCGTTGCTCAAGGAAAAATCCGGCGTTGAAAATTTTCCCGAGCACCTTATCGTGCCTGATCCGCGCCGGCAAGGATTGGTCGGAATAAGAAATACCTCTTCACCGGATGAAGTGCAGCCGATTGATGTTCTTTTTCCCGTGCTGCATGGAACGTACGGCGAAGATGGATCAATTCAAGGATTGCTCGAGCTTGCCGGCGTTGCATACGTCGGGGCGGGCGTGCTTGGCTCAGCAGTTGGAATGGATAAAGTAATTCAAAAGCAGTTGCTTGACAACGCCGGGGTACGCATCACGCCTTGTCTTTCTTTCCTGATGTCGGACTTCGAAGCACATCAAAAACGCATTCTCGGTTCCATTGAGAAAAAACTTCGTTATCCATGTTTTGTGAAACCGGCAAATACAGGTTCGAGCGTTGGCATCAGCAAAGCGCATGACAGGAAAGAATTGACTGCCGCAATCCAGCTTGCTTCACAGTATGACCGCAAGATATTGATTGAAAAATCAATCGAAAAGGCGCGGGAGATCGAGTGCAGCGTTTTGGGGAATGACAATCCGATTGCATCGGTGCCGGGAGAAATTATTTCGTCGAACGAGTTTTATGATTACAATGCAAAATATGTTGACGGGAAGTCAACAGCAATTATTCCGGCGAAGTGTTCGAAAGCAGTGACGGAAAAAATTCGCCAGATTGCAGTGGACGCGTTCCGGATACTCGACTGTGCCGGAATGGCGCGTGTTGATTTTTTGGTACAGCGTAACGGAGAGAAAATCTTTCTCAATGAGATTAACACGATTCCCGGATTCACTTCGATCAGCATGTACCCGAAATTGTGGGAGGCATCGGGGCTAAAATATTCAGACCTTCTTGATCGTTTGATTGAGCTTGCACTTGAACGCCATGCAGCAAAACAAAAACTGAAGACGACGTTCAATCCGAAAAAGGAATGGTACAGATAGGGAACAGATTCATCGGCTTACTGCCGCCGCAATTTCCACATCGTCTGTTCCGGGGAACATATCAAACGGCACGACGCGCGTAATGCGATAGCCGGAATTTTTCCACCGCTCAAGTTCGCCTTCCATGATTTCAACGTTGCAGAAAATGTGTACGGCGCGTTCTATCTTTTTTGCTGCAAGAAATTCTATGACGCCCGGCTTTGTTCCGTTTCTTGGCGGATCGAGAATTGCCAATGTATTGCTGCCGTCTGTGTGAATAATTTGTTCGAGCGATTCGGCAGAGATATCGCTTGCAATGAAACGATGATGAAATGCTTTCTGCCGCCGCGCGTTGTTGACGGCATCGCGAACAGATTCATAAGAGATTTCAATACCGGTGGCGCTTTTCACTGTATCGGCAAGGCAGAGCGAGAATAATCCGTAGCCGCAGTACAGGTCAAGCAAGTTGTGTTTTTGGGAAGGCTGCAAGAGCGCAGAAATCGTTTCGACGAACACGGGAAGAACTGATGGATTCGTCTGGGAAAACGAAAGCGGGTGATAAAGAAATTTCTTTCCGTTCACTTGTTGAAAAATTTCCGACGCGCCGAAGATTTTCTGCAAGCGGATTTTGAATTCACGTTTGCGCTGCGGCGTGCGCTGCGAGAGGTAGTAACGCGATCGCTCTTCATCCACAAAGGCAAAAATGCTTTTAATGCTTGGCACGCGGCGGGTCAGAAATCGGGAAAGCATGTTCGCATACCGGCGGACTATTGAATCGAAGCTGGTAAGATTGAAGATCACTGTTTGCTCTTCATAATTTCCCTTTACGATGATGTAATTGAAACGTTCTGCGAAATCTGCATTTTCCGGTTTGGCGAAAAATTCCTCCACGGCGCGATAGACTTTTCCATGCGTTTCATGTTCAATAACACATTCATCCACCGGCAGCGCAAATGTCGTTTCGCGCTCGTCATCGAAACCAATCAGGCCGAATTGAAAATCCCTTTGGGACTGAATTCCCTGCGATGACCGGACCTGTCCGCCATGGCTTATCTTTGGGCGGAATGCCTTCCTTTTGCTGATGCTTCGATAGTGTCTGCCTAACGGAGAACGAACCAACGGCTCGGCGGCGCTTCCAAGCGATGTGTCGCTCAGAAATTTTTGTACCGCTTTGTTCTTTGCGATATATTCTTCATCATAATTGACTTTGTAACCGGCGCATAGCGTGCAGAGCTTCCCGTTTGATGTTTTGCATTCGCCGTTGGGGAGCGTTCGTCGCCGAAGAAGAGCTAATTCTTTTGTGAAGAGGTCTGTAAAGGAATTTTTCATGAAATTTCAGCGTATGGTTGATCAGCGTGTAGCTGAAAAGTAGGGAATGCGCGAAGCAGAATCAATTGCCAAAAACGTACTTTTAATTGTTGGCATTTCTTGCTACATTACGCCAAATGGCAGGCGGAAATTTCTACAGAAAAATACGGAAGTCCGCATTTGGCGGAAAGCCGGCGAAGTGGTTGTCCCGCTTAGCGGCGAACAAAAAACTCAGCGTCGCGCTGGCGCTCGGCGCTCTTCTTCTTTTGTATGCTTTTTTTAATAACAATGGAATTCTTCAGCGCCTGCGGCTTGAGCAGGCAAAGAAAGAGCTGAAGCAGAAAATTGAACGCGCTCAACAGGAACAAAAACAATTGCTCGAGCAATCGAAAGCTCTTGATGGAGACAAAGAAGCGATTGAGAAAGTTGCCCGCGAGAAGTACGGCATGATTCGCAGCGGCGAAAAAGTGTACCGCGTTGCCCCGAAAAAATGAATTTCTGAGTTTAAGCGATGACTTTTTGAGGACGAAACCTCCAATAACGTCATTCCCGCGAAGGCGGGAATCCATTTTTAGATAAATTCCGGGACGTGGATTCCCGGCAACAACATTCGGGAATCACGTTCTTGTTGCTTTGTATAATTTCAGTGTGATGTTGAGAGTATAGCGGTCTTCCTTCTATGGAATTATTCGAATCATTAAAGACAGGATCAGAAAAACGTGTTCATGCACCGCTGGCGGAGCGCGTGCGCCCGCAAACGCTCGACGAATTTGTGGGGCAAGAACATTTGTTGGGCAAGGGCAAACCGCTTCGCCTGATGATCGAGAATGATGAACTTCGTTCGGTAATTTTATGGGGACCACCCGGAACGGGAAAGACAACGATCGCTCATGTTGTTGCTGCTCACACGCAGGCAGGCTTTTTTTCGCTGAATGCAGTTTCTGCCGGCGTGAAAGAAGTACGCGAAATTATAGCGAAAGCAGATGCTGCACAAAAAGCTCAGGGGCGCAAAACAATTCTTTTTATTGACGAGATTCACCGTTTTAACAAAGCGCAGCAGGATGCACTTCTCCACAGCGTTGAAAGCGGAATCCTGACGCTCATCGGCGCAACGACCGAAAATCCATCGTTTGAAGTTATTGCGCCCCTGCTCTCGCGTTCACGCGTCTATGTGCTTGAGCCGCTGACAAAAAATGATCTTGTACGAATTCTTGAGCATGCGCTTGCTGCCGACAGTACGATAACGAAAAAAGCTGTTGAAATTTCTGATGTGGATTTTCTCATTTTCCTTTCCGGAGGCGATGCGCGGAGAATGCTCAACGGACTTGAGGCGGCATTTTACCTTGTGAAACCCGATACGAACGGTGTCCGCAAAGTTACAAAGAAAAATCTGGAAGATGTATTTCAACGGAGCTATTCGCTCTATGATAAAACCGGCGAGCAGCATTACGATACGATTTCAGCGTTCATCAAAAGTATTCGCGGCAGCGACCCGGACGCCGGTATCTATTGGCTGGCGCGTATGCTCGATGGCGGCGAGGATCCGAAATTCATTGCGCGGCGATTGATCATCCTTGCTTCGGAAGATATTGGCAACGCTGATTCGTTTGCGAGCGTGCTCGCGACAAATTGCTTCACGGCGGTAGATTACGTCGGCATGCCGGAAGCGCAGATTATTCTTGCGCATTGCGTCGCGTATCTTGCATCAGCGCCGAAAAGCAATGCCGCCGTGGCAGCAATTGGCGCCGCGATGGACGATGTTCATCGTTTGCCGAATCTTCCGGTTCCGCTTCATCTTCGCAACGCACCGACAAACCTGATGAAAGAATTAGACTATGGAAAAGAATATAAATACAGCCACGATTTTCAAAATAATTTTGTTGAGCAACAATATCTGCCGGATAGTCTGAAGGAGGCGCTCTACTACCGTCCCACTGAGAATGGAAGGGAAAAAACGATCAAGGAACGGCTTGAAATGTTCTGGCGGAAAAAGCGGAAAAAAAATTAATCATAGTGTCACAGTAACAATGAAAATTTTTACTTTGGATGCCCGGCAAAAACATTCGGGCATGACGAACGTTTCTAAATCATACGTCATTCCCGCATTCTTTTGGCGGGAATCTATCCTTTATGCGATAATTGCTTGACAACTCAGAGAGTGAAAAGGAAAATTCATGTCATCATTGCGGTATGTTATCGGAGTTGACCTTGGCGGAACAACAGTAAAATCCGGACTTGTCAGTTCCGATGGAAAAATTCATGCTCAGGTGAAGCTTCCGTCGTTAGAAAATGAAGGACCCAAAGCAGTCATTGAACAAATCAAGAGATCAATAAAAGGAATATTGGCTGATGTTGATGGAAAGTCAGTTGAAGGCATCGGCATCGGTGCGCCGGGCGTGATCGAAAAAGAAGGCGGCATCGTAAAAAATCCGCCGAATCTGTCCGGCTGGAATGAAATTCCGCTCGGCGATGAAATTCATCGATCATTTCGAATGAATGTAGAAGTTGAAAACGACGCAAACGCCGCTGCGATTGCAGAGGCAAAATTCGGCGCCGGAAAAAAATATCCGAATTTCATTTTTGTGATTTGGGGGACCGGTGTGGGCGGCGGAATTATTTCCAACGGGAAAATATATCGCGGTCCGTCCGGCGGCGCCGGTGAGATCGGGCACATCTCCATCAAGTATAACGGATTGATGTGCAACTGCGGCGCCAAAGGGTGCGTTGAAGCGTACATTGGTCAGAAACATCTGTCAAGCCGGGCAGCGAAAATTTTGAAGGAACATCCCGGATCAAAAATTATTCAGCTTGTCGGCGGCGATCTTTCGAAAATTGAGCCGCTGTATATTTCGCAAGCGGCTGATGCGGGCGACAAAGTTGCACGCGATATTCTTGTCGAAGCTGGAACATTTCTCGGTGTTGCCATCGGCGCTGTGATGAATACGCTCGATTTCCGCGTCAGCATTATTGGCGGAGGTATTTCAGCGGCAGGAAAATATGTGTTCGATGCGATCACAGAATCGGTGAAGGCACATGTGCTAACGCCGCTGCGAAACGATAGTATTGTCGTTCCTGCCAAGCTTGGCAACTGTGCCGGAATTTTGGGAGCCGCTGGTTTGGTATTGTGAAATTTCCGAAACGAACATTTCAGTGTGACGCTGATCAGACTTCGTCTGAACGCAGCATTCCTGCACAATCACAGCGACAGAACATTGCTGCCGTGTTCCTGCTCTTTCTTGTCGTTGTTCTTCCCGCATATCTTCACGCACAGGTACAAGATTCGCTGCCTGTCTTGCGGACAGATTCTCTTTCAATTTCCCGCAGCGATTCGGTTGCTCGTGCAGATACAACAGCGAAGAAGCGTTCGGGAATTGACACGCTCGTTACTTATTCTGCCAACGATTCTATTGTGTATTCATACAAAGAACGTGTGATGAAAATGTACGGCGACGGCAACGTGAAGTACAGAACGATGGGACTGAAATCCGAACGCATTGACGTGAATTGGAACGACAACACGCTCGAATCATACGGCGTGCTTGATACGGCGAAGGCGGCAGATGCCGACAGTGTGTCGAAGCTCTATCGCGGCACGCCGGTGATGGTTGACGGAGGTGAAACGTACGTCGGCTGGAAAGTCGGTTACAATTTCAAAACGCAGAAGGGCCGCATCACACTGGGCAACACTGAAATGGAGCAAGGATATTATCACGGGCAGTACATCAAGAAAGTTGACAAGGATATGCTGTTTGTTGCTAACGGGCGCTACACGACGTGCGACCGCGGCGATCCCGATTACTATTTCTTCAGCCCGAAAATGCGCGTAACAATTCGTGATAAGATTGTTGCGGAACCAATTTATCTTTATGTCGCCGATGTACCGATCTTTGTCCTTCCGTTCGGCGTTTTTCCAAGTCAAGGCGGGCGGCGCTCGGGAATTATCGCTCCGGCGTACGGCGAAGATGCAAACCGGGGAAAATTTTTCAGCCACTTAGGATATTACGCCGCGATCAATGATTACACAGATTTGAGCTTAGCCGGCGATTGGTACACCGAAGGCGGCTGGAAAGGCTACTCGCAATTCCGTTATGCGAAGAGGTATGAATTCAACGGAGGAGTTTCAGGCGAGTATTCCCGTGTATTGATCGGCGAACCGCGTGATGTTGACCGGCAGGACGAGGCGAACTACCGCGCGCATATTTGGCATAATCAGCAATTCAACCCGACGACGAACCTGAATGTTGACTTCACGTTTGCCAGCAACAATTCGTACAAAACAAGCAACAATCTCAGCGATTATCTGCAGCAGGAAATTTATTCGAACGCAACATTGAGTAAAACATGGGAAGGAACAAATAACAGCATGAACATCAACATTTACCGCCGTCAGGATTTACTCAACGGAAATGTTGATATGACGCTGCCGTCAATCAGCTTCTCGCATTCACAAAGTTATCCTTTCCGTTCCGAGAAACGTTCGCGCGGCTTATCCGGATCGCCGGACAACGGTTATGCATGGTATGAACTCATCGGTGTCGGATATAATGGGCAGTTCATTAACAAGAATAACAAATCGAAAGATCAAATAACCGGCGGCTTCATTCGTTATGACCGCAGCGGTGTGAGCCATTCGTTCAGCGTTAATGCATCGCCGAAGGCAGGATATTTTACGATCTCTCCGTTTTTTTCTTACAATGAACGCTGGTACGACAAAAGCACGCGCATTGTCGGCGTTGACACGAACAATGTGCCGGTCAAAAAAGATGTGAACGGCTTTGAAGCGGTACGGTTTTTCAGTACCGGACTTTCTGCAAGCACGAAACTGTACGGAATGTTTCAACCGCCGGTTCCCGGCTTGGTCGGTATCCGGCATACGGTGACGCCGAGTTTGAGTTATAATTACGAGCCTGATTTTTCGAAGCGCTCGTTCGGTTATTATGGAACGTATGTTGACAAATTCGGGAACGTTGTGAAGTACGACCGCTTTCAAAATGAAGTGTACGGCGGCGCGCCCGCCGGAGAGCAGCAGGCGCTGAATCTTAATGTCGGCAATCTTTTTGAAATGAAAACCGAATCGAGCGATTCTTCACACAAGGAAAACAAGTACCAATTGTTAAATCTCAACGGCTCGGTCGGGTATAATTTCGCAGCGGACAGTATGCGGCTTTCAAATCTGTTTCTCAGTTATCGAACGAGCATCGGTTCATTGTTAAGCCTCAGCGGAAGCAGCTCGTACAGCTTTTACAAATTCGATCAGTCGGCAGGACATCGTGTCGGCCAATTATTGCTCGATGCAAACAAAGGAATCGTACAACTGACAAGTTTCAGCCTGAGCCTCTCAACTTCTTTCCGCGGAGAAAAGAAAACGCGCGAATCGGTAACGCCGGCCGAAGACAGCGTATCGCGCGCAGAGATTGAACAGTACCGGCAGAACCGTAAAAGCGGCTATCAGGAAATGTATGAAGAAGCGCCGCCCGATTTCAGCATTCCGTGGAATCTTTCTCTCAATTTTAATTTTTCGCAAAGCCAGGATAATCCTGCACAGAAATTCCGCTCGGCAAATCTCAGCGCAAATTTAGGATTTAACCTCACGGAGAATTGGAAGTTCTCCGCCAGCGGAAGTTACGACATTCTTCAGAAACGTTTTGCGGCGCCGAGGATTGTTATTTATCGCGACCTGCATTGCTGGGAAATGAATTTCAGTTGGTCGCCGCTCGGACAATTAGCCGGGTACCGGCTTGAGTTAAAAGTGAAAGCACCGCAATTGCAGGATGTGAAGATCACGAAGCAAAGCCAGGCCAGCGGTTACTATTAAACGAAAACGTCTGACGGTGCTTTTTTGCTGTCTGACGATTCAAGGGAAAGAACTTACTTGTGTAGTTGGATTGTTGGAATAGTGGAATGATGGATTTATTCCATCATTCCGTTTATCCAGTCATCCATTTCTTTTCGTGTCTTTGTGACTTCGTGGTAAAAAAAACTATGCCGAAAACTCCGAACCGTCTCATCAACGAAAAAAGTCCGTATCTCCTTCAGCATGCGAATAATCCTGTTGACTGGTACCCGTGGGGCGAAGAAGCGTTCGCAAAAGCGCGCAGCGAAGACAAACCAATTTTTCTTTCCATCGGGTACTCGACATGTCATTGGTGCCATGTGATGGAACACGAATCGTTTGAAAATGAAGAGACGGCGGCGCTGATGAACGACTATTTTGTCTGCGTTAAAGTAGACCGTGAGGAACGCCCCGATGTGGATAAGGTGTACATGGCGGCTGTTCAAACAATGACGGGAAGCGGCGGCTGGCCTCTGTCGCTTTTTCTTACACCGGACCTGAAACCGTTTTATGGCGGTACATATTTTCCTCCCAACGATGCGTACGGTAAACCGGGGTTTTCTACTGTTCTAAAACGAATCAATGAAGTGTATCATCAGGAAAAAGACAAAGTTGTTGAATCGGGTGATCAACTGCTTGCGTATCTTCAGCAGCGCGGCGAGACGAAGCAAAGCGGCGAACTGAGTGATGCGCTTTTGAAAAAAACGTATCATCAATTTGCGGCAAGCTACGATGAACGTTTCGGCGGTTTCGGCAGCGGACCGAAATTTCCGCGCCCCGTTGTTCTGAATTTTTTGTTTCGCTATTTCGCTCAGGCAAGAGAGAAAGAAGCGCTGGCGATGGCGCTTTCCACTCTTCAGGCGATGGTGCGCGGCGGAATGTACGATCATATCGGCGGCGGTTTTCATCGGTATTCTGTGGACGGGCAATGGCGCGTTCCGCATTTTGAAAAAATGCTCTACGATCAGGCGCAGCTTATTTGCAGCTATCTTGATGCATTCCAAATCACACACGATGAATTTTACGCGGCCGTTGCCCGCGAGACGATTGAATACGTGCTTCGTGATCTTGCCGACGCACGAGGCGGATTTTTTTCCGCAGAAGATGCAGACAGTTCTGTTCCTGAAAATCCTTCACAAAAATCCGAAGGTGCCTTCTATTTATGGACGAAAGAAGAAGTTGTACGGCTGTTGGGAAATAGCCGGCGCGCCGAATTGTTTTGCCGCTATTTCGGCATTGAGCAATCCGGCAACGCACTGTCTGACCCGATAGGAGAATTTGCCGGAAAAAACATTCTGTATCAGCCTTTTGCGATGAATGATATTGCGGCACAGTTTTCTCTTGATGAATCGGAAGTGCGTGCAATTAAAACGAAAGGGCAAAGTGTTTTGCTCAATGCGCGTTCACGTCGCCCGCGTCCGCATTGCGATGATAAAATTTTGACAAGCTGGAACGGTTTGATGATCAGCGCGCTGGCGAAAGCGTCGCAGATTTTAGACGAGCCGCGATATGCCGATGCCGCCGTTCGTGCAGCAGAGTTTATTGTTTCAATGTTGTACAATCCGAAAACGAAAATGCTCCTGCACCGCTACCGTGACGGCGATGCGCGGTTCGAAGCGCATCTCGACGATTATGCGTTCATGGTGCAAGCCGCTCTTGATTTGTATGAAGCGACATTTGATGCACGCTGGCTGACATTGGCATTTGATTTGCACGGAACACAAATCGCACTCTTTTGGGATTCGGCTGAAGGCGGCCTTTTTGAAACATCGGGGAAAGACAAAACTATTCTTCTTCGCCAGAAAGAAGAATACGACGGAGCGGAGCCATCGGGAAATTCTGTTGCCGCAATGAACATGATTCGGCTTTCACGGCTGAGCGATGATGATGTTCTACGCACCAAGGCTGAAAAAACCTTGAAATATTTTGCCTCATCTTTAGAACAAGCTCCGCAGGTGATGCCGCAAATGATCGTTGCCATTTCTTTGTTCCTCGCTCCGCCGCAGCATATTGTTATTACAGGAAGAAAAAATGCTGGTGATACGAAAGCGTTTCTTCATGCGCTTCACCGACACTTTCTGTCGAAAAAAATTCTTGTTGTGGTTGATGAGGAAGAAGATGAGAGTCTGATTTTTGAAAAGCTTCCCTTTACGAAAGAGATGAAGATGATTGACGGAAAAACAACAGTGTACTTCTGCGAAAATTATGTTTGCAACCTTCCGACGAACGACATAAAAGTGTTTGAAGAATTGCTGAACCGCTTGTCGTTGTAGATGCGCCGCTTTTTCATTGCGTGTCTTTTGCTCCCTCCAAAATCCAGCACTTCAGTCCGTTTATCTGATTCAGATTTAGCGATTCATAGGCGGTCTGAAATAAGGACTCTTGGTTCCATTTTTATTTCTCTTTTTTTGCTGGAAAACGACTGGTGTGTGGGAAAACGAATCTGTTCAATAAACTGTATCAATTTGCTAGAGTTTGTTCGAGGAAATGCTGGCTGCCTATTGACAAACGTTTCGGGAAATAGTATATAGCAATTGCCGCAACGGCGGCTTAACCGCAATATTCTCATCAATTTTTTTCTTCACGCGGGCAGGAAATGAAATTCGATGGAAAGTTTAGCGACACCACTCTTCAAGTAATAACCAATCCGTCACTCCTCTCCTTTATTATTGCATCCATAATAATATTTACTTTACCGCCAATTTTTAACAGGTACAAAGCTTCAATAGCCGGACAAGAGAGACATCAGGAAAATGTTAATATCTACTACGCTGACCTTGACAATGACGGAATTAGCGAGAAGATAAGAATTGATCAAACATCTGTTAATGTAGTGAGCCTTCTTGTTTTCAAAAATGACAAAGTGATAGATCAGTGGAACTTTAAGGGAAAGCTTTTTGCTGCAAATCAAGCGTTTTGCGGAGATATTGACGGCGACGGCGTGAAGGAGATATTTATCTTTACATACAATGACAATCCAAGGGGAGAGGGAAAGAAAGTTTTTTTCCATTGCGTCAATCCTATAAAGAAGAAAGTTTTATTTCTCAACAGACATGTAGTTGATTGTCTGCCCTTTGATAAGGAAACTGCCGGTGGAGTTTATCCCTGCGGTTTTTACGACGAGAACAAAGACGGGATAAAAGAATTTTATTTTTCGGTTTCAGCCGGCTACGCGCGCCAACCGCGTAGTTTCTTTGTCTTCGATCCCGCACACGATACCATCTATCAATCTTCCCAAAGCTACGCTCCGTTAGAAGAGCGGTTTACTTTTGACTTGGAAAATTCCGGAACTCCAGATTTTATCTATGCAACGACTGCAGTTGGGAATTTTGACACGAGCGCTCCGTTCTCGGATATGTACGCGTGGCTTATGGTATTTACAAAGAATGCAGCGTTTCGGTTTACGCCTGTTAAAATAGGGGACTACCCGTCCTGGTCAACTGCCGCACCTTTTATTGAGAACGGAAAAAATTTTATTGTGACAATGAACATATATCTGGGAACGGAGAGCCATTCGTGCAGTATATCGTTATTTTCTTCGGGAATGAGAAAGCTGAAAGAAAGACAATTTCTCTATTCAGATGATTGGGAGTATCCTTATCTGTATTATGATACTCTTGAAAAGCCAAAGTACTTTTACCTCATCAAGAGAAACGGTTCCATCGAAAAATTCGATAAAGGGCTTGACGTCAAGGAAAGAAAAAATATTCCGCCGGTCAGCGCGACAATGTATTTTCCTCTTGATATTGACGGCGACGGAAAAGATGAATTGATCTTTCAAAGCGACGACAGAGATAATCTCATCGTTGTGCGAAATGATTTTTCAGATTATACTCTTCTCAACTGCGCCGGTGCCGGAGTATTGAGGTCGTGTTCTGTAAAATTGAACGGAGCCGACCCGCCGGAATTATCTGCTCCTTTTCCCGATATTAATTTTCTTATCCGTTATCAATCGAACCCATATTTTTATTTACGGTACCCTTTGTATGCAGGAATTTATGCGGTCGTCTTTTCTCTTATCATGCTCATTGAAAAAGGACAGAAGCATAGAGTTGAATTGAAACATGCGGCGGAAAAAAGAATTGCGGAGCTTCAGCTTAAGGCGATCAAGAGCCAGTTAGACCCGCATTTCACATTGAACATCATCAATTCCATCGGGTCGCTCTTTTACAAGCAGGATAAGGAAAAAGCGGATTATATTTTCGGCAAGTACAGCAAGCTGCTGCGATCAACAATCCTGAATTCCGATAAAATTACTACTACGCTTGAAAATGAGCTTGAGTATGTAAAAAATTATCTTGCACTGGAAGAATTCCGGCATGACAATAAATTCACTACGAAGGTCAGCGTAGAAGAAAATATTGATCTCACTATGCAAATTCCCAAAATGCTGATACATACTTTTGTCGAAAATGCTGTGAAGCATGGATTGAAGCCGCTTGAAAAGGTCGGATCGCTGCTTGTTGCAGTCTCACATTCAGACAGTAGCTGCACGATTCGCATTGCCGACAACGGGATCGGGAGAACGCGGGCGAAAGAAATTTCATCCACCAGCACCGGCAAAGGATTGGCGATACTCGACCAGATTCTCGATTTGTATCAAAGCCTTATGAATGTGAGAATAACGTATGCTTTCAAGGACATCGTTGGCGAAAACAATACAGCCGCAGGGACAGAGGTTCTCATTACCGTTCCGGCGGTTCAAGGCGAATGGTAAGTGTAAAACCGAAAGAGACCCCGTAGGGGTCAAACATGAATAGCACCGTCCCGACGAAGTCGGGGCGGTGAATGCAATCACAACACACAGAAAAAACCCCGCAGGGGTTTAATAAAACGTATGAGCACGTATACACAAATTCTGTATCAAATTGTTTTTGGTACGAAACATCACCAAAAAACATTAGCCGATGACAATCGTGAGAGATTGTACAGTTACATGGCAGGAATATTGAAAAACCAAAAATGTCACCTGTATCGAATCAATGGAGCCGCCGATCACCTGCACATTGTTACGCATCTTCATCCCACCATTGCACTTGCCGGCCTGATTAAAGACATAAAGCTTGCTTCATCAGGTTTCATCAAGGGACAGAATCTTTTTCCACGATTCAATGGGTGGCAGGATGGGTATGGCGCGTTTACATACTCTATCAAAGAAAAGGAAAAGCTGATAGAATATGTCAAAAACCAAGAAGTGCATCACAGAATCAAAACGTTCAGGGAAGAAATAATAGAATTGCTGAAGGAACATGAGATCGAATTTGATGAACAATATTTGCTTTGAAGTTCGAAGGAGAATCTTTATTCAACCCCTGCGGGGTTGTGGATGGGTGTTCTATTGTCCCCATCCCGACAAGTCGGGATGGCTATTGACGTTCAATCCCTTCGGGATTTTTTGTTGTTCTTCACAAAATAGATTACGGCCGGAGCTTGCTTAACAAGAATGAATACTTACAACAGATGAAATCCGCGCTCCAAAATATTACCTGCCTCATCGTTGACGACGAAGCCGAAGCCTGCGACAGGCTTGAACATCTGCTGCAAAAAATTACCAACGTCGAGGTTATCGGAAAAGAAACCAATGCGGAGAAAGGAATTGCAGAAGCCGTTCGGTTATTTCCTGATGTTGTTTTTCTTGATGTTGAAATGCCGGAGAAAAACGGCTTTGAAGTGATCAAAAGCATTCACGGAAGAGACGTGTTTCCGACGTTCATCTTTGTGACGGGGTATAACCAGTATGCCATTAAAGCTATCCGCAATGCCGCGTTCGATTATTTGCTGAAGCCCGTTGACATTGACGAGATGCGCGAAGCGGTCGAGCGGTTTCGCTCTGCGCAAAGAGAAAAACTAACGACCGTCCTTCCGGCAAAGCTCAAATCTCAGTTCTCGCTCACCGACAGGGAAATTGAGATCATACGGCTTTTGCGTGAAGGGAAAACCAGCAAAGAGATCGGGGAGATTCTTTTCATCTCTATCCACACCGTAGATACACACCGGAGAAATATTCTCCAAAAAACCAACACCGGTTCCACCGCCGCGTTATTTTCACTTCTCGACATCCTGCGATAACAGCAAGGATTGAGTAGAAAATTACTCAAGAGCGAACGATTTATACTCAGGATTGAGTATGGATTGTGAGACGGGAGTTGGTAATATCATTGTGAATCAATTCTTTCAGTGGAATTTTATTTTAGATTCACTCAACCTACAAAGGAGATTGCGATGAAACGCATGTATAGTTTCATAATATCCATTTTTGGATTAGTGTGTTTTGCCACTCCATTATATCCACAAGCGAACCCGAGTGGTCAGAATGTTGCTCCTCTGGCAACAGTTTCAGTTAGTGCAACAGGTGACTGTTATCTTGGTGTATGCCCCACTGCATCTGGAATCAACGATGGTAATGCATATCCTCCAGGCGCGTTCTGGTCGGGAGCAAGCGGTTCGAGCACAGGCTGGGTTCTGTTAACGCTAGATCAAACATATACTCTTTCGAAGATTCGAGTCTTCAGTCAGTACTGGGATGTATCGGTTTACGGGGTTGAGGGTGGATTAGAATATAGCGTTTCCGTCTCAACCGACAACAGTAACTGGACAGTGGTTCATCCTGCTTCATTTGCACTAAAGAAAACTGTCAACGTCGCTTGGGCGCGAGAAGACATTAATTTTGCGCCTCAAAGTGTTCGATATATTAAGGTTGACATTGTCAACAGCACAGGTGTAAGTGGCCACATTTGGCGAACAGGTATTGAAGAAATCGAAGCTGGTGATGCAAATCTTCCACTCCATTCTTGGGGAGAATATTTTAATTCCTTAGTCGCTTATTATCCTTTTAACAGCAACGCAAACGATGAAAGCGGAAATGGGAACAATGGAGTTGTCGATGGCGCTACATTGACCTCAGATCGCTTTGGAGATGCGAACAGCGCTTATTCTTTCGACGGTATTTCTAACATTATTTCCGTAAATGACGATATTTTGCTTCGGCCAACCACTTATACGATTTGTGTCTGGGTAAAGCATGATAGTACACCAAATAGTTATTTCCTCTTTAAAGGTCGAGCGGGCGTTGATATCCCAGGAGAAAATTATACTTATGGCTTTGCGATGTCTACGGATAGCATTTTTTTCGGTTTTGAAGATAACAATGGAACAGATTATAGCGTCACGTCAACCCAAGTCGATACTCTGTGGCATTTCCTTGTAGGTTCTTATGATGGCGCAGAACTCAAGTTGTATGTTGATGGCTCCCTCGTAGCGTCACTTGCGACGTCTGCAATTCCTGAAACAAATTCGTACCCACTTAACATTGGCAAAAATGAGTATTGGCCCGGCGATATATATAAGGGCGTTTTAGATGACATCCGAATCTATAATGCTGCTCTCTCGATCAAAGAAATTGACTCGCTGTATCACGAGGGTGGTTGGGATGTTAGCAGCACCGTCCTCATTGTTGATTCTCTTAATGCCGTTATCATGGACACAGTTATCGTTCCCATTCGCGTTCAAATTCAATCCGGAAAAAGTTACAGTTCAGCGGAAGTTCATTTCAACGGATTTCAAGGGAGCCTTCATTTTCTTGGAATAGATACAACCGGAACGATGCTTGGTGCACATCACTGGATGTATTCGGTCAATGGATCCGACTCAACAATCGTTATAGCTTCCGCTGGCTCGTCGGACATCTCTGGCGATGGGGTTCTGTTCAAATTAGAATTTGTTGCAACAGGCTCGCCTTGTTTCTTCGCTCCTGTCAATATTGACTTCGCCGTTTTTAACACTGGAGCGTACCCGGTTGCTATCTTAAACGGAGGCGTTCATATTAAAGCGATTCCTGTTTACGGTGATGTTGATGAGAATGGGAGGGTTCAGGCGTATGATGCGTCGCTCATTTTAAAATATCTTGCTGGTGCTGACACGCTACTCACATGCCAAACCCTTGCCAATGCCGACGTAACAAATAATAATGCCGTTACTGCCTTTGATGCATCGGTTATCCTGCAATATGTAACCGAATTGATTACCGGCCTCCCGTACGATTCAACAACAATGGGGCCGACACGCGCTTCCGCCACATTCGCGCTTCAGGATAAGCAAGCACAAGCGACGGGCGATGTTGTTGAAATACCGGTTCAATTCACAGATGCACAAAACGTGAAGTCACTTGCGGCAACATTGACTTACAATTCCAGCGAACTTGAATATCAGGATATTCGGTGGCAGGATACAGCAGGATTTGTCACTGCCACTTCAACCGATGTGAACAAAGGCATAATTAAACTCTTCGGCGCAAGCGCGGCAAGCAGTTCTGAGAACGGAGTAGTTGCAAATCTCCGATTTAAGGTGAAGAAGCAATCCAAAGTCTTGCTCAAGGAATTGCAATTAAACGAATCGGCACAGCAACAGGATGTTTCAGTTGCTAACATTACTATTGTGACCGGAGTGAAACGGTTAGAGTCCGCAATACCGGAGTTTTACTCTCTCTCACAAAACTACCCCAACCCTTTCAACCCCACAACAACAATTTCCTATCAGATAAAAAACGCCGGCCACACACGTCTTGCAATTTACGATGTGCTCGGAAGAGAAGTGGCTGTGTTGGTGAACGAATACAAACAGGCGGGTTATTACTCCGTGCAATGGGATGCACATAATGTTTCAAGCGGCATCTATTTTTATCGTCTTACTGCTACCGGCAATGCGGGGGCGTTGTTTACAGAAACAAAGCGCATGGCAGTGATGAAGTAAGAAAATCGAGTACGAGATGTAGGACACCTCAGAGGTGTTCTACATCTGACTTTTTTGAACCTTGCGAAGGTTTTAGCCTGCCCGCCATCTTTTTGGCGGGAACCTTCGCAAGGTTATATGGCGGTCAGTGTAAAAGACTCGCTGCTTTTTTATTTGTTCATCCGAGTCATCGTCAAACAAAGAGGCTGTTCTGCAACACAGGCTCAACCGAGGCTCAACCGAGAGGTAACCGAGAATGAGCCGTCTGCAAATCGCCTCCTTTTTGAAGACCGACTCCCTCCTCTGATCTATAATGTTCATTACTGAAGAGATTTTGCCGCTGAAAAAAAAGATTTACGTGACGGCAAAAGCAGTCTTTTGATGAACAAATAATTATGAGAGAGAACTGGGAAAGTGTTGCATTGTGAGCGGGCGATTATCTGCGTGTGCCATGACTTTTTCTTGTCTTGCGCAATTTCAGATTGTCGGTTACGGTGTGTCTTTCGCTCCCTCTAAAATCCAGCGTATCAGTCCGTGTACCTGATTTGCATTCAGCGCCCGATACGGAGGCATGGGAATCGCGCTGTTTTTCCCTTCGATGCTCCATATCAATCTGCTGTTTGTCGTATCATATGGACGGACGACGCCGAATTTGCTTTGGGTTGTCCCGTAATAATCGGAGAGGTCGAGGCTGTTTGCGCGCGTGCTCGCATCGTGACATCCGTTGATGGCACAGCCAATATTGAACAGCGGCTGCACCTGCCGTTCATAGCTGATTCCTGTGTCGGGAAAAACAATATCGTCAAGATTGTGAACGGGGTTTGAATTGTTCTTGCAGGAGAAAAAAACTCCGGCGATGATCGCCGTAACCAATCCTATTTTGATGAAAGCGAGAATCTGTTTTTTCCGCATGGTCATTTTCTGATAATTCTTCCGTCTAATTTTGAATCAATCACTTTTTCTTTTTCTGCCGCAGCGATGAAGGCATCTCTGTCGAGAATATTTGTTTGCTTCACGCCGCGAATGCCGTTCTCCAACCCAAAGAATTCTTTACCATGTTCGGCAATATAATTATTCGTGGCAACAGTATAACGATGTCCGGTTTGGAGAGGTTTTCCATTGATCGTGAGCGAAATGAGATTGGCGGTGCCGTTTTTTATTACAGCGGAATAGCGAATGCCGGAAACCTGGCACATCTCTCCCTTTCCAGCAGCCTGCCATTCAATCATCTTCTTCAACGTCGCTCCGTCAACTGTAAACGTGACAAACTGATTTCCAAACGGATTGATTTCCCACATATCGCGCAGCGTCACCGGTCCCGCATAGACATCTTTTCGAATGCCGCCGTTGTTTTGAAATGCGATATCTGCTTTCGTAATTCGGCGCATCACATCTGTTTGCCAGTCGCCGATGTTGCTCTCGCCGCTCCAGTTTCGTTTCCAGTCCGACTTCAATGTAGCGATCACGTTGCTGAGAGCCGCGTCAACTTTTTGTTCCAGCAATGTTACCGTTGCCTGAACCGCTGAGTCTGGTTTAATGTCTGCCGTTCGCACTTCGATCAGTTTCCCGGAAGAACTGAGAATTGAATCGTGGCTTTTGTCGAAAAGGAGATCGAGTTCGCCCAGGTATTGTCCGTGCGCTCCTGCCTGGCAAATAATCACGCCGTTAATTTTCTTCGGTGTGAAGATCGCTGTGTGGCTGTGGCCGCCAATGATGATGTTAATGTCCGGGTCTGCCTCAGCCAGAATGCTGTCCTGATCAACGCCAATGTGGCTAAGGACAACAATCAGATCGACGTGCTGTCGTTTCAATTCCGGGATTATTTCTTTCACTGTTGACGCGGTTGGCGCTATGTACAGGTTCTTGATATTTCGTGGAAGCGTAAGCGCGGCAAGGTCAGGCGCCATCAATCCGATAATTCCGATTCTGACGCCTTTGATAGTTTTGATGAGGTACGGAGGAACGAATGTTGTATGTGTGAGTTTGTCAACAATATTTGCGCTGATAATCGGATAGTTCGCTTCTGCAAAATCTTTCTTCAGCGTTTCTCTTCCGTAATCAAATTCATGATTGCCGATTGTTACTGCATCCGGATGCATCATGTTCATCAACGTAATTTGCGACGCGCCTTTTGTAATGGTAGAAATCGGTGTCCCCTGGAAGTCGTCGCCGGCATTGAGAAGCAGCACCGTATCGCCGGCAGAATATTTTTCGATATATGCTTTCAGCGCTGCGCTGCCGCCGACGAAGTACGACGTGTCGTTTCCTGTCAGTTGGCTCTTCGTTTTGATTTTGAAGGGAATATTCTGCGAATGAAAATCGTTCCAATGTAAGATTCGCAGCGAAACGTGTTGAAAATCCCCTTGGGACTGTGCAAACAGCGGTGCGGAAATGACAAATAATAAGAGCAGCTGCCGAATGCGTTTCATGCTATACTCACTTTGTTGAAAAGGTTTTTATAAAATATAATTGAATTCAAGTCGAATTACCACGATATTTGAGACAGAAATTGTGAAAGGATGATTATGCGCCGAATGCCGCTTATGTTGACTGTCGTTATTTTCATTGCGTGTTCTTCTGTTCATTCACAGGAGTTTGGAGAAGAGAACACACGATTGTCGGATTTTCGTTCCATCGGAGTTGGTGGAGCAGTGCATCAATTCGAACCCGCAGCAAACAACTCGCTTCCCGACTCGCTTCGGATCCATTTTTCAGCGATAGCGGGAATTGTTGAATATCGCGATCTCAATACTCATATTGCTTTCAGCTATACTCCGTATACGATCAACGGTACAACGCAGGCGGCACTTTCTCTTTCTGCAGAATCCGCCTATGATATCCCGCTGTCGCAAAGCCGTGAGTCGCAGCGATTTTTCTTTCCCATTATGATAAGCACAAACTTTTTGAAAGCGAGCGGCTCTTCACGTTTCACGAAAGACTTTAATATCGGCAGTGTCGGTATCGGTGCAGGGGTCAAGTATCGTTACATTGGCGACAGTTTTGGCGTGCAGGTGTACGGAGTCGGCTCCATTCTCGTGTCGTCGCAAGGATTCAGTGCGGAAACGGGGACGAGCACATCTGCAATGGCTGAAGCTTCGGTGCTGCTCCCCGGGATTATTGGCGAAGGGATGATTGTTGGCTACCGTTTTGAAAGTCAATCGTGGACACTGTCGAATGCAATCTATGATTATCGTCGTCAATTCCACGGACCGTTCATAGGTATTTTCTTTTGATACAGTATTCTGCATCGGCTTCCTCATGAAAAAAGATTGGACGATTCTCAATCCTTCGGGCGATAAGCGGGTCATCGTAACAAAAGAATTGCCCGGAGGCCGCTGGATAAAAATTCTGACGGATGCCGGCTGCCGCATTGAAATGTGTACATCAACGAAAACGCTGAACACGCACGAGCTTCGTTTTGCGATAGGAGCGCGCTGCGACGGTGTTATTGGGCAGCTCAATGAAACGTGGAGCAAAGAACTTTTTTCAGCGTTGAGTTCTGCCGGCGGAAAAGCTTACTGCAATTACGCAGTTGGGTTCAATAATGTTGACGTTCGCTTGGCAACCTCTGCCCGTATCGCAATCGGCAACACACCGGAAGTCTTAACGGAGACAACGGCGGAAATGGGCGTCGCGCTGACTTTTGCTGCTGCACGGCGCGTTGTGGAAGCGGATGCTTTTGTACGAAGAAGAAAATTTTCAGGATGGCAGCCGTCGCTTTTTCTCGGTGAATTGTTGTCGGGCAAAACGCTTGGCGTTATCGGCGCAGGCAGGATTGGTTCTGCGTACGCGCGAATGATGGCTGAAGGGCACAAGATGAATTTGCTTTACTTCAACACAAAGCGGAATGCAGGTTTGGAAAAATATTTCACCGTGTATGGAAAATTTCTCGCCGTTCAAGGGCAAACACCGGTGCAGTGCAGGAGAGCATCAACCATCGAAGAATTGGTTTCAGTCTCTGATGTCGTTGCAGTGTTTCCGGCGCTGAACGAAAAGACTTTTCATCTTATCAATCGCAAGCGGTTGTCGTTAATGAAAGAGAATGCAATCCTCATTAATCTTAGCCGCGGACCAGTCATAGATGAAGCGGCACTCGTTAGACATTGTGCAAGTCATCCATTCTTTCGTGCCGGTCTTGATGTATATGAAGACGAACCAAACTTGAAACGGGGGTTAAGCCGCCTTTCCAATGTCGTTCTTGCTCCGCATCTGGGCTCGGCGACGTTGTGGGCGCGCGGAAATATGGCGGTGCTGGCGGCGCGGAATATCGTTGCGGTTTTGAATCGCTATCCGGCATGGAATGGCAGCAGTGTTTTGAAATTTCTTGGCGAACGTCCGCCGAAGGCTGCGCCGAGTATTATCAATGCACGCGACGTAGGAATGGTTTTCTTTCGGCAATAACGTTTCTTAACTCAATTTCGAAAAGGGATTCTTATGAAAACGTTCAGGTGTGTTAGCGCTATGCTTGCAGCAGTGTGTTTGTTTTCGGTTACGCTTTTTTCACAAAGCCATCATATTACAATCAGAGTAATTGCACCGGAATCCACTCCGAAGGACGCGAAAATTTTTATAGCAGGGAATGACCCGGTTCTTGGGAATTGGGACCCGGGAAAAGTGGTAATGACAAAAGAAAACGATTCGTCATGGAGCATTTCCGGCGACCCGCCGGACAGTATTTTTGTGGAGTTCAAGATTACACTTGGTTCATGGCAGAAACAGGCTGTCTATGAAAAAGGAATTATTCCCGGGAATACGCACTTTACGGTTGTCAACGACACCGTGATCACTCTTCGGCCGGTCGGGTGGAGCAACGAAGCGATGATGGTTCACGGGTCAGTGGTCGGCACAGTGAAATATCATCGCGGTATGACAGGCGACGGACTTCGATACGCACGCGATATCATTGTGTGGCTTCCGCCGTCGTACGAAAAGGAAAAGTCGAAACGGTATCCGGTGCTGTACATGCACGACGGACAAAACATTATCGATCCGGCGACATCATTTCTGGGGTATGACTGGCGCGTTGATGACGTGAGCGACAGCCTGATAAAGGCAGGCACGATGAAAGAAATTATTATTGTCGGAATCTATAATTCGCCTGACAGGGGAGAAGAATATTCTGATACTGATCTCGGCCATGCGTATGCGCGCTTCGTTGTACAGAAGCTGAAACCGTTCATTGATTCGACATATCGCACCTTGCCGGATCAAAAGAACACGGCGGTGATGGGTTCTTCGATGGGCGGACTGATTTCATTTCTTTTTGTATGGTGGTATCCGGATGTGTTTTATCAGGCAGGATGTTTATCCAGCGTGTTTATGTCCGACAATGATAGAATTCTGAACGAAGTGAAAGAATATTCCGGTTCGAAAAAAGATATTCGAGTGTATCTTGATAACGGAAGTGTCGGACTCGAGTCCCGCTTAAAGCCGGGCTTTGACGAGATGGTGGAATTGTTAAAAGAAAAAAGATACAGAGAAGGACAGGATCTCGAATCGTTTTATGATGATGGTGCTGAGCACAACGAAATGGCGTGGGCGCATCGGATTTGGCGGCCGTTGGAATTCATGTTTGGAAAATGACTTGCTCGCCAGAGCTGAGAACGTTAGGAATGTTCAAGGCTTCTCGATTTATGTTGTGCGGCGAAACGAACTGCGATGTCGAATATCGGAAACGCCGCAAGACAAAGAGCGATGACAAAAAGCGCCCAGTGAAAATTTGTTGGTAACAAATTTTGAACGGTTTCATTTCCTTCCAAGGACGCCATCAGGCTGTTTTGCATGAAGAGATACAGCAGCGTGAAAATGCCCGCAAGGCACAATAGCCAAGATAATCTGCGCGGATGGTTGTCGATTCTGTTCGCTGAGTTACGGCTGAGCAATATTCCACCTAACACCATCAGCAGAGAAATAAGCATTGGAGCTAACACCGGTCCCCACCATGGAACGGGAAGCAGGAAGAGCACATCCCAATCAAAAAGAGTTTTAGGCCAGCCGACTATCACTTTCAAAAAGATGTAGTAAAAAATATCCCAGATGCCGAATGCGAAAAGAAAATATCCGGAACGGTTGCGCCATGCTGTTCCCGCCAACCACGCCACGGAGAGTAACAGAAGCAATGTTGCCGCTTCGCGCACAAGCTCGACCCATGCCGGCAGCACTGCGAAAGGCAACGGGTGTATTTGGTACGGGTTGATGCGGTTTACCAGCGAACGAAGATACACAACGGTCGCGGCTTCCATCCATGCCATCGCGACAGCGAAAACTCCGGCGGCAGGCAGTTTTGATCCTCTCACATTTTGTTTCATAGTTTATTCAATTGTACGAACTTCACTTTGAAAAAGAAATGGCATTGCCTCTCTTTCTGCCAATAGCTAAATTTTTTAAAAGGAGAAAGTAGAAAATGTCCAGTTGTTGTATGTGCGCAGGCCGGTGCGAGCCGGCCAATAAATTTTTTTCTAAAATAGCGAAACACTATGCGCGGCGCTTTCGCCGGAGCGGATTGGGAAAAGAACAGCGCTTGCTTCTCGAAGGGATTCGCCGCGATTCCGTTCAGGGGAAACGCGTTCTTGATATTGGATGTGGAGTCGGCGCGCTTCATCTTTCACTTCTGAAAGAAGGCGCGGCGCATGCAACCGGTGTTGACGCTGCGGAAGGAATGGTGAAGAAAGCTCAGCTTCTTTCAGAAGAATTCGGCGTTGCAGAAAAAACCAACTACATTAACGGCGATTTTGTTGAGTATGCGGAACAATTACACGATGCCGAAATTACAATGCTGGACAAAGTGGTCTGCTGCTACGAGGATGTTGAAACGCTGGTGAAGAAATCGACAGAAAAAACTGCGGCGGTGTACGCGTTGACGCATCCGAAAGAGAGTCTTTTTGTAAAGACGCTCTTCAAATCACACATTGCGCTCGCCGCCCTTTTTCGGTGGAAGTTTCATCCCTTCTGGCATGACTGGCAGAAAATGCGGGAGATGATTGTTGGCGAAGGCTTCACGTGCGTTTATGATAACTCGACAATGAGCTGGCGCGTGTTGGTGTACAAGCGTGTTTAAAACGGAGCGTTTTTCCCGTAACGCTTCATGTTGCAACTCGGCGAAAATCTCTTTATATTAGTGCAACAAAATTCAGGAAAGTGGAGGATTGAATGAAAAAAGGAATTCACCCGGAATACAAGCGCGCAATTGTTACTTGTATTTGCGGAAATACTTTTGAGACACGTTCGACGGTCGGAAATATTCATATTGAGATTTGTTCCAACTGCCATCCCTATTACACCGGCAAACAAAAATTAGTAGATTCAGCGGGCCGCGTAGAGCGTTTCAATAAGAAATACGGAAAGAAAGCAGCAGCGGAAACGGCAGCATAATTTTTGCCGTGTGTTATGGTGCGATTCGTTATAACGGAATGTATGTCTCATGCATTCCGTTTTTTATTTAAGCCTTAGAGTGCACAACGAACTTCCACGCTCACCACAAATTTCGGAGGACGTTATGTCTGCGCATATATGTATCTTTGAAGATATCAATCACACTCGTCTTTTTCCTCTTGTCTATTTCCGCCCCGTGTATAATCTCAAATGCGGAATTGTATCATTGAAGGAAAAAATTCTCCGCGAGTATGCCGGAGTTCCGTCAACGATTCACTGCCGCACGTATCTCGCAGATTATATGCGGTTAAGGAATCCGGGTGTTCATGTGAACGAAATTCCGGCGAAATCATGCCTCTTCATTAATGGAAGAATCATCGCGGATGAAAATCTTGCGAAGAAAATTCCGTTGGAAGGACCGCTTGATACGGTCTATATGAAGGGAGACCAGATTGTGGCGGCGCGCGTGAGCGGCGCAAAGTTCCGTGCGCTTAAAAATCATTTGAACAGCATCTACTCATTTTCCGATTTCAATGAATTGGACCGGAAGGAAATTGATGTCACGCTTGTGAATTATCCGTGGGATTTGGTCGGTCATAACGGTGAAGAACTGCGGCGCGATTTTAAAATTTTGACAAAGGGAAAATCGAAGAAAAAATCCCGCGGGAAAATTTATCCCGGGTCGCATTTTTTGAACAAGGCGCAAATCTTTATCGACGAAGGAACAGTGATCAAACCGGGATGCACGATTGATGCAGAAGAAGGCCCGGTCTACGTCGGAAAGAATGTCACAATTATGCCGCACGCCACTATTGTAGGCCCGGCGTACATCGGAGACGGTTCAATTATAAGAATTGGCGCACGCATTTATGAAGACACAAGCATCGGTCCTGTGTGCAAAGTCGGCGGTGAAGTGGAAGCATCAATCATTCACGGGTACTCGAACAAGCAGCACGATGGTTTCATCGGACATTCGTACGTCGGCACGTGGGTAAATCTCGGCGCCGACACGAACAACAGCGACCTGAAAAACAATTACGGCCCTGTGAAGGTGTACATTAACGGCGATTTGGTTGACAGCGGTACACAGTTTGTCGGACTGACCATCGGCGATCATTCGAAGGCGGCGATTAATTCGATGTTCAATACGGGAACGGTTGTTGGTGTGTCGAGCAATATTTTCGGTTACGGTTTTCCGCCGAAATATGTTCCGTCGTTTTCCTGGGGCGCTGCCGGCGAAACGTTTACCACCTACAATGTTGATCGCGCCATTGATGTAGCACGGCGGGTCATGGTGCGCCGGAAAATGTCGTTAACTGAGGTCGAAGAAAAACTCTTTCGAAAGATCTTTGACCTTACTGTGGAAGAGCGGAAGAAACGCGGCATGCCGTCGTAATTGTATTTCAAGAATCTGAAGGAAACGTAATGGACGTCGGAGAGCAAAAATTACTATTTCATGGAGTGCGCGGAAGTGCGGTGAAAATTCTGAATCGCGTCGAACGCACCGATTCATACCTCGACAAACTTATTGATGCTGAGCTTAGGTCGAACGAAATCAATGACCTGGACAAAGCGCTCCTCGCTGAAATTGTTCACGGCGTTCTTCGCTGGCAAATGAAGCTTGATTGGGTGTTGAACGGTTTTTTTCACGGAAATTTTTCCAAAGCCGAAGTGACCGTGAAGAATGCTCTCCGCGCAGCGTTGTACCAAATCATGTATCTCGACAAAGTGCCGCATCATGCCGCCGTGAATGAAGGAGTGGAATTTGTCAAGCGCATTCGCGGCGAAAAAGCGGGGAATCTTGTCAATGCAGTGCTGCGCAACATCATCCGCAATATTGACGGTATTCATTACCCCGATGTAACGATTGACGCAGCGCAATATTTGGCAGTGATGTATTCGCATCCGCTGTGGATGGTTCGGCGCTGGTTCAATCGTTTTGGTTACGCCGAGACTGAAAAACTTTTGCAGGCACACAATGAAAAACCTCCGCTGACGCTGCGCATCAATACGTTGAAAACAGGAGTTGATAATTTTGCTGCGAACCTAGCTCAGCAAAATGTTACGTTCAACAAATCGCGTTATCTTGACCGCTTTGTCAAGCTGGCAAGTCTTTCCAATTTTACGCAGTCGGAGCTGTTCCGGCAAGGATATTTTTCTGTTCAGGATGAAAGCGCAGGCATTGCATGCCAGCTTCTCCATATTCAGCATGGCGAGCGGGTGATTGATTTATGTGCTGCACCGGGCGGCAAGACAACATTTATTGGCGAGCAGCTAAAAAATACTGGCCGGATCATTGCCGTAGATAAGTATTCGACAAGGCTGGAACTTGTCAAAGCATCATGCCAGCGATTAGGAATTCAGAATGTAGAATTCCATGCGGCAGACGGCGCAGAATTCTCTGCCGAACCTGCCGATAAAGTTCTTGTCGATACGCCGTGTAGCGGGCTTGGCGTTTTGTCGAAAAAGCCGGACATCAAATTGAAACGCGAGCAGAAAGATATTGATGATCTCTGTGCACTTCAACTAGGTTTGCTTGATAACGCGGCGCGGTTAGTGAAGAGCAGCGGCGCGCTGGTGTACAGCACATGTACAATTGAGCCGGAAGAAAATTTCGGAGTTATCCGGAAGTTTCTCGAACGCCATTCCGAATTTATCATCGACCGCGCCGATCAGTTTGTTTCTTCATCGTTGGTTTCTCCGGACGGTTATATTGAGACGTTTCCTCACAAACATGGAATGGACGGCTCGTTCTCGATCCGGTTGAAAAAAGCGGCGCAAAGCGCCGTGGCGCCACAGGCGCTCACTTCATAATTACCGCGGAGATCAATACCGCATTGTTTACATCAAGGAACATGTCATGAACTATCTTGAACTTGTAACGTCAGAGTTGTCACGCATTCGCGAGGCAAATACTTTCAAATATGAAACACCGCTGGAATCTGCCCAAGCCGGCATTGTGAAAGTCAACGGAAAGCCGGTTGTGATGCTTGGCTCGAACAATTATCTCGGTATGTCGAATCACCCGGTTGTCCGCAAAGCGGCAATCGAAGGAATAAAAAAATACGGCTACGGTGTTGCATCGGTGCGTTTTATTTGCGGCACGCAAACAATTCACCTCGAGCTTGAAAAGAAGATTTCACGGTTCGTCGGTGCTGAAGACACAATTCTCTTTTCATCATGCTTTGCCGCGAATGAAGGATTCTTTGCATCGCTTGTGAATGATGGAATGGGAGTCGGGAATTATAAAGATGCGATCTATACCGACCGATTGAATCACGCAAGTATCATTGACGGAATGCGTTTATGCAAACCTGAAACGGCCGATAAGAAAATTTATAATCACGGCAATGCTGCACATCTTGCGCAATTGCTCGAAGAAGACAAAGACAAAGAATATCGGTTGCGCATCATTGCGACCGACGGCGTTTTCAGTATGGAAGGCGATCTTGCGCCGCTCGACAAACTTGTTGATGTTGCACAAAAGTTCGGCGCAATTTTATTTGTTGATGACTCTCACGCCATTGGTGTTGTTGGAAAACGCGGGCGAGGGACTCCGGAACATTTCGGTGTGCTTGGTAAGGTCGATGTCATTTCAGGTACGCTTGGTAAAGCGATTGGCGGAGCCGCCGGCGGCTATGTGAGCGGGAAGAAAGAATTAATTTCTTATCTTCGGCAGAAATCTCGTCCCTACACATTTTCGAATTCTCTTCCGCCCGCAATTGTTGCCGCCTGTATTGCCGCACTTGATTTGTTGACAAAAGACAAATCCATTGTTCAGCGGCTTCATACAAACACTGCATATTTCCGGAAAGAAATCAAAGCGCTCGGTTTTACAATTCTTGAAGGCGAACATCCGATAGTTCCGATCATGATGGGCGAAGCAGCACGAGCGCAGGAAATGAGCGCCGCATTGTTGAAAGCAGGCGTGTACATCAAAGGGCTGTGGTTCCCGGTTGTTCCAAAAGGCGAAGCGCGGCTGCGGGCACAGATTTCAGCCGCATTAACAAAAAAAGATATTGATCGTGCGTTGAATGCGTTTGAATCAGTGGGAAAGAAAATGAGGGTGATTGCTTAGGGAAACTTCTGTTTTTTCTGCGGTATACCGCGGTCGCATTATAAAATCACTCGATGAATAATGAAAAAAGATTAACTGTTTTTTAATCTGCAAAACGATTAATTTTCACGATACTGTTGATGTTCAGCATGCATCGTCACGACACACAACGTTATCTATTTATTGACCTTCTGCGCTTCGGTGCTGTAGTGTTTATGCTGCAAGGGCATACGTTTGACGCTCTGCTTGCATCTTCTGTAAAACATTCCTCATTTTTTTATCTTCACGATTTTTTTCATGGTCTGATTGCGCCGATGTTTTTGTTCTCATCCGGCGTTGCATTTGGTGTTTCCACTTTTAAAAAATGGCAGGAACATCTTTCTTTCACCCGTGTTGTACGCAAACGGATTGCGCGATTCACAGGGTTGATTGTCGTCGGCTATGCGCTTCACCTCCCGTTTTTTTCACTGAATAAAATTCTTCATGACAGTACTGCGCAGGAAATGGCGGCGTTTCTCCAGGTCGATGCCCTGCAATGTATTGCTGTGACATTGCTTTTTTTACAAATACTTATCCTTATTGTTCGCACCGAAAAACGATTAGTCTTATTCGCTGTAATTATTGCCCCGCTTATCGTTTTTATTTCTCCAATCATCTGGAATATTTCATTTCAGCACTCGCTTCCTTTGTGGTTAGGCTCGTATTTGAATGCAGAAAATAATTCGTGGTTTCCGCTTGTTCCATGGTCCACCTATCTGCTGTTCGGAGTAACATTTGCGCACGCGTTTGTTTATGCGAAAGAAAATGGCGAAGCTTCACTTTTGATGAAGCGCGTTGCTGCGGGTGGAGTAATCGTGATTATAGGTATGGTGATGCTTGCAAACATTCCTTTCCATCTTTACGGACCGCATGATTTCTGGAAAGTCAACCCGACAGTGCTGTTTGCCAGAACTGCGTTTGTTGCAACGATGGCGTGCTGTTTGTATTTCGTCGAACAATTGGTACATATTCCAACACGACTTCCTATGATTATGGGAAGTGAATCTCTTGTGATTTATGTGTTGCACTTGATTATTATTTACGGTTCTGTTATCAATAATGGTCTGCAATATTCGCTTGGGGGAAAACTTTCTCTCGTTGAAGCCATCGGGGTTTTTCTTTTGGTTCTTGTGGCAATGTCGACATTTGCTTATATTTGGCACAGTTTAAAAATGAACTTCCGGCGTGAATCGGTTCTGCTGAAGTTTGCATTAACGGCCACTTTTCTTTTTTATTTCGTCACTCGTCCCTATTAATTTTTGTCTTCTCAGTTTGATATGCAGAGACTTGCGAGCGAAAAATTCTAATGTCTGAGTCCAAACCTCGGTACGTGTACATTGACTTGTTGCGCGGATGGGCAGTTTTGGTGATGGTTGAAACTCACGTTGTTAATGCATTTCTCTTACCATCAATTCGGGATGAATCGTGGTTCAAAGTTTTGAATTTTATTAACGGCATTGTTGCGCCGTCTTTCCTTTTTGTTGCCGGATTTGCCTTTGCGTTCATCGCGCCGCGTAAATGGGACGGCTATCTCGCATTCAATAAAGTATTTTGGAAGCAGGTGGAAAGAATTCTTCAAGTGTGGCTCGTCGGTTACGCTCTTCACATCCCGTTTTTCTCTTTTAATAAATTGATGAAATATATTACGCCGGAAGAAATGCTGCCGTTCTGGCACGTAGATGTTCTTCACTGCATAGCGTTTTCGCTTGCCCTGCTTTTGGCGTGTGTTTTTATCGGACGAACGCAGAAAAGATTTTTCTGGATCGTGGTCTTTTTGTTTCTGGCAACAGTTTTTTCCGCGCCTATCCTTTGGACAACGAACGTTGACACCATACTTCCGTTGCCGGCTGCAATGTATGTCAATGCGCTGCACGGCTCATTGTTTCCGTTGTTTCCATGGATGGCGTTTGTGTTGGGCGGCTCCGTTGCCGGGCAGATTCTTGTGTGGGCGAGAGAAAAAAATGCCGAATCGCTGTTCTTCAAATATGTCTTTTTCGGCGGTGCTGCACTGATTCTTCTTTCACTTCTCGTCGAAGTTATTCCGTTCCATCTTTATCCTCCGCATGATTTTTGGCATGCAAGCCCGGAGTTTTTTTTCGTTCGGTTCGGCATTGTGATGATCATTCTTGCAACGCTGTGGTATTGGGAAAAGGTGGCACACTCCGGCCGTTCGATGGCAAGCATTGTCGGCATGGAATCGCTCGTGACATACGCGGGACATTTACTTGTGATCTATGGATTGTTTTTTGGCGGGCACAGTCTTTCATATCTTATCGGGCAAACGCGTTCGCTTATTGAAGTTGTTGGAATGACGATCATACTTCTTGCTGCGACGATTGTTGCGGCGTACGTGTGGAATGGATTGAAAAAAAGAAGTATGTTACAGGCGCGAGCGCTTCAATATTCTTTGTTTGTCATCGCTTTGTATGTTTTCTTCACAAAGCCCTATTGATTTTCCGGATATCGTCGATTATGGAAACTCTTTCAATTCTCCTTTTGATCATTATTATCGGTCTCGTGGCAGTGCTATTTTTTCGGGTACGCAGCACGCGCTCCGATCTTCCGGAGCAATCTGCCTTGATTATGCAGCAGCAGATCGACGGCATGCGTAACGAGCTTTCGCAAAGTTTGAAATTCACAACAGAAGCAGTTGCCCGAAATTTAAAAGATACCTCTGATACGCTTTTCCAGAGCATGAGAACGACAACGGAGAATGTGAATCAACAGATCGGCATGGTGATACAGACTGTGCAAAAAACCACGGAGCAGCTAAATCAACAGCTTTCTTCACAAACGAATACGATTGGCACACGGCTGGATACTGCGGCGAAAGTGATTCAGGATTTAAAACAAAGCCAGGGAGAAGTGATGGAAGCAGGGCGACAGATGAAAGAACTTGCCGAAGGTATGTCGTCGTTGGAAAGTTTGTTGAAGGCTCCGAAGATGCGCGGCGGGCTTGGGGAGTTACTTCTTGAAGATCTTTTAAAGCAAGTGCTTCCCGCTGCATCGTACGCAACGCAGCACCGTTTTCGCAACGGAAATACCGTGGATGCTATTGTGCGTACGGCGAACGGCATTATTCCCATTGATTCAAAATTTCCGCTAGAAAATTTCCGCAAGATGATTGAAGCGCACACCGACGGAGAAAAGAAATCGTACTATAAACTGTTTGTCGGCGATGTGAAAAAACATATTGACGCAATTGCACAGAAATATATTGCTCCTGATGAAGGGACATTTGATTTTGCGCTCATGTATATTCCTGCGGAAAATATTTATTACGAAACAATCATCAAAAATGATAACTATGACGACGAGACGAGCATTTATAACTACGGCGTCTCGCGCCGTGTGTTTTCGGTTTCACCCAACACGTTTTATGCGCAATTGCATGTGATTGCACTTGGCTTCAAAGGAATGGAAGTCGAGAAGAGTGCGAAGCAAATTATTCAGAATCTTGCCCGCCTGCAAGGAGATCTTCAGCGTTTTGCTGATGATTTTGAAACTGTCGGCAAGCATTTAACAAACGCAAAAAACAAATTTGATGATGCTTCACGGCGGCTTGATACATTTGAAGAGAAACTGCGTCAATCTTCAGCGAACGCATTGTCAGGCAACGAGGGGACGCAGGGAGAATTGCTGGAATAATTATCGCGCTACAGCCTTGCGCTATTGGTGCCAATCTTTTATGGTTGCAGAATCCGGGCAGTCTGATACGGGAAGAAGTTTTTTCTCAATCACAACTTTAGGAGTCAGCGATGATCAAATGGAAACTGATTTTGAGTTTATCGCTCGTCGGAGTTGTAGTAGCGATAGCCGGGGTATTTGGATTGATGGGGAAAATTGAACCATTGTTATGGCTTGTCATCTTTGTTTTCTACGCAATCGTTATTGTGAAAAAAACGGGCGGCAGGTTTTTTCTTCACGGCTTTCTTGTTAGTGTAATTAATGGCGTGTGGATTGCACTCATTCATTCTTTATTTTTTTCTACTTATATGGCAAACAATCCCGATATGGTTGCCAGCTATCAGAAATTTCCACAATCCATTCCTCCTCAAGCCATGATGTTGATCGTCGGGCCGGTCATTGGTGCTGTGACCGGGCTTGTTGCGGGACTGTTCGCATTTATCGCCGGTAAATTTGTGAAAAAGCAGGGTACCGTTTTGTCGTGACAAATTATTTTCACTTCACGGGACAGCATTATTATCAAACTTACGCAAGAAGGTTTTATGAAAAGCAGTAAGTTTTGGATAGCGGTATTGGCTGGCGGGGTGGCTGCAAACGTCCTAGATTTTCTAGTTTAAGGTATGTGGTTTGGTACTTCGTATTACAGCAAAATGCCTGAACTTTTTAACACGGAGGGAAACATTGTAAACTTCATCATCGGTGATTTTGTTGCAGTTTTTGTTCTGGCGTGGGTGTACGACAGAGTGTCGGGAAGTTTTGCTGGCGGAACAAAAGGAGGAATGACCTTCGGGCTTTACGCGGGCGTTTTTCTTAATTTTCCGGGATGGATTTTTATTCATCTCATGATTCGTAATTTTCCCTATGGCATTGCGTGGATTAATACGATTTACGGAATTATTTGGACTGTTGTTATTGGTGCAGTGGTGGGGCAGATGATGAAGAAGTCAGAGCCAGCGCCGACAGCGTAAATTTTTGAGCTGCTTTGTGATTAGCCACAGAGAACACGGAGACTTACGGTCAAGATTGTAAGAGAACACCTTGTGGCTACAAACCTTCCAAGCCGAATATAAAAAATAAGTCCCGCCATGCAGCGGGACTGTCGTTCTTCTTACTTTGTGGGCGTTGTAGGAGTTGAACCTACGACCTTTCGCGTGTGAGGCGAACGCTCTAAACCACTGAGCTAAACGCCCAAGGTATGCTTCAATTCGGAATCATAGTATGAAATATTTTGAAGAGAAGCAAATTACACCAGATAATCGGATTGTTTTCAAAACTATTTTGCCGCGCGTGCGGCAAGCTGGCGATCCAACATTAAGAGCGCCGGCCCATTTTCTCCGACCATTGTGAGAAGCTGAATAATTTCTCCGGCGGTTTTTTCCTCTTCAAGCTGTTCTGTGATGAACCATTCAAGCATGATCTGTGTCGGATAATCTTTTTCTTTAACGGCAAGTTCATACAGCGCATTGATCATTCCGGTGACTTTCTTTTCATGATCAAGCACATGCTTGAACAATTCCATCGGAGATTTGAACTTTGACTGCGGCTTCACAAGCGCTTGAAGTTCAACGTGGCTGTTGCGCTCCAAGATGTACGAAAAGAATTTCATTGCATGGGTCTGCTCTTCGCCGCTTTGAACTCGCATCCAGCTTGCAAATCCGGGCAAGCTCGATTCGGCGCAGTACGCAGACATCGAAAGATAAAGGTAGGAAGAGAACATCTCGTTCTTTATTTGTTCATTAAGCGCGTCCTGAATGGTTTTGGAAAGCATGGCAACACCTTTCTCTGTTAGTTCATTATGTTAATGAATGGTGAAATCAGCATACCAAATATAGGAATTTTTCTATTATAATTCATTCTCATGGTTTCAATGCGCTTTTCCAGGAATGGGCGCTTCTTTCACATCAAAAGGTAAATTGTTATCTTTCGACGGATAGAATCTTCCGTACAAACTTTCATGCAGGAGTAACACCATGGCAAAAACTACTGACTGGGCGAAAGCATTTCAGCCGCTTCTCAAGAAGTACACGAAGAGGAAGCATCCTCTCGACTATAAGAATCGGTACCAGCTTGTTGTCATGATTATACTGGCGGCACAGAGTTCCGACAAGGCGATTAACGATCTGGCGCCGGCGTTGTTCAATACCTATCCGACATTCGAAGCTCTTTCCAAAGCTTCTCCTGAGGATTTATTCCCCTATATTAACAGCGTTAGAAATTTCGGTAACAAAGCGAAATGGCTGGTTGAACTTGCCCGTGCAGTTGGCGCTGAGGAAAATATTCCAGCGACGATGGACACACTGACAGAGCTTCCCGGCATTGGACGCAAATCTGCAAACGTGATTATCCGGGAAAGCGGTGGAAAAGCGGAAGGCATTGTTGTGGATTTGCATGTAATTCGTGTTGTGCCTCGGTTAGGGATTATTCAAAGTGAAAATCCAGCGACTATTGAACGCACGCTCATGGAAATTCTTCCCCAGAAATATTGGGGCGATATCGGGATGTGCATTTCGTTTCTTGGCAGGGAAATCTGTCGCCCGACGAATCCGAAGTGTGAAGAGTGTGTGATGAACAGTGTCTGTGATTATTACACATCACAGGGCAAGGGAAAGAAAAAGTGACGGTGTTGATTACATTCTGAATTTCCGGTTCAGTTGTTTTTTGCGTGAAAGGAAAAAATACCGATGAAATATAGAACTTTAGGAACAACAACTATCAGCGTCTCAGAAATCAGCCTTGGTTGCTGGACGATGGGGGGCTTGAACTGGGTGAACGGAGTTCCCAACGGTTGGGCAAACGTAGATGAAAAAGAAATTGCATCTGCGGTTGATTATGCTATTGATCACGGCGTCAATAGCTTTGACACGGCGGATGTTTACGGCAACGGCCGTTCCGAACGAATGCTGTCGCGTATTCTCGGGAAACGGACGAGTAACGTGATCATTGCAACGAAGGTCGGACATTTTCCCGGTACTGCCGAACATGCGTACGATCCGCTTCACATCCGTCATCAATGTGAACAATCGCTGAAGAATCTTTCCCGTGATCATATTGATGTGTACTATTTTCATCACGGTGATTTCGGCAAGAGCGATAGATATCTTGACGACGCAGTGGCAGTGATTCAGCAATTGAAGAAGGAGGGGAAGATCCGTGCGATCGGACAGTCGGCATATTCGAACGAAGATTTTCTGCGCGTTGTTCCGAAAGTAAATCCGGATGTTTTGCAGAGTTCTGCCAGCGTAATGGACGACCATTATATTGCCGACGGTTCACCGGTGAGAAAGTTGTTGGAAGAAAGAAAAATGTCGTTCATCGCTTTCGGCCCGCTTGGACAGGGGTTGCTTTTGGGAAAATATTCGAAATCACACCCGCCGAAGTTTGAACCGGGTGATCATCGTGCAAACGCGCCCCGCTTCTCACAGGATAATCTGGCGAAGCTGGAACCGAAGTTGCAGCGCCTAAAAGAAAAGTTTAGTACTCAGCCGGAACATCTTGCGCGTGCGGCGTTGCAATACTTGCTCCATTATAAAGTTGTGGGGGCGGTGATTCCGGGATTTCGTAATCTTGCACAGGTGAAGGTGAATCTCAGCGCAGCGGACAACCCTTTGACGGAAGAGGAATTCGCATTCATCAAAACAGCGTTTGCCTCATAAATAAAAGGCACGACGGCAGGAAATTTTTATTTCCCCTAGAAATAATCTGTTGACAACTGTCTGGTCGCACCGGCGAAAATTGTTCAACCGCTTTTTATTTTTCCACGCGAATAATATTTGCTATCCCGCCCGCAAAGAAAAGAATATTTGCTAACCACGCGGTGAGCATCGGGTTAAGATCTCCGTTATAGCCGAACACTTCGCTCATTTTCATAAAAGAAAGATAGACAAAGCATACCGCGACAGAAATGCCGAATTGCACCGCAAGTCCGCCGCGTCTTTTTCCGTAGGAGAATGGAACTCCGAACAAAACCACAATGAAACTCGCAAACGGGAAAGAAATTTTACTGTAAAAATCAACTGCCCAGCGGGCAACATCATTTCCCGCGCGCTGTTGGTTCGTGATGAATTGTTTCAGCTCGAAATAATTCATTTCATCCGGTTTGTCTTGTTTCTTCACGATGTCTGTAGGTGCGAAATGAAGTCCGTCGAGTTGTAAAGTCAAAAACGGATGCACGATCTCTTTCTTGTCCTTGAAAACCCGTTCGTCGCCGCTGATGAGAATCCACGACGCTGTTGCAGCGTTCCACCTGATCTGATGGGCATCGTATCTGTCAGCAATACTGATGAGGTTTGTGTCGCTGAAATCCTGTACTGAAACGCGCGTGCCCATGTTCGTTGCGCCATCGAAGAAGCCGATGTACACGATGCGTTTGGATCCATCCTGCAAATAAATATTTGAGCGCGCGGTAATTTCGAAATTCTGCTGCAAGTACACTTGCTCGATACGGTATTTGTGTTGGTTGGCGTACGGCACAACCCAGCCATTGAAATACACCGAGACCGCGCTGATAGTGAATGCAAGAATCAGCATCGGTGCCATATACCGATACATGCTCACTCCGCTTGCTTTGATTGCCGTCAGCTCATTATTGTTGGAAAGTCTTCCGGTTGTGAATAAACTGGAAAGCAAAAGGCCGACCGGAGTCATGAGCTTGATGATTTCAGGAATGAACGCGATGTAATATTGAACAATGACCATGACATCGGCTTTTCTATCGAGAAAATCATCCAGCTTTTCCATCAAGTCGATGATGACAAAAATTGCCGTGAATGCAATCAAGCCGAAAAGCGCAGTGAGCAGGAATTGTTTCGTGACAAGCCGGTCAATAATTTTCATCGCGGAGAGGTTTTTTGTGAGCGAGCCGGAATAGAAAATCTTTCAAACGTTTCCACCAATCCAGTTGCATTTCGATATTCCCGTGTCCCATGCGAATGGTGAGGAAAATCCCCAGGATGCCGATGACAATGTTTGCGATCCACATTCCGAGCCACGGTTGAATGAATTCGCGGTCGGCGAGTTTTTCTCCGCCAATGAGTGATGCCCAGTACACGAGGAAAAATCCGAGGCTGAGCGATGCCGCCATGCCGAAACCTCCGCGACGGGACATGACGCCTAACGGCGCTCCGACGAGAACGAAAACAAGACATGCCACCGGAATCGAATATTTTTTGTGGATCTCAACCATGTATTCACGAATGTTAGTGTCTTTATCACGCAGATTGAGATATTCCATCTCAAGCATGTTGCGGAACATCATCAGACGGCTGCCAATGGTAGTGTATAAATTGATTTGATTCCATACCGCAGCTTCCGGTGATGTCGGCGGGACGGAACCGCGAAGCAGTTCGTCGTTCAATCCTTCATTCAAGACTCTGATGTGTTTTTCTATTTTGGTTTTCTCTGTACGAAGACTGTCCACGATGTAGCGCATTTCGCCGGCGCTCAATTCGCGCTGCCCGCGGCTGAAAGCATTTTCCGATGAGCGTTCAAAATCAAATCCTTCTGCTCTTGTCACAAGCCGCTGCTGTTGAAATTTGATGATCCGGTATGACTGAAAATCCGTCGTGTTCAGTTGGTGTATCTCTCCGTCGTACAAATCCATGATCAAATTTCGGTAATCCGGAGAAAAAGAAAGGACACCGTGCCGTGCCGAGATCATCACATTTTTATTCGGGTCGGTGTCATCGTAGATGATGACGCCTTCCAGATCGTTTGAGTTGGCGAATGTTTTGCGAACGAGAATGCTGTAGCCGGGCAGATCTTGCGAGAAGAGGCCGGGCACCAGTGTGAACGTCGGTTTTTTCCTGCGGATATCCTGCATCAAAGTCTTCAACCGATGATTTGCTTCAGGAAGGACTTTGTTGTTGAACTCCACCATCGAATAGGTGATGGCAAGTGCGGCGATGAGCGCCGGCACCATCATTCTATAAAGACTGATGCCGCCGGCTTTCATTGCGGTCACTTCGCTGTTCGAGCTCAATCCGCCGAATGCCATCAGCGTTGCGACAAGCACAGCCATTGGTACGGCAAGTACGACCATCCACGCAAGATTGAGCAGCACCAATTCGATGATGACCGCACCGCTCAATCCTTTGCCGACAAGCTGGTCCATGAATTTCATTACGAATTGGAGAATAAAGAGGAACATCATAATGCAGAATGAACCGATGAAAGGGGCAACATGAGCGCGGAGAATATGGCGGAAAACAATCATAGTTGAATATACACACAGAGCGACTTTTTTCCAAAGAGGAGAAATGCTATTGCAATTCTTTCTTCTTTTTTCTACCTTTACTTCAACATTTCATGGTATCCCACGATAACTTGGAGAACAGTCAAGAAGATTTGATACGTGCTTTTCATGAAGAGATGCGTGACGACATTTTCCGAAGTTCATAGAGTTCGTTCACGATTTTCCGCGCACGCAATAGCGTGGTTTTCAACGTAAGTGCGGTTGACTGTTTTTCTCAATTCTTGTAGTGATCTTTCATAATCTGACATTCTTCCGACGTTTTTTTTCTGCCCGATGGAATCATCAAGGAGGAAGCGCCGTCCTTTTTATTCTCTCGATAGCTGGCGCGGGTCTTACCGGATTTTCAATGATGAAACCGAACGAGCCGCCTGTTGCGTATTCAGCCGGTGCGTATGCGCCAGCCGTGATGAGCTTTGCCGATCCGGATTCAACACTGCCAACCGGAAAACTTTCACGCCGTGCTCTTGCGCGTTTGAGCGGTGCCGGGTCTGTTGATACAAGCTCGAATTTTTCTTCCATTGATACCGCTGCGTTGAGGCGCGCGGCTTTACTGCCTCGCGATTCGACCGCGCGTCTTGCTCAATTTTTGTACCATCGGGAAGATTCGCCCGTTGCGCCGATGTTCCAACCTCACATTTATTCTCTTTTCCTTAAACCTCCGCCAATTCTTATGCATGAGGTTCAATTGGATTCGACAGGGCAGTACGTCATCATTCGTGAAACGGTGGACGGCAAGGACGTGAGAATTCCGTTGAAAGTTCCGCTCAAAGAATACATCGAGCAACGATTTTTGTACGAGGAGCGGAAATATTTTGAAGACGAGGTCCATAAATTTGAAGCGATAAAGAAGAGCGATGAATTAGGTGAACTGTTGGGTTCATTCACCAATATTGATATTCCGATTCCTGCGAATCCTGTGTTCAGTATTTTCGGACCGCCGCGCATTAATCTTCACATCTCTGGTGCTGTTGATATTACGGCGGCATTTCGTAACACGGTAACCGATCAATCAACGCTTTCGGCACTCGGCAATTCGCGGAACGAACCGGATTTTAAGCAAGACGTGCAGATCAACATCAGCGGCACAATCGGCGATAAACTGAATATTCTTGCGGACTGGAATACACAGCGGACGTTCGAGTACGAAAATCAGCTTCACATTAAATACACCGGCTATGATGATGAAATTATTCATAGTGTGGAAGCGGGAAACGTTTCGCTGCCGACCAGTTCACAGTTTATCTCCCCAAGCGCCGCCTTGTTCGGCATAAAGACGGAAATGCAATTTGGCCAGTTGAAGCTGGTTTCTATCGCATCACAAAAGAAAGGACAAATCAAAGAACTGACGGTGTCCGGCGGAACACAGACAGTGCCGTTTGAGATTCATGCATACCAATATTCCCGCGATCATTATTTTCTCGACACAAGCTACGCTCCATTGTTCGAACAATATTATCAAACGTATGTAACCGATTCGCGCAAACACATTTCAGATTGCGAAGTGTATGTTACACACGTGAATCTTGATCCGCAAAACTCCGTACAAGCGAGCGCGTGGGCGTATCTTCCCGCTCTTGCAGATTCGGCTGTGTACCAACAATTGAAGGATCCGAACTTCCAGAATTCTCAGCAGGCAAGCAACATGATCAATAATGGAGAACTTGCCGTAGGGCGCTGGGACAAACTCGTTCCGGGCCAGGATTATATTCTCCATGAATATACCGGCTACATTACGTTGAACCGTTCCGTTCCCGACAATCAAGCAATTGCCGTGGCGTACCGTGTTGATAATGGACCGGGGACTGCGGACGATTCTGTGTATGGTGTGTTGACAAGCGTGAAAAGTTCTCAGGATTCTATTCTTGTTTTGAAACTGATCCGTCCTGTAAATTTAATTCCACGATACACAGTTGCGTGGAAGTTGATGCTGAAGAATATTTATTCGCTCGGCGGGCGCAACATCAAGCCGGATGGGTTCCAACTTGATATTAAGTACAAGCTTTCCGGGCAGGACCCTGTTTCGGAAATTGACGGAACAAGGCTGCTGAAGATTTTCGGCTTTGATAAAGTGAAAGCCGATGGATCGGCAGGCTCAGACAACGTGTTCGATTATAATCCCGGAGTTACGATTGACGAGAACCGCGGCGAGGTCATTTTTCCTTCGACAGAGCCTTTTAGAAAAACCCTTCAGCAGTTTTTTAGCAGCGAAGGGAAGCCTGCATTGGCGGACTCATTTACGTATCCGGATATCTATGACACGACGATGATTGCCGCCCAGAACAATCCTTCGCGCGATCGTTTTATCATTACAGGGCAAACCACAGCAGGAAGCTCCAACACCTATAATCTTGGATTCAATATTGTCGAAGGAAGCGTGCAAGTCATTCTCAACGGTAATCCGATGAAGCAGAATATTGATTACACCGTTGATTACATTACCGGCCAGGTGATTATCAAAAATCAAGCTGCGCTCGTGCCGGGGGCAAACCTACAGATCAAATATGAGCAGAACGATTTATTTCAACTTGCTTCGAAAACACTGTTAGGTACGCGCGGCGATTTTAATTTTTCCGATAAGACCGGTTTAGGCTTTACAGTGATGAACTTGAATCAGCAAACGCTTAGCGACAAAGTGCGGCTGGGCGAGGAGCCGACCAACAACACAATTTTTGGCATTGATGGACACACGTCGCTTGATTTGCCGTTTCTCACAAAAGCGATAGATGCGCTGCCGCTTGTTTCTACGAAAGCGCCATCGAATATCAGTTTACGCAGCGAAGCGGCATACATGTCGCCAAATCCAAATACAAAGGTAAGCTTGATTGCGAGCGATAACGGAAAAGGCGTTGCATATATTGACGACTTTGAAGGAGCAAAGCGCATCATTCCGCTCGGTGTTGGTTACGGTCAATGGCACGATCTCAGTGTGCCGGCGTTTATGGATGGAGTGGATCCGCTAAACGGCACTCCAATTCCCGACACAACGAAAATGTTTTCGAAGGCAAAGACGTACTGGTACAATATTTTACCAAGCGATGTGGTTATAACAGATATCTGGCCGTTGAAACAAGCCGCGGTAGATCAGCAGCAAGTCACTGTCATGAATGTAGAATATGATCCGCGCACACGCGGAGAATACAATTATTCGATGAATCTTAGCCGCAATTTTGGCGCACACGCATCGGCGGACACGGTAAAACAAAACTGGGGAGGAATGATGAAGCTCGTTTCTTCCGGTGTTGTGAACTTGGTGCAGGAAAACATCGGCTACATTGAGCTGTGGGTGGAAGCGAATCCCGCGGTATTGGATTCGACAAAAAAGATGTACATCGACCTTGGTGAAATCAGTGAGGATGTGATACCAAACCGCACACTTAATACGGAAGAAGGAATTGTTCACACGGGACTTGTTACTGCCGAGCGCGACAGAGGTTTGGACGGGTTAACGGATGATGATGAACGTTCTGTCTATGCACAATTCATCGCTGCGAATCAAACTGCTTTTCCCGATATCTCATCAGATCCATCGGGCGATGATTATCAGCCTGCCAATATCGGCAGCGGTGACTATCGTTTTGTTAATGGGACAGAAGGAAACAGAAATAGTGAAATTGGCAGATTCCCCGATACAGAAGATTTGAACGGCAACAACGTTCTCGATTTGAACAATAGTTATTTCGAATATGAAGTGAACCTCGACACCAACGCTGTAAATTTACAGCGCGTCGGCGGCGGGCACAAAGATAAATACGGGCTTGCCTGGTACCAATACCGGATTCCGATTAATGAGTTCAAACGTAAAGTCGGCTCGCCCGATCTTTCTGTGATTGAATATGTGCGTGTATGGTTCAAGGGCTTCGATCAGCCGCAGCTTCTTCGTATCACAGAATTTAATCTTGTCGGCAATCAATGGGAAGTTCAGAAACGCACACCATCGGACAGCACGCTCGCTGTCAGCGTGGTCAGCATTGAAGACAATCCCACAACATACAGCAGTCCGCCGGGAGTCAATCGTGCAGTGGACAGGACACAGACAACGCAGTCCTCGCAGACGATTCTTCAAAACGAACAGTCGCTTTCGCTCGTTCTCAATGGACTTCAGGATGGCGACAGCCGTCAGGCGATTAAACGATTCTCATATCGACCGCTTGATTTGTTCAGTTATCGTGAAATGAGAATGTTTGTTCATGGTGATGAGGGACCGCCGCTCACACCCAATAAACGTTTCTCCGATGATCCGAATAATCCCGATGCTTATCTTTTTGTCCGGTTCGGTTCCGATAGTTTGAATTATTATGAGTACCGCGAACCGGTTTTGCCCGGGTGGAGTCTCGACAATACCATCAACATTACGTTCACGGACCTTACGGCAATTAAACAAGGACGTGATTCAACGAACCAGCTTGTGACGGTGGCGGCACGCAATGGTCCGCCAGGCTCGACGTACAGTGTGCTTGGCAATCCGACACTGACGAACGTTGCATTTATTTCTGTCGGTATTTATAACCCGCCGGGGAAGGGCGTTAAAGTATTAACCGGTGAAGTTTGGCTTGATGAACTGCGTCTTGCCGATCCGGATAACACGCCGGGATGGGCGTATAGCGTTTCTTCTCAAATTGCATTGGCTGATATCGGCAGCCTCTCGTTCAATTATCAACAGGTCGATCCGTTTTTCCATCAGCTTGAAAGCCAATTCGGGAGCCGGATCGACAGCAGAACATGGGGGCTGTCGGCAAACTTTTCATTGGAAAAATTTCTCCCTTCGACATGGACAGGAACATCGCTGCAATTCAGTTACAGCCATCAGGAAGCCGTGAGCAAGCCGCGGTATTTGCCAAGCTCCGATATTGTTGTCACGAAAGCGGCGGAGCAACAGCAAGCGAACATTGACAGAAGCAAAGGGGAGCTTCCACAGGCGAAAGCGCGACTTGGACAAATACCGTCGGAACTTGAAAACATCAAATCGCAAATTGATCAAATTTCGTGGAATTCAGCCAATGATAAAAAAACGTACGACTCGTTGACCGCCATACAAAACAATTTGATTAACGAGCAAAATAATTTGATTAGAAGGATTTCGAGTTTAGAAAATACAATCGGTACGAATCCAAATGATATCATCATTCAATCACAGTCGCTCTCGACGTCGGATACCTATGCGCTTCCCACAATTAAGTTTGTGTTTCCTTCGAACAATTGGTTCATCCGCGATATTATCAATCGGCTGCAATACGGATTTAACTACACTATTTCGACAATGCGCGATCCCACGACGACATACCGCCAATCGTGGTCATGGGCGACCCGGCTGTCGTACGCTTATCAGGCAAGTCCCGATCTGTACGTCGCGCCGTTCTCTCTTTTCGGCAGCAATTTTGTTCTTTCAGATTTGAAAGATCTTCATCTTTTCTTCCCGATCACCAGCATTGGCTTGAATTTTTCTGCCACCCGTTCGCAGACGCATGAGCGATTGCGTTCACAAACACAAGACAGCGACCCGACGCGTGGATTGAGTGCGCAACGTTCAATGAACTTTAACTGGAAGCTGACGGAGAACGGCTATCTGAATCTTTCCGGAGATTATTCGGTTGACATCGCCAGCACGTTGGTACATCTCGAAATAGACCGGTACAAACGCCAGCGCGCATTCGCCGCTATTTTAGGCGATATGTTTTTGAAAGACCAACTCATCAATTTTGGTTATGATTATTCGTATAATCAGAACATCAATGTCAACACGCGCCCGCGGCTGCCGGGATTTTTAGGACTGGACAGATATCTGACGTTGTCGTCGCGGTATTCCGTTTCATACCGCTGGTCGAATAATCTTCAGCAGGGAGATTTGGGAAAAGGTGCGAGCTGGGGCAACAATATTTCGTTCTCGACTGATCTCAGCTTGAAATCATTTGTCGATACGTGGTTTCCGTCGCTTCCCACCTCAGCAGAAATAAGTTTGCCTCCGCCGGTTGAACAGCCGTCTCAATCCAACATAGCGCGGTACGGCAGACGCGCTGAAGGATCAAATTCCACACAGCCTGCTGTTCGCGACACTGCTCATCCGGTAGTGAGCGACACGACGAAGTCTGCGCAGCCGCCGGATACTGCTGTTGTTGCACCGCCGGTTCCTCCGAAGAAAAAGATTTCTCCCAAACAAGCATTGATTCAAATTGCGCGGCTGTTCATCAAAACTCCGTTGCTGGATTATGACAAGATCAACGTGACGTTTACTCAATCGAATTCGTCGCAGAATCCCGGCGTTCCCGGCCGCCCCGGCTTTGCTAACCTCTTCGGCAGAGTTCCGTTTTTGCAAACCGCAGATCCGTCGTACGGTCCGAGCCGCGCATATCAGCTTGGGCTGGCAACAGACCCGACGTCGAGCATCACCAATGTATTCTTCAAAAATTCATTTCCGTTCATCGGCTTCACGATGGATCATGGCGTGCGTGCGGCGTCGGCAAATATTTCTGATGTGTTCAGTCAAAGCAACAAAATTTCATTTTCTACAAATCGTGAATTGTGGACGGGCGCGCGGATTGACCTCAAATGGAATCTTGGCTGGGATTATTCACGCAGCCAATCGCTGACAACTGACGCTCATGGCGTGCCGACGATCAATAGTTTGCAAACGGGAGGAAGCATTGAACGTTCATTCTTTACGCTGCCGCCGGTTTTCATCTTTTCCATCTTCAAAAGCGGCATAACAGAAGTGGGAAAAGAATACGACAAATTGAGAGCGAACACGGCGGATACCAGAACGAATGATCAGAAACTTGCAGACGCTTTCGAGAACGGATTTGAATCGTTTCCGCTTCTCCGGAAAATCTTTGGCGATTTTTTCCCGCGCGTCAATTATACTTTTCATTGGGATGGTTTGGAACAGCTTGGGTTGTTCCAAAAGTGGACGCAGCGCGTAAGTTTGGATCATGCATATAACTCAACGTACCGAACATCGTTCAAAGGAGATTTAACCGGTGCAGGGCAGAACATTGAAGCGCAGCGCATCATGTACGGTTTTGCGCCGTTGGTCGGATTGAATATAACATTCAAAGAAATGTTGAAAGGGAATATGAGCGCGAACATTCAATATTCAACCAACTCGACATTTGATCTTACACCGGCAGCGCAAAACATTATCGAAGGAAGCACGCGTGAAATTTCGCTCACCGCAAGTTACGGCCGGACCGGTTTTGAAATTCCGTTTTTCGGTGTTGCGCTTTCGAATGATGTGGACATCAGCTTCTCCTATTCATTATCGCAGAACTCCCGGCAGACTTATTCTGCGCAGGAGGGTATTGGAACAGGCGTGCCGGGCGAAGGTTCGACGCGCACGACAATGGAACCCCGCATTCGCTACGTGCTCAGTTCACGCGTGACGGCGTCAGTATATTATCGCTATACGAGCATTGTGCCCGATGCGGGAGGCTCAGCGATTCCCGGTTCGACAAGCAATGAAGGCGGACTTGACGTTCACATTTCAATTCAATAGGCGCATATTTCAATCTTGATTTCGGCGTTGATTTTTGCTATTTTGTTTCCAGTGAAATAAATTTGACAGATATCTTAGAAGGCAGAGTCAATGTATACTTTTTTTGTTTTGATAGAAATTCTTGTTTGTATTTTGCTGATCATTGTTGTATTGATGCAGAGCAGCAAGGGCGGCGGGCTTGCCGGATCGTTCGGCGGCAGTAATTTTGGAACTGTGTTTGGCGTGCGCCGTACCGCTGATTTCCTTACGCGTGCAACAACGATTCTCGCAACAACATTCATCGTGTTAAGTTTGCTCATTAATCTTTTCTTCCTTCCCGGAAAAGGGAAAAGCGCCGGTGAGAGCATTATTCAAACCGGGCAAACGTCTGTTCCACCCGCACAAATTCCTGCCCAGCAGGCGCCTGCACCAACATCAGGTCAATAGATTTTTTTTATAAATTAGAACAGCGGCTGGTGCATCGTTCGATGAATGCGCGAGCCGCTTTTTTTATTTCATTTTTTTCCCTCCAGGAATCTCCGATTGTTTTTCACGGGAACTTTGTTGAATGCCGCTCGGTTATATTATCAATTCTCCCTTGAAAGAGTTTACTGAATTATGAACGCGAATTGTACAGTTCACAGTTTTTCCTATTAACGTTTTGTGAGGAGGCTTTATGTTGAGGTACATAGTGAAAGCGGCGCTATTGTTGGCGATTGCGATTCCGCTGTCGTTGAACGCCGCACCAAAGCCGCATAAGAAGGCGGCAAAGGAAGTTACGATGACGGGTGAAGTAGTTGATGTTTCTTGCTATTTGGCGCAGGGAGCAAAAGGCGAGGATCATGCGGATTGCGCGACTGCATGCGCAAAAGCCGGAGGTGCGCTCGGCATTTTAACAAAAGCCGGAAAGCTTTATGTGTCAGTTTTGCCGGACGATCATAAATCGGGACCGAATGCGCTGTTGATGGATCATATTGCTCATACAGTTTCCGTGAAGGGCTATGTTCGGAGCAAGGGCGGAGTTAATGGAATTATGATTACGAGTGTAACCACACAATGAACGTGGTCAGAGAAACAAACAGTCTTTCCAGCGTAAGGCGGTGAGGGAACCCCCACCGCCTTTGTTTTGTACAACGAAGTTGCGTTGTAATAATAAGAAAGCTTGTTGATGCCAGCTCAGCATGTTGTGTTGAAAAATAAAAAAATTGCCGCACGCGAAACTCTGTCAGTGTATTTTGAGAGGCCGCATGATTTTCAATATAAGGCTGGGCAATCTATTGATTTGACAGTACTGAATCCACCGGAGACCGATGCAGAAGGGAATACTCGAGCATTCACGCTTGCCAGCGCACCGTTTGAAAGAGATTTGATGATTACAACGCGTGTGAGGAATTCCGCGTTCAAACGTACGTTGCAGAAAATGCCGATCGGAGCCGAAGTACAGATTGATGGTCCGTTTGGAAATATGACATTGCATTCAAATGAAACGCGGCTGGCTGTTTTTTTGGCCGGAGGTATCGGTATTACGCCGTTTCGCAGCATTATTCTTCAGGCAGTGAAAGAAAAGAAAACCCACAAATTGATTTTGTTTTATTCGAACCGCACGCCTCGCGATGCAGCATTTATTGATGAATTGAAAACCGTAGAACTCGTTTACGGCAATTTCTTATTGATCGCAACAATGACGGGAAGCGGTTTGCCGGATGATGAGTGGAGCGGCGAGAGAGAATACATAAGTTATCGAATGATGCACAGATATGGCGGCGATCTGTCAAACGCGGTCTACTATTGTGCAGGTCCGCCAAAGATGGTCGGTGCATTGAGGACAATGCTGAATGAAAACAGTGTGAATGATGATGACATTCGAAGCGAAGAGTTCTCTGGATATTAAGAAATCTTGTTTCATCAAAAACCGTCTGTTGAAAATTTCTTCATTTTGTTTTTACTTAGAAAATATTTTTTGAAGAATTCATTTTTGTTCTTGCGTTTGCAGAATTTTTTTTTTAACATTGATGCGTTATCTGCAACGAAGTTGCTGATTAACGAGTCCCGAAGGGATTCCTTCGGAAGTGGTCTGATGCTCTCCAGAGCGAAATTGCCACTGCCCAAAAAATCCAACAAATACATACGTTGTCGTGCTGTGAACTAGGCGACTGTGTTTACAGTATAGAGATGCTCTTGTTGTAAGATTAGATATTTTTTTATTTCGCAACAACGAGCACATGTAGAGATAAGCTAAAGCAAGCAGTTCATTCACCGCGGCAAATGATGGATGTCTTCTTCTCAATTGATCGTATAGTTGAAAGGAGTAGTTCCTAGAAGATGGCTCAGATTTTTCATCCGAGCTCGACAGTAATCTCGAAAGTAAGCATAGTTGTTATTATTCTTGTACTCACAATTGCCGCGTGGGCGGCGACTGAGATTTATCGTTCAGGCTACACTACGGAACAAAATGTTGCACGCGAACAGCCGATTCCTTTCAGCCACAAACATCATGTGAATGATGTGGGGTTGAGCTGCGGTTATTGCCACACCTCGGTAGATAAATCTTCCTTTGCGGGCATTCCTCCGACGTACACCTGCATGACGTGCCATTCACAGATTTGGACGACAAGTCCGATGCTGCAGCCTGTGCGCGACAGCTATCAGACACAGAAGCCTTTGCAATGGATTCGCGTTCACGACTTGCCGGACTTTGTGTATTTCAATCACAGCATTCACATCAGCAAAGGTATCGGATGCGAAACATGCCACGGCCGCGTTGACCAGATGCCGTTGATACGTCAGCAGAACACGCTTTTCATGGCGTGGTGCATTGATTGTCATCGCGCACCGGAAAAATATATCCGCCCGCGTTCCGAAGTGTTTAATATGACGTACGTTTATCCGAAAAATCAGGAAGCATTCGGGAAAAAATTGGTTAAAGAATACAACGTTCAGGTGAAACGCATTACCGATTGTTCGACGTGTCACCGCTAATTGAGAACTATGGCAAAGAACCGATTTGATATAGAGACGATTCGGGAAAAGCTTTCCGGCAAACAAGGACAGCAGTATTGGCGAAGTTTGCAGGAAGTCGCTGAAACGGATGAGTTCAAGGAATTTTTGCACCGGGAATTTCCGCGTGAAGCTTCGGTGTGGGGAGACGGCTTGAGTCGAAGACGATTCTTGCAAGTGATGGGAGCTTCATTAGCACTTGCTGGGTTGAGTGCGTGCGTAAAACAGCCGGACGAAAAAATTGTTCCGTATGTGAAACAACCGGAAATTTTAGTTCCGGGTAAACCGCTCTATTATTCGACAGCGTTTGTAATGAGCGGTTATGCAACGGGCGTTGTTGCAACAAGCAACATGGGTCGACCGACAAAGTTGGAAGGCAATCCATCGCATCCGGCAAGCTTAGGTGCAACCGATGCATTCACACAAGCATCGCTGCTTACGATGTATGACCCTGAACGCTCAAAAGTTGTTCTTCACAAAGGAAATTTTTCGCACGTCCTGC
>JAJYOI010000055.1 GCA_021796275.1 Bacteroidota bacterium
TGGGCAAGAAATCAAGAAAAGTTAGAAAAAATTGCTCCACTTGAATAAAGGAAGAACAAGTTGAATGTGGAAAGTGAAAAGGCGAGGTAAGCAACCTCGCCTTTTGTGTTTACCCCGTTAAGGGGATGAAAGAAAGAAAAACAATATGCCTCCGAACCTTTTGTCGTTGCTGATAATAATTGTGTTAACGCTGTTGTTGGTCATTGGGATTGTCGTCATCATAATGAAAGGGAATGGTAGGAGTAATTTTGCGTCACTCACTGCCTATCACGATTTTCAGGTAAAAGATAAACAGGATGCAGTGGAAATTGTTATGGAGGAAAAATCAGGGAAGAAAATGGAGGAACAAGAAAGCGGAAAGGACAAATAGAACATGAACTTCAATAAATTTACAATCAAGTCTCAAGAAGCTGTACAAAACGCACAGGAGATTGCAGCGAGTTACGGCAATCAAGCAATCGAGCCAGAGCACTTGCTGGCGGCATTGGTGCAGGATCCGCAAGGCATCGTTGTGCCGATGCTGCAAAAGCTTGGGGCAAACGTTGAGTATGTGAAAATCAAAATCAACGAGCTGATTGAGAAACTGCCGAAGATTCAAAATGCACAGCAGCAATATGCTTCATCATTGTTACAAAAGGTTTTTGACGAAGCACAGAAAGAAGCGGAGAATCTCAAAGATGAATTCGTGAGCACCGAACATTTGTTGCTTGGCGTTCTCAGTCAAAAACAAAATGGCGGCGCAAAACTTCTGCTCGACCAAGGCGTAACGCGCGATAGCGTTTTGAAAGCGCTGAAAGATATCCGCGGCTCGCAGCGCGTCACTGATCAAAATCCCGAAGACAAATATCAGGCGTTGCAGCGCTTCGGCAGAGATTTAAATGAACTTGCGCGGAAAGGAAAGCTCGATCCGGTCATCGGCCGCGATGAGGAAATCCGCCGCGTGTTGCAAGTGTTGTCTCGCAGAACAAAAAATAATCCGGTGCTTATCGGTGAACCGGGAGTTGGGAAAACGGCGATTGCTGAGGGACTTGCTCACCGCATTATTCACGGCGACGTCCCGGAAAATATGAAAACGAAGCGCATCATCGCTCTCGATATGGCGGCGATGATTGCCGGCGCGAGTTTTCGCGGCCAGTTTGAAGAGCGAATGAAAGCTGTCTTGAAAGAAGTCGAAAATTCGAACGGAGAAATTATTTTGTTCATTGACGAACTTCACACGCTTGTCGGTGCCGGCGCTGCGCAAGGTGCTGTTGACGCCGCTAACATGCTGAAGCCGGCGCTTGCCCGCGGAGATTTACGCGCTATCGGTGCAACGACGCTTGATGAATATAGAAAACATATTGAAAAAGATCCTGCGCTCGAACGGCGTTTCCAGCCGATACTAATTGATGAACCAAGCGTTGAAGATACGATTTCAATTTTGCGCGGACTTGCCGAGCGGTACGAAGTGCATCACGGTGTTCGCATTACCGACGGAGCGATTGTTGCCGCCGCGCAGTTGAGCGACCGCTATATCTCTGACAGGTTTCTTCCCGACAAAGCGATTGATTTGATTGATGAGGCGGCGTCGAAGTTACGGATTGAGATTGATTCGATGCCGGAAATGCTGGACGATGTTGAACGCAAAATCAAACAGCTTGAAATCGAACGCGAAGCGGTGAAGCGTGAATTAACAGCGGATTACGCGGACGAAACGGATAAACATCAGATTGAAACGCGTCTCGGTCAAATAGCACATGAACTTGCAGAATTGAATCAGCAGCGCTCGGAGTTAAAAGCGCATTGGCAAAATGAAAAAGAATTGATCCAATCCATCCGCACGATGAAAGAGGAAATTGAGAATGCCCGCGTCGAAGCGGATAAACGCGAGCGAGAAGGCGACCTCGGCAAAGTTGCCGAACTGCGGTACGGCGTGATCGCATCGCTCGACAAAAAGATCAAAGCTGCGACGGCGAAACTTGCTGAGGTTCAAAAAGGCAGTAAAATGCTGAAGGAGGAGGTTGACGCAGAAGACATCGCGGAAATCGTTTCGAAGTGGACCGGCATTCCCGTGAACCGAATGCTGGAAAGCGAACGTGCGAAGCTTTTGCATCTTGAGGAAAAAATTCACGAGCGCATGGTCAATCAGGAAGAAGCGGTGAAAGCGGTCAGCGATGCGATTCGCCGCAGCCGTGCCGGATTGCAGGATGAAAAGCGGCCGATTGGTTCGTTTATTTTTCTCGGCACGACCGGTGTCGGGAAAACGGAACTGGCGCGCTCGCTAGCGCATGTACTGTTCAACGATGAGAACGCGCTTGTGCGCATTGATATGAGCGAATACATGGAAAAGTTTTCCGTTTCGCGTCTTATCGGTGCGCCGCCGGGTTACGTCGGATACGAAGAGGGCGGACAACTGACAGAAGCGGTGCGGCGAAAACCATATTCCGTGGTGCTGCTGGATGAAATTGAAAAAGCGCATCCGGAAGTGTTCAATGTGCTGCTGCAGCTTTTAGATGACGGACGGCTCACCGATTCGCAAGGGCGAACGGTGAATTTCAAGAACACGGTTGTCATTATGACGTCGAATCTCGGCTCACATCTTATTCAGGAAAAAGTGAACGAGATAGAAACTGACAACGATTGGGAAAAATTGTTCGGCGATCTTCGCTCGAGTCTTATGCAGCTTTTGCGAGAATCTATTCGTCCGGAATTCCTAAATCGTGTTGATGAAATTATTCTCTTCAAGCCGTTGACTCAAACCGATATCAAGCACGTGGTTGATCTTCAAATGCGTCGTGTCGAAGAGCTTCTTGCGAAGAAAGAAATGAAACTGGTCGTCTCCGGCGACGCGAAGGAATGGCTTGCCCGGCTCGGCTACGATCCGAGCAACGGTGCACGCCCGTTGAAACGTGTTATTCAAAAGCACGTTGTCAATGTGCTTTCAGAGCGGATTCTTGCCGGAGAATTTACCGAGGGCGACACGATTGAAATGATTTTAGAGGGCGAAGGGCTTCTTGGATTCAAGAAGCTGAAGGCGACGGGGTAAGGTTTCGCGGGCTCAGAATGGAAGGCAAGGCTCTGTTAATACAGCCGAAATCTGCGGTCAGGTATACCGATGCAAAATATGCATTTTGATGTGCATGAGTTGCATATCGAAATCAGTGTTTTTGCCGAATACAATGGGAATTCTCATCTCTTTATTTGGCACAATCATTGCCCAAACGTAGTAGTGCTTCAACAATTTCTTCAAGTCTTTAAGGTTGTACAGTTGAGTTTGCGAAAAAAAAGCGTTACCTATTACCGAAGCAGGCAAACTATTTCTACGAGATGATGTTTCTCCATGTTTTTTCTTACCCGGAGGGAGAATGAGCTATGTGTTGCTGTTGTTGTCTTTTCCAATTATTACAGGCGCGCAGGCAGTTGTTCCGGGTACTGATACAAACAGTTTCTATCAGAATAGAAACATGTTTTGTAAATGATTAAAGGAATGAACGTGTCGTCAAAACTAATTTCGGCTGGTGTTATTCTTTTTCTTCTTGCTGCTATTGTTGTGGCTCTTGTCGTGCGCGGCAACTCTAATGGAGATTCTGCCATGCCTGTACCCGGAACAATGTCGCCGCACAGCTCATCGATGTCTGCGTCATCAAACGTACATCCGGATGTTCTTCATCAGATTGCTGTACTGAAATCTGCCACACAAAAAGACCCGAAGAATGTCGCACATCTTTCAATGCTCGCGGTTGCGTTGATGGATGCGAATCGCCATGCCGAAGCAATTCCGTATCTCGAACGTGCAATTGCAATCTCGCCAAAAGACGAATCGCTTCTTCTTAATCTTTCAGTATGTTATGCACAAACCGGTCGTTATGATCAGGCGATGGAAATAACCGATAGGCTTTTACGTTTTCATCCGTCGCAGCCTTCTGCGCTTTATAACAAAGGCGCATTGTATGCGACGATAGGAAAAACGGACGACGCTGTTCGTTGGTGGAAAAAAGTGATTGCAGTCGCGCCGGGCACTGATGACGCGAAAAAAGCATCGGCAGGATTAACGCAGTTAGGGAATCATTAGTGCAGGGCTTCTGTTAAATTTTTTATGTGCGAAGGTAAGTATACTATGACAGCACGAAAGAGATTGAAGCAGTGGAAATTGATGATACTTCTTCAGTGCGCTTTCATTGCCGTAACGGCTGCGCAGCAATCGCCGCACGGAAAATTGTCAATTCCCTGCGCGAGCTGCCACACAACTGAATCGTGGAAGAAACTTGCCCAGCCGATGCAATTCAATCATGCGACGACCGGTTTTGCTCTTCAGGGACAGCATGCGAATGTGGCGTGTATTCAATGTCATTCCATAAAAAATTTTTCCGGCACACCGGCAACATGCTTTTCATGCCATCAGAAAGATTTTGCGCGCGCATTGACGCCAAACCATTTGCTTGGGAAATTTTCACACGACTGCCTCACGTGTCACACAATGAATGGATGGCAGCCGTCAATTTTTGATCACTCGAAAACGAATTTCCCCCTTATTGGCGCACACCGCTCGGTTGATTGCGCGTCGTGCCATACCAACAATGTGTTTGCAGGACTATCGCATGATTGCTTTTCATGCCATCAGAAAGATTTTGCGCAAACGGTATCGCCGAACCATCAGGCAGGGCAGTTCAGTCATGACTGCATGACGTGCCATACAATGACAGCATGGAAGCCTGCGACCTTTGATCATTCCAAAACAAATTTTCCGCTGGTTGGCGCGCACGCCACTGTTGATTGCGCTTCGTGCCATAAGAACGGACAGTTTGCTTCTCTTCCGACCGACTGTTTTTCATGCCATCAGCAGGATTTTGTCAGCATGACGGCTCCAAACCACATGTTAAATAAATTCAGTCATGACTGCATGACGTGCCATACAATGACAGCATGGAAGCCCGCGACCTTTGATCATTCCAAAACAAACTTTCCGCTGGTTGGCGCGCACGCCACAGTTGATTGCGCCTCGTGTCATAAGAATGGGCAATATACTGCTCTCCCGACAGATTGTTTTTCATGCCATGCAACAGATTTTGCTAATGCGGCGTCGCCGAATCACGTGGCAGGACAATTCAGCCACGATTGTACGACATGCCATTCGATGACGGCATGGCAACCAGCCACCTTTGATCATTCGAAGACTTCATTTCCGTTGGTTGGTGCACACACAACAGTCGCTTGCGCTTCGTGCCATAAGAACGGGCAGTTTACCGGTCTTCCGACAGATTGTTATTCATGCCATACAACAGACTTTGCCAATACGACGTCGCCGAATCATGTGGCAGGACAATTCAGTCATGATTGCACGACATGCCATTCAATGACAGCGTGGAATCCTTCAACCTTCGATCATTCGAAGACTTCGTTTCCGTTGGTTGGCGCACACGCAACGGTTGATTGCGCCTCGTGTCATAAGAATGGGCAGTTTGCCACACTTCCGACTGATTGTTTTTCTTGCCATGCAACAGATTTTGCTAATGCGGCGTCGCCGAATCACGTGGCAGGACAATTCAGCCACGATTGTACGACATGCCATTCGATGACGGCATGGCAACCAGCCACCTTTGATCATTCGAAGACTTCATTCCCGTTGGTTGGCGCACACGCAACAGTCGCTTGCGCTTCGTGCCATAAAAACGGGCAATATACTGCTCTTCCGACAGATTGTTATTCGTGCCATGCAACAGATTTTGCTAATGTGACTTCGCCGAATCATGTGTCAGGACAATTCAGTCATGATTGCACGACATGCCATTCAACGACAGCATGGAATCCTTCAACCTTCGATCATTCGAAAACATCATTCCCGCTGGTCGGCGCACACGCAACGGTTGACTGCGCTTCGTGCCATAAGAACGGACAATTTACCGGTCTTCCGACAGATTGTTATTCATGCCATACAACAGACTTTGCCAACGCGGCGTCGCCGAATCATGTGGCAGGACAATTCAGCCACGATTGCACGACATGCCATTCGACGACAGCATGGCAGCCGTCAACGTTTGATCACAGCAAAACCAGTTTTCCGCTTACTGGCGCTCATCTCACAACCGATTGTATGTTCTGTCATAAGAATGGACAATTCCAGGGAACGCCGACGGATTGCTGGAGCTGCCATGCAACAGATTTTGCGGGAACAACAAATCCAAACCACCAGGCTGGAAACTTCGATCATAATTGTTTGACGTGTCACAACACAACAGCATGGCAGCCGGCAACATTTAACCACAGCACGACGAAATTCCCGCTGACAGGCGCGCACACAAGTTTGCAATGCCAGTCATGTCATACTGCCGGAAATTATCAGCTTGTGTATTCCGGTTGTTATGCGTGCCATTCATCAGATTATAACGGTACAACAAATCCGAACCATGCATCGGCGGGATTCCCGACGACATGCGAGACGTGTCACACGACGACGACATGGGCAGGAGCAACATTCAATCATACATGGTTCCCGACAAATCACGGCAACGCTAATGGAGTCTGTGCAACGTGCCATACTAATCCGTCTGACTACAAAGTTTTTACATGCACGAATTGCCACACGCAGGCGCAAACGGATCCGCACCACACAAATGTAAGAGGCTACGTATATGCGAGCAGTGCATGTTATAGTTGTCATCCGAACGGCAGCGGAGACTAAATGGCGATAAGGAAAGTTCTGGCGCTCATGCTTTTTCTTTGTGGTATTCGTTTTGCTTCTGCGCAGGAAACGAAAGAATATCGCTACGCCATTACCTATACGGCGGCATCAGTTGTGTACATTAATGCAGGACGCGAGGAACAAATTGCTGTCGGCGACACGGTGAAAATTTTTCATTCTGGCAAATCAATCGGAACGGCAGTTGTGATTGCCGTTTCACGCCATACGAGTGCCGCTCAATCTCTTACGCAGCAGTCGTTGTTTGCTGTCGGCGATGAAGCGGCGATTGTGACGCCGATTCTCCGTGATCAAGTTTTGCACGATGATGCACAGCAACAGCCCGATTCACTTCATGCGCCGGCGCCGGAATCTTCTCCCGCCACTGCGCCTTCGACGTTCGTCAGCAGTCAACAATCTTCAAACGAAAATATTATTTCCGGCCGTGTTGGAATGCAATACAACGGCGTGCGTGCAAGTGATAAGCGGTTCAATTTCAGTCAGCCGAATGCGGTTCTGAGACTTGACATACAAAATCTGTTCGGGACGGGAATGGTGCTGACATTATACAGCAGAAGCTATTATAATTTAACGGGCAGTTCCATGCAGTTCAACGGTACGAGTGGTGTACAACACCGTGTGTATGAAATGACGTTGCAGCACGATGTTCCGGGATCGGCAATCGGCTACGGCGTCGGTAGAATGACGTCGCGCTACGTTACCGGCATGGGCATATTCGACGGCGCCCAGTTTTTCTACCACTATGGCAGTTTCACAACAGGAATGCTCGGCGGCGCTCAGGTGACAGATCAAACATTGTCGCTGAACAGCAACGCTACAAAAGGCGCTTTCTTTTTAAACTATCACAGCGGCGAGGATTTCTTTCACAACTATGACGGGACCATTGCGTACGGAAGGCAGATGGTGAATTCGAAGCTTGACAGGGAATTTCTGTATCTGCAAAATTCGCTATCTCTCGGCCCGGAGTTGTCCTTCTACGAGAATTCTGAAATAGAATTGAATTCCATTTCCAACGGAGTGCGGCGCCCGGATCTCAGCCTCTCCAACACATATTTTTCCGTCAACTATTATCCCGTGCAATGGTTCTCGGCAAATGTCGGGTATGATGCATCGCGCAGTGTCTATCTTTTTGAGACGATGAAGTCATTTTCCGACACATTGTTCGATAAGAATCTTTTGCAGGGATACCGCGCCAACCTTACCGTCCGCCTGCCGCTTTTTATTTCACTCTCGGCAAACGCCGTGCTGCAAACGAAAAACAGTTACACGCGCGATGCCCATAATCTCGGCGGTTCGATCCGTATGAGTGAAATCGGAGGGAGCGATTTGAGCGTCGGCGCGAGGTACACACGTATTGCCGGAGTTTATTCGAATGGCACCGACATCGTTTTTGATTGTGATAAGTCGCTCTTTCCAATGCTGATGGTATCGCTCCGCTACGACTACTTTGCCTATACAATGCTTTCCACATCCACAAATCAGCCGTACCTCACGCGAACTGCAACGGCGGCTCTTTACTATAGAATGTCGCGCTTGTGGTACTTCTCGGTCAATATTGATGACGTGATTGATTCCTCAATGAAGAGCTACCGTGGTTTTGCAGAAATCGGCGTCCGGTTCTGAACACTGCACAACATTCGCCCATCGTTTCATAGTCTAAAGCCTTATTTTTCGCCCGAGCACGTTGGGGTGTTCTGATTGGTTTAAAAACAATTGGCAAATGTGCCAAATTTTGCGTTATGTGAACAGACCATCCTTATAGTTGCCTCTCATTTCCAAATACCATATTTTGTGTGCACACATTGATGTTATTTCTGCAAAAAATTATGTCTCCTCGATTCATTTTCTCCTGCCATCAATAGTGAGTTGAAACGAGAATATCCGAAATGAAATATGTGAAGCTCTTTAGCCGCGTTCCGTGGATTCTTATCACTGTCTTTGCCTCCTTGATCGCGGGGATGATCATCACCGGCAGTTATTATTACTCGGTGTTGGTACAAGATATCAAGGTCGAAAAAAATACCGACCTCGCCGCCATTGCCGACCTAAAAGTTAATGATATTATACAATGGCGCCACGAGCGCATCAATGACGGAGTGATGATTCAAAATGACGCCATCAGCCGGGAGCTACAAAGCTATTTGAATCAAGGAACGTACAAAGGGGAGATTGAAAGATGGATTGAAGCTTTTGCAACGCACAACGGATATTCGAGCGCCATATTTCTCGACAGCAAGGGAAGAAGCAGATTGTCGGTTGGCGAATACGGAGATACGATTGGTGCAACGGAGCGCGTGCTGGTTCAAAATGTATTTCAACAAAAAGAAATTATTCTTTCGGATTTGCGCCGGTCTGCCGCGATCAACGCACCAATATTCGACTTGCTAATTCCTATTCTTCAATCGGGAAAAAACAATGATCATCTTGTCGGCGTTCTTGTGTTAAGGATTGACCCGCACAAAGTTTTTTACTCCATCCTTCAGTCATGGCCCATACCAAGCCGCACTTCCGAAATTGTTCTTGTCCGGCGCGACGGTGACGATGTTCTTTATCTTAATGAGCTTCGCCACCAGAAGGGCGCTGCCTTTAAGTTTCGGCTGCCGATTACTTCCGGCGATCTTCCCGCCGGTATGGCCGTTCGGGGAATTGAAGGAAATGTTGTGGGCGTGGATTACCGTGGAAAGCCTGTGCTTGCGGCAATCAGAAAAGTGCCGAATTCTCAATGGTTTCTGATTGCAAAAGTAGATCAGCAAGAAGTGTATGCTGCGCTTTATAATGAAGCATGGCTCATAGGAATTTTTGTTTTCGGCATGATCATCACTGCCGGCTCGATTGTCGGTTTCTGGTGGAGACATCAACGCGCACTATTCTACCGCAAACAATATGAAGCTGAGGTTGAACGGAAAGCATTGGTGAGCCATTTCGACAATGTTGTGAAATTTGCGAACGACATCATCATTCTTAGTGAGACAAGCGGCAAAATCGTTGATGCCAACGATCAAGCATGCAGAAAATACGGATATACCCGTGAAGAAATTCTTCAATTGAATATCCGTGATCTTCGTCCAGTGCATTTGCGGCGCGGCATTCAAAACCTGCTTGAGCAAATTGACGCAGAACAAGGTTTAGTGTTTGAAACACAGCATGTGCGGAAAGATGGCACATTGATTCCTGTTGAAATCAGTGCACGGCAGATTTTGATTGATGGAAGAAAATATTATCAAGGCATTATTCGTGATATCAGCGAACGCAAGCACGTCGAAGAATCGCTGGTCAAACTCCGTAAAGCGGTTGATGCTTCCGGCGATGCGATCTTCATGACCGACCGCGAAGGAATTTTTACATTCATCAACCCGGAGTTCACGCAAATGTACGGTTATGAACCCGCCGAGGTGATTGGTAAAACAACTCCTCGTATTCTCAAAGGAGGAAAACGAACGCCGGAAGAGTACAAAACATTCTGGCAAACCATTCTCACCAAGAAGGCAGTCGAATGGGAAATCGTAAATCGTGCGAAAGACGGCCGCCTTCTTTCCGTCGAAGCGTCAGTTAATCCTGTCTTTGATGAACAAGGGAATGTTACAGGGTTTCTTGCAATTCAACGCGACATCACCGACCGTAAACACGCTGAAGAAGAGATCTATAATCTTAACCGCGTTTACGCAATGCTCAGCAATATCAATCAGGCGATCGTGCGCATACGCGACCGGCAGAAGCTTTTTAACAGAACGTGCGAGATTGCCGTTGAAGATGGGAAATTTGTTCTTGCATGGATTGGCGTGTTGGATGAAACTACGCATCGTGTTGAAGTTGCCGCCCATTATGGCCGCTCCGACGGCTATGTCGAGCAGTTGCACATTACCGTTGATGATTCCCCGCGCGGCAAAGGCCCAACGGCAAGTTCTTTGCGTGAAGGAAAACATTTCGTTTGCAACGATATCGAGCATGACGAGCGCATGAGCCCGTGGCGGATTGAAGCTCTCAAGCGTGGTTATCGTTCTTCGGCAGCACTTCCCATTATTGTTTTTGGAAAGCTGGTGGGCACGATCAACATCTATGCATCGAACACCGATTTCTTCAATGAAAGAGAAATCACGCTGCTTGATGAACTTGCTTCCGACCTCTCATTAGCACTTGAGTCAATACAACTCGAAGAAGACCGCAAGAAGTCGGAACAAACTATTGTTGAAGCTCATAAATTTACGAAGACAATTCTTACAAACTCCCCCGTTGGGATTTTGGTGTACAAAGCATCGGGCGAATGTATCTCTGCCAATGAAACCGCAGCAAGCATGGTCGGAGCAACGGTTGAGCAATTGGAGACGCAGAATTTTCGCACGCTCGAATCATGGAAGGATTCCGGCCTTTTCGATGCTGCAGAACGAGCGCTTGCCGAAAGCAGGATTCAACAGATAGATCTTCATCTTGTATCAACATTTGGAAAGGAAGGATGGTTTTCCGGCAGGTTTTCACCGTTCATGTCCGACAAAGAGCCGCATCTCCTTCTCGTTCTTGCCGATATTTCTGAACGCAAGCGAATGGAAGAGCAGCTTCGTTCGTCTGAACAATATTATCGCCAGCTTGTGAACACTTCTCCCGACGGCATCGCCATCATTGACCCAAATGGCATTTTGAAGTTTGCTTCCCCGAAAATGTATGAAATTTTCAATCTTCCTGTTGAAATAAATGTTGTTGGAAAGTCGATCGTACAATGGATCGCTCCTGAAGACCAGCCAAAAGTTCAAAAAAATATTCTGCAGATCATCAACACAAAAACATCGATCGGAGCGACAGAATATAAACTGTTGCGGAACGACAGGACGGCATTCTGGGGAGAATTCATGTCATCGGCTATTCTTGATGCAAAAGGAGAGATCACTGGCCTCATGGTTGTCTGTCACGACATTACCGAACGCAAGCAAGCCGAGGAAATGGTTCGTGCGAGCGAATTGAAATACCGTAATATTTTTACATGGTCGCCGATCGGTATTTTCCAATCAACTGTTGAAGGAAAGATTCGTACCGCGAATGCGAGTGTCGCGCGCATGTTAGGGTATAACGAAGCGGACGAGATGCTGAATCTTTCAATGCAAAGAGAAATCTTTTTCAATCCGCGGGAAGGAGAGATGCATTTTGAAGAGCATCGGGTGGGTATCGTGACTGTTACAACCAACGAGTATCAGTGGAAGAAGAAGAACGGTTTGCCGGTCTGGATTTCATTAACATGCCATGCTGTAAAAAACAGCGAAGGGGAAACTCTATATTATGAAGGATTTGTCCACGATATCACTCAGCGAAAAGTATTGGAGGAAGAAATACGTCAGGCGCAGAAACTTGAAAGCATGGGAACGCTCGCCAGCGGCATCGCGCACGATTTCAATAATATTCTCGGCATTATTCTCGGGCACTCTTCATTGCTGGAGCAGCTGGCAAAAAATTCTCCTGCCATGTATCCCTCGATTGAATCTATCACGAAAGCGACACAGCGCGGCGCTTCGCTTGTGCGCCAGCTTCTGACGTTTGCGCGAAAAACGGAGACGTTGGTCGAATCAGTCCGCATCAACGACATCGTTCAAGAGCTTGCGAAACTCATTGATGAAACATTTCCAAAGTCGATCAGTGTTGTCACAAAGTTGACCGCCGGCATCCCGTCTGTCCGGGGCGATGCGACACAGCTCCATCAAGTGATGCTCAATCTTAGCGTGAATGCGCGCGACGCAATGCCGAATGGCGGTACACTGACATTTGCGGTTGAGAATGCTTCGATTGAAACGGTCCATGAAAAATTTCCGAAGGCAGATTCGGCAGAATATATTCGCATCACCGTTTCAGACACTGGAGCAGGAATGGACGAAAATGTGCGCCGCCGTATTTTTGAACCGTTCTTTACGACAAAGGGACCGGGGAAAGGCACAGGATTGGGAATGGCGGTTGTTTACGGTATTGTTGAAAGCCATCACGGTTTTATCGGCGTTGAAAGCGAACCTGCTAAAGGAACCACCTTTACGATTTTTCTGCCGGTGCAAACCGGAGTAGTCGAAGAACAGAGCGAACCTGTCCCCGATCCGGAATCGCCGGGCGGAACAGAAACGATTCTTATCGTCGAAGATGAAGAAATGTTGAGGATGGTTCTTCAGGCGACATTGGAACACAAAGGGTATCGTGTGCTCACTGCCACCGACGGGGAAGAAGCAATTCAAATGTTCTCAGAACATCGGCAGGATATTGCTTTGGTGATCAGCGATGTTGGACTTCCTAAAATGACCGGCGACAATGTTTTTCTTACCATTAGAAAAATTGATCCGTCAGCAAAGGCGATACTTGCCAGCGGTTTTCTTGAGCCGGACGTGAAGTCGGAATTGTTGAAAGCGGGCTTGCAGGATTTTATTCAGAAGCCGTACAGGCAGCATGAGATATTGACAAAGATCCGCGCGGTGATTGATCAAAAATATTAGCCCCTCAAATGTGAAAATAAGCCTGCACACACAGTTCATTTGAAGAAAGGCGCCTCCCGCAGGCGCCTTTCTTATTTGAGAATTTGTCCGCCTTTTGATTGGAGAAGATGTACACTGTCTGGATGCCATGGAAGGGGAACTATCCGCAAATCTCCTCGCCGCAATTTGCGTAGTCGCATGACAAAAATTAAATTCTTAAAACTTCTTGACTCTTTCCGGAAATCTGGCGAACATATGCCACCTTGTGGACGGCACGAGGTTGTTTCAGGGTTGTTCATGTTCTTGTTTCAATCATATCATGGTTGAGTGGCTTACATGCACAACGCAGTGTTTTCCCTAACATACTTTTCCACCTCTGATACTTATGCGGGTCTAATGGACGAGAAGCAAACCGAAATTGCTCAGTGCCTGACGAGCGCAGAAAATATTTGGTTTCTCGTCGAGTTGAAAAGCATGCTCCAGAATACCCCCAACTTTCTTGAAGAATGCTCTGATTCTTTTTGGGAAAGTATTCTTGTGATGTTGAGAATTGACGGCATCCATACATCACTCGATGAAAAGGATACAGTTCTCAAGCCGGCAGTGCACGCAGCGCTCAATTCTCTCCGACCTCAGCAGTAATCAAGATTTGATCGCACTTAAGCTGTAAGCTCAGCGGGCGCGTGAAAGAAAATTTTTTATCATCACGCGAGCGAAAGGGTGCACCCCACCTGCAAGGCAGGCTTCCTCAAAGATTTTTTGAAAACGTAATGGCCGGAATAAGAAATTGTTTTAGGACGTTACTGTGCGGTAGCAGTCGCTCGGCGTCGAACGTTTGTAGAGCGGCGGATAGGGCTTTTCCGCTTGCGGCGTGTTTTGCCTTCGTGCCGGGTGGTTTTTTCTTTTGCGGCAAGCAATGATGCCATTCTCTCATCCCATCCATGCACCGCCTGAAAGAATCTGACCGTGAAAAACAAAAGTAAGAGATATATTCCTGTTCCTATCAGTGCACTTATCATTTCTTTTCTCCTCGATATGAGGAATAAAATCCCCCCCATGGTTTGGTTTGTCTGCCCCTTCGTCCAGTGCACCTATAATATAAGCGGCTTGTCGTGCGGATATCAATCGGCAATGCAGTGTATTTTTCAAATTGGGTTGATGTGCTGAGTGCATTGTTGATTATATTTAGAGAGAAATACGGAGAGAATGAATCGGGTAATCTGTATTGCAAACCGCTTCTTCGTAAACGTTGTACTTCCTCGCAGATGTTCTTGCATCGCCGGCAAAGTTTTGGTACCTTAAAGGTAATCATCTCAAGCGTAGAAAATAATGAAGCGATTCGCCTTATTCCTTCTCATCTTTTTCAATATTCAGCATCTGTTTGCAGATCAGCCGAAGAAGATTCTCGTTCTTTTTGAAGGGGCTAATGTTCCGGCGAACTATGCCCGCGGCGATGCCCGTCAGTTGGGGGAGCTTCTCGGTCATTTCAACACCGACGTGACGATTCAGGCGTCGGCAGAATATAAATCTTCTCAGCTCGAAAATTTCAATTTCACGTTCTTCATCGGTTTCACAAAAACACCCGCCGTTCCTCAATCGCTTCTTGCCGATATTTACAAAACGCAGCGAACAGTCATTTGGCTGAATACCGGTATTGATGCCTATGCCCGTTCGTTTGATCTGCCGAAGCGGTACGGGTTTCGGTTTGTTTTGTTCGATACGGTCTCGAATTTTGACAACGTGCGCGCTAACGGTTACAGCTTTACGAAAACGGAGCCGAATCTCAACATCGTGAAAGTCACCGACGCGAGCCGCTGTCAGGTGCTCGCAATTGCGACTGCGGCACATGGCACAAAGCAATCGCCGTATGCCGTACGGAGCGGAAATTTCTACTACTTCGGCGATTCGCCGTTTGCTTCTGCGACGGAAACCGACCGCTACCTTTTATTCGCCGACATGCTGCACGACATCCTGGGCGAGAATCATCCCGAAAGTCATTCCGCGCTTATTCGCATTGAAGATGTCAACCCGTTTTCCGATCCGTCGCGCTTACGTGATATTGCCGACCTTCTTTCGTCGGAAGATGTTCCGTTCTTGGTTTCACTCGTTCCGTTTTATGTTGATCCCGGTGCCGGCATTCGCATCAGCATGTCGGAGAAACCGGATTTTGTTGACGCCATTCATTATATGGTAGAACATGGCGGAACGATCGTGATGCACGGTGTCACGCATCAATACCACGGCGTTTCGACCACGGATTATGAGTTTTGGGATGAAACGCTCAACAAGCCGATTAAAAATGATTCGAAACAGTTTGTCGAGAAAAAACTGCGCGCCGGTATCGAAGAATGTTTGAAGAATAATATCTTCCCGTTGATTTGGGAAACGCCGCATTACGGCGCGTCGCAGATTGATTACTCTGCAATCGCGGGAATTTTTTCTTCTGCGATGGAACAGCGTCTCGCTATTGACGACCTCGATTATTCCCAATATTTCCCGTACATCATCAACAAAGATCTTTACGGCCAAAAGATTTATCCTGAAAATTTAGGCTATGTCCCGCTCGACAGTAGCGAAACAAAAATGGAAGCATCGGTTGATCAGCTCATCCAATATGCGAAAGCGAACTTTGCTGTGCGCGACGGCTTTGCTTCCGCATTCTTCCATCCATTCCTGCCGATTGACCTTTTGCAGCGGCTTGTCGAAGGCATCAAAGCGTTGGGTTATACGTTCATTGATTTGAAGGATCAGTACAACGAAGTTCACCTGAAGGATCATGTCATTGCTTCCGGCAGCGGAACGTTCGACATTTCGCTCGAAGATCAATTCTTAAAGGAAATGTATGTTGATCCCGAAGGCAAAGTGGAACGCCGTGACGTTTCGTCACAGCGTATGAAGGGGAAAGTTGACCGCACGCCGACGATTGATCCCGGTTGGATCTATGTCGCCGAGCCGACGGAATACAAAGCGCAGGAACTCACATTCTGGCAAAACATAAAATTTACTGCGCAAAAACTCAGCGAGAAAATTTTTCTTCCGCAGGAAAAATCCGAAGTTGCGCACGGCTTATTGCTGCTGACGCCGAAAGCGACGGGCGGCGCAAAGAACGATCAGGAAAGTTTTCTTAATGCATTTGGCTTGATTCATATTCAGCTTGACACGCTGACGGCAGGAAATGCGCTCGACCTTTCGCCGTATAATCTGTTGATCGTGCCGTACGCTGCCGTGGACTTTCTCAAGGATACTGATTTTCAAACGATCACGAATTTTGTAAGCAAAGGCGGATCGGTTATCACCGATGGTAAGAATGATCTTGCGACAGAATTTGGCGTGAAATTTTCGAATTCATTTCTGAAAGTTGAACGAATCCGTGATAAAGAATATCCGGAGGAATTGATCAGTTGGAATCGCCCGGAAAACATCTTCCGCTTCGATGTTGATGTCAGCGATGAAGTGCTGTGTCTTGACGACAAGACGGACGCACCGGTTGCCTTCGCGCGAAAATACGGCGACGGGAGATTTATTTTTCTCGGCGCCCGTTTCGACCCGATCAGCGATGTAGGATACAGCCGTTTTCCGTATTTGCTTGAACATGTGCGAAAAATATTCGGTTTGCATCCGCTTGTGCGCCGCGATTTTCTTGAGTTGTATTTCGAACCCGGCGACCGCCGCACCATGAGCATTGAACCGCTGGTTCAACAATGGGCAGACCACGGCGTGCGTGTGATTGAGGTTGCGGGCTGGCACGAATATCCGAAATGGACGTACGATTACGGAAAGCTGATTCGCCTGTGTCATGCGAACGGCATTCTCGTTTATTTGTGGATCGAGCCGCCGCAGATCAGCAAAATGTTTTGGGATCAGCATCCGGAGCTTCGCGAAAAAAATTACAAAGGCGACGATCTCATCGGCGCGTCGTGGCGGTATCCTGTCGCGCTCACGGATTCCGTTGCTTTGAACGCAAGCCTCGACCAATATCGTTCGCTGTTAGAGCAAAACGATTGGGATGGCATCAACATTGCGGAATTATATTTTGAAGCGGGCCGCGGCGTGCAGGACCCGCAGTTCTTCGCGCCGTTCCATCGTTCGGCGAGAACATTGTTTCAGCGGCGGTATGGATTTGATCCGGTTGAAATTCTTCGCCCCGGTTCGCCGTACTATTGGCAGACGAACGATTCGTCGCTGCACGATTTTGAAAATTTCCGTACCGACTGGGTAACTCATTTGCACGATGTTTTTCTCGGAATGGCATCCGACATTCAGAAAACGAGGGCCGGCTTCTCCATCATCGTTACGGCGATGGACAACATCGGCTCTCCTGAATTGCGTGCATATCACGGCGTTGATATCCGGCGCATTGCCGGACTTCGAAGCAAATATAATTTCACGCTTCAGGTTGAAGACCCGGAATCGCGATGGTCAACAACACCCCGGCGGTACACCGCAATGGGAAAACAATATCACGATCTGCTTGGCACGGCAATGCCGGTGATGCTCGATTTGAACATCCTTTCGTTCCGCAGTGAGAATCGGCTGACAATGTTTCCGACGACGATTCAAACAGGAATTGAAAGTTATGCCATCGTGCATTACGCCGCCGCTGCGTCGTCGGGCGTGACGATCTATTCTGAATCAAGTGCGCTGCCGCAGGATTTGCGTTTCTTTCCGTATGCGTTGGCGGTTCATACCGATGTCACGCAAATTCCCGGCGGCTGGGAAATCAATTCGCCCGACGGCATTACATTGAATCTTAATCCGAATACCGAGAGCGTGTACGTTGATGGCAGCGAAGTGCTTTCTGTTGGACCCGGAAAATTTCTGATCCCCGCAGGCAAACATACAATTCAGCAGAAACAAAACGCTGCGGCGCCATTCACGGATAATTCTATCGGAGCGCGGCTGCTTTCAATTACAGGGCGGCTGCTTGATTTGACGAGTTCACAACGAAGTGTGCAATTCACGTACGAAAGCACGACGCGGTGTGCCGCAACGCTCAATCGTTCTCCGTACGCAATTTTCATTGACGGGGAGGAATATACGTTTACTCCGTTGAAAGGCTTCGGACGGTACGGCGTTATTTTGCCGCCGGGAAAGCATGAAGCGTTGATTGTTGCGGAAAGTGGCGTTTCCTACGGCGTTGATTTGACAAGCTTGTGGTCAAGCTCGATCATCGTGTTATTTGGAATTCTTGCCGGCGGTGCGCTCATGTTTTTCTATGTCTTGGTTCGCATGAAACGGAACAAGTTAGGATAAACGAAATGCTCGAACTCATTCTTCAGATATTTTTCCTGATTGCGGTTATTCTTATTTGGTTCATGATCGCGTACCAGCTCGTTCTCACGATTGCCGGCTATGCGCATTATGGTGCTTCGGCAAAAGAGCAGAAGAACATTGATACGATGACATTTGACTGGCCCGCGGTGTCTCTTTTGATTCCGGCGCATAATGAAGAAAAGGTGATCGGCCGGACGATTGAAGCGATGACGGCGTTTGATTATCCGAAAGAAAAATTGGAAATCGTCATCATCAATGACGGCTCGAAAGATACAACGGCGGAGATTGTTTCCCGGTACGCGAAACAGCACCCGAATGTCCGGCTGCTGACAATCCCGCCGGGCGAAGGAGGAAAAGGAAAATCCCGCGCGCTCAATATCGGCGTCAGTAAAACAACCTCGGACATTATTGCAGTGTACGATGCCGACAACACGCCGGATCGCTCGTCGCTGAAATATCTTGTTGCGCAGCTTTTGCTTCATCCTGAACTTGGTGCCGTGCTTGGAAAATTCCGCACGGTGAACAAGGCACGCAACGTGCTGACACGGTTCATCAATATTGAAACGCTCAGCTTTCAGTCTATTTTGCAGGCAGGACGATGGAAGCTGTTCAAAGTCTCGACAATTCCGGGAACCAATTTCGTCATCCGGCGCAGCCTTCTGACAAAATTAGGCGGATGGGATGAAGAAGCGATCACCGAGGATTCTGAATTGACGGTGCGGATTTACATGGAGAATTTCCGCGTAAAATATATTCCGTACGCCGTCACCTACGAACAGGAACCGGAGACGTGGAAAGTGTGGATTCGCCAGCGCACGCGGTGGGTGCGGGGCAATAATTATGTCGTGTCGAAGTTTGTGAAGGAAATCCCGCGCTTCAAAAATAAATTTCTCGGCTTCGAAATCTTTTATCTCTTGTCACTCTACTACATTTTTTTGGTCGCGATTGTCGCGTCCGACATCTTTTTCATTTTGGGCGTTACGAACGTGATTATCATATTACTGCCGGGTCCCTACACGGCGGTGTGGATTCTTGCTGTGGTGTTGTTTTTGCTTGAAATCTTTCTTGTGCTTTCTTATGACAGAGAAGACACGCCGGGGAATTTTCTCCTGATGGTCCTCATGTACATCACATACTGTCAGTTGTGGATTTACGTCGTCGGCCGTGCGTTATGGGCGGATATTGTGACAAAGGAAAGCCGCACGTGGGTGAAGACAGAACGCTTCGATGTTGCGCCGAAGTGAAGCGCGCATCACTTTGCAACGATCATTTTCCTTGTTTCGACAAAACTCCCTGCCTGTAAACGATACAGGTATACGCCAGTAGGTAATGCAGAAGCATCAAACGAGACCCTGTAACTGCCCGGAGATTTCTTCTCGTTGGTGAGCACAGCTACTTTTCGCCCGAGAATATCGTAAACCACAAGCGTTACAAAACCTTCCGTAACAAGTTCGTATTCTATTGTTGTAGCTGGGTTGAAAGGATTTGGATAATTCTGTGACAGCATGAACTGTTTTGGTATCGAGAGATTTGAAGCGTGGTTGACTTCCGTTGGAATCCCGAGGCTTTGAAAAAACCTGTTGTATGATGCAAGGATCCAATTATTATTGTCGGGCACGGATTCGAACGTAGTTATTTTTAGTGCTGAAGTGTCGTTTCGGGTTACAACGTAGCTGTTGCCGGAAACTTGCTTGATTCCGGAATCTGTAAATAGAATAAAGGTTGTACCGTCGCTGTATTTGATTCCACTGATCGGGTATCCAACAGTTACCCCGTTTGTTTTCCAGTATTCTGTGCTTTCAAATGTTTTCCCTCCATCATTTGTCAACGCTATTCCCCCTTCGCTCCACAGAAATTCCCATGCTGATGAGCTCCAAATGATGTACCCGGAGCGAGAATTGAAAAAGGAAATACGATCAGCTTTCCCAATTCCTATAGTATCCCATGTCGTACCGGAATTTGTCGTTGAAAGATTGAGACTGTAATCTTCATCGGGGCCAGACAGCCAATACCCCGCTATTCCAGTAGAACTGTCTGCAAAATCAATTGAGATTGGAACCCACCAATTTGTCCAAGTTAAGTTATTTTTCCATGTTAATGCGCCATCTTCAGAATATATGATACCAAAAGAATGGAAAAGGAAAATCTTTGATGGAGAAGCAAAGCCAATTACTTTTGGGTAGAGAAAAGTATCTGGGATTGTTCTCCATACCCAGTCTTTGCCGTTTTCGGTATAACGCAGTGTCAAGGAATCGGTGACGACCCAGCATTTTGATTTTCCAAAATATTTTATTTGGATGACAGTGGCCGACACAGAATCGAGTTTCCATGCCGCTCCGCCGTCAGTAGTCATTACATACGCGCCGTCATCGGAAAAAAGCACGCCGTCAAGCGAGTCTGCAAAGTCAATAAATTTGAATTGGTGATGCGTTGGAGGGAGTGGGATTTCTTTCCACTGTGTCTGACTTATCGAGATTGAAATTGGAAACAAACTTAAGAAAACCAAAAGATTTTTCATTGTTTGCCTCACGTAGTCAAATAGGAGGTCTATATTTTTGTTGGCGAGAATCTTCTTAGAAGAACTTCAAGAATATATCATTTCATCCATTCCTTTTCCAACACGCTAAACACGATCAAGTCCACATAATGGTCGCTGAATCGTTCCGCTTCGCGTAGAATTCCTTCTTCAGTAAATCCGAGCCGGCGTGGAATGGCAATGCTTTTGTGATTTCCGGTTGCGCATTTGATTTCAACACGGTGAAGCTGATAATGCGCGAAGGCATAGCTTATCAGCATTCGTACCGCTTCGGTGACCAATCCTTTTCCCCGAAATTCTTCCCCAAGCCAGTAGCCGATCATCACGCTGAGATTGAGCCAATCAATCGGATGATAACCGATGACACCGGCAGGTTCATGATTGTACCAAATTCCCGCCTGAAATCCGTCGCCGTTCTGGAACTGTGAAGCGCTGTGTTGGATGAATTTTTTTGAATCTCCGGCAGCAATATTTTGATCGACCCACGGCAGCCACTCTCGCAGGCTGTTTCGGTTCTTTTCAATCAATGCGAAAAGTGCTTCCGCATCCGATTCTTCGAATGTGCGCAGCTCAGCGGGAATAGGATTGGGATAGAGAAGATGAATGGGGGATAATTTTTGTTCGATCATTGTTTTTCCACAGTGCTTTGGTTGCCGATGTCAACAAGCAGTTTCCATAAGCCATCGTTTTGCTTGCGCCAAACGTTCAGATATTTCCCATGGCGCGTTTGTGGTGTTCCATCTTCTGCTTTGAACGAGAGCTCGTACGTTCCCCATGTATAACCAAAGTCGCCTGAACGTGCAACGTCTGCTTTTTTCGGCGTCCAGGATAGCGTGTAATCATTTCCTCCGCGCATCATTCGTTCGTGAATGTTATTTTTCCCGGTAAGCGGATCGCTGTTCGGTGAAAGTGATACCGAGCTGTCATCCATGAATTCGTAAAATGCCTCCGCAGCGCCTTTCTCCACGGAAGCCTTTGAAAATCGAACGTCGGTTTGGAGAAGTGCAGTGCTTTCGGCGGTTGTGTTAATGGAAGATTTACTGCAGCCTGCAACAAAGGCAGAAAGAAACAATATGAGAAGGCAGATGGAGGTTTTCATACAACGATCCTTTCCTTTTATTGAAAACTGTCGGCTGAGAGAGGAGTAGCGCTGATTTGTACAAGCCGTTCTTCGTGCTCGCAAGATGAAAGCAACAGCGTTATCGTCCTGCTGTTTTGATCGCTTGCTTAAGAAGTTCTTCCAGCGTCGGTTCTTTTCCGTTAAATTCCTGCAGTGCTGTCCGGATTGCTTTTTCTGCTATTGCCCGGTTGTACCCCAGCGATGTCAACGCAAGGAGAACTTCTGTCCGAATGCCCGTCGCAGCGGGCGCGCCTGCCGTCGTTGTCTCTGGTTCGAGTTTCATCACCTTGTCGCGCAGTTCAACGACAAGCCGTTCCGCTGTTTTTCTTCCCACCCCGGGAAGTGAAGTCAAACTGTTGATGTTGCCGAGTGCAATCATGTCGCGGAGAGCTTCAGCGGTGGCACCGGAGAGGATGGCCTGAGCAATTTTTGGCCCGATGCCGGAGACAGAAATTAACAGACGGAACATTTCCCGCTCTGCTTCAGTCAGAAATCCGAACAGTTGTTGCGCGTCTTCCCGCACATGAAAATGGGTTAACACGACAATTTCTTTTCCTGTCACGGGAAGCTTTTCAAATGTGGAGACTGTGATGCTGACGGTGTAGCCAACGCCATTCACGTCCACAACAATTTCTGTGGGGGATTTTGAAGTAAGCGTGCCTTTTAAGTGTGAAATCATTTCGATAAATAAAAAATTTCAGCCGCAGGCTGATGAGCCCTAGA
>JAJYOI010000056.1 GCA_021796275.1 Bacteroidota bacterium
CGATCTTCATCAGAGCAAATTTCGTTCCGTTCTGAGCGTTGTAATTGAATCCGCGCAGCGGCAGTGCCGGTGTGAGGAATGCATAATCGGCAACGCTTTGTATCGGAATCGTTCCGTTTTCAAATTCACGGTTAATCCAGCCGTCGGTGCCGCCAATAAAGAAACGCTGCGGATCGGTTCCCATGCTCAAACCGCCCGACCAACGTACAACGAAATCGTAATCGCGCCAGAACGACAGATATGTCCGGTAATCGAGCGTCCATGTTTGGAAGTTTAATGAATTTTGCCCTACCGACGGGCTGAACATCGCTGAAATGTTGTACCGCGTTCCATTGTTCGGCGCGGTGTATCCCCATAATGTATTGTCGTGAATGTAACTGAACTGCGGGATGATCAACGAACGCTGCTGCGCCGGTTCGAAATTGTAATCAAGATTTTCCATTGAAAGATTCAGCCACATCAGTTCAAAATCGAGCCGGTTAAATCTGTCAAACGGGTACGATGCTGAGCCGCCAATACCCCATGTCTGGAACCGATACAGCGCAGCGCTCATAACATCGGGATTGTAGTCGTTCATGTACAAAAAGCGGGCGCTGTGAAATCCTTGTATGCCGTAATCGATACGCATCGGCAGATAGTAATACGCGAACATGTAATCGCTGTTTTTCAGGTCGAGCATCAAATTCGTCAGAAAATAAATTTGATGATCGCCCATCATATCACTAAACGCCATCATCGTTGTGCCTTGCACGCCGTAGAATGTGCTGTATCCGGCGTTGCCGTAAACAATATCCGGCGTAAAATTGAGCTTGTAGGTGTTGACGCGGTAATTTCCATTCTCATCAACATTGTCGGTAGGAGTAAATTTTTTGTCGTCGAGCGATCCGAACACATCAAGTTTCTTTTCTTTTTCTTTTTTGGATTCATCGGCAAAAACATATGTGCCGAAATCAATGTGAACATTTTTCCCGTACACTCCGCTTGTGTCGGTCGCAGACCGCTTTGCGACAGCAATAGTTGTCGTATCATTTTTTGCAATGCCGGAATCTGCTGCCGCAACCGATGGTGTGTGTTCGGCGATAAGACTTTTGACATATTCTGTCGGTTCAAGCGTGGCCATAGCGAGATTCTTCTCGAACGGCATTTTCATCACAAAAATATCAAATCCCGCATGATCCAGCGCCGAAAACGTAAGCTTGTTGCCGTCGGCAGAAAGTGAGAGCTGATACACGCCTGCAAGCGAATTCGTGATCGGGCGGTCGTTGCCGGTGACAAGGTTGCGTTCGTAAATATTATTGATTCCGTTGCGATCGGAAATATAGAGCATTTTTTTACCGTCGGGTGAAAGCGCTGGCGATGTTTCGTCGCTGTGCGGATAATCGGTAATGCGCCGAATCTCTTTTGTCTCAGCATTGATCGCGTACAGGTCAAGCTGTGAATAATCGTAATGCGCCATCTTGAAATCGGATGGACGGCTTTGTAATGAGAGATGGTCGCCGCGATCCGACGAGAAATATATTGTCTTTCCGTCCGGCGACCACACGGGATCAGCATCGGAGAAAACGTCGTCGGTCAAATTCGTCAATGCTTTCGTCGTGAAATCATAAACGTAGACATCCGAGCATTCGTCTTTGTCGCCGATGAACGTCAGCCGGTCTCCTTGATGCGACCAATTGACGGAAAAGATTCCGTCGAGTCCAAATTCCAGCTTTTGCTCATCGCCGCTTGCGACATCAACGATAAATATCGCATCTTGATCGCCGCTTTTCACCGCCAGCGCAATTTTCTTTCCGTCCGGCGACCATGAAATTCCCGGCGTCAGCAGATGAAGCTCCTCGAAGTTTTTTGTCCGCTGGCCGTTGACAATCTTTGTTACTTTGTTATCAATTGTGGACATGACGTACACGTCAAAATATTCGTCGCGGTCGGAAATAAATGCGATCTTATCGCCTTGCGGAGAAATTGCGGGGCTTGTATTGTAAAAGTTTCCGTCTTTGTAATGATTGGTTAACCGCGTTGCAAAATCAGCGGGGTCCTCGCGCTTTGCAATGTCGGGCCAGTACATCACTTTCAGTTCTTTCTGCCAGCGCTCATTTAATTCTGCCATACTCAGGCCGAGCGTGCTCTTAAATCCTTGTTCTACGCTTCGCGTTCCTTTTATTCGGTTCAGAATCTCAGCGATCTTTTGCTCGCCGTATTTGTTGGCAATGTAATACCACACCGATTGACCGCCGCGGTACGCAAAGTACCCGCCTAAATAATCGATGGGCGGGAGATAGGTGTGAATTGTCGCGTCGCGCATGAACATGTCGGAATTTGTGTCCCACTTCAACGATTCATATTCCGCCAACCCTTCGTTGAACCACATCGGCAATTGCAGGCGGATATTATTTGAAATAATGGATTGAATGGAACCGCCGTAGAACATATCGTTCAATACCGCGTGAACAAGCTCGTGGTGAATGACATGACGAAATTGACGGTAACTTCCTTCAAACGGAACGACGACGCGGTTTTTGAAGAGTTCAGTAACGCCGCCGATCCCCTCGTCAAGATATTCGGAGACGACGTTTGTTTGTTGAAAGTCGTTGTGAGAGTTATACACCATGATCGAAATCCGGTTATTGATCTGGTACCGGAAATTATTGCTGAGCATGGTTAATGCCGACTCCGCCGCCGCCGCAGTGAAATTCGCAAGATACTCACCGCCATCGCTGAAGTAAATATCGAAATGATTGGTTTGGATAAAGTACCAATTAAATTTCTTGTATTGGACTTTGTTCTTTCCAAATTGTGTTTCTTGCGACATTGCCGTCACTGCGCAGAGTGCAAGCAATATTCCAATACACCATTGGCGAATATTCATACAACCTCTTCTTCCTGACGCACCATTTGTTATAATAACCTCTTGCCCTGGTACACTTTAACGCACAGACAAATTAAAAAGTGCCTATGCGTGTTTCTGCTTCTTCTTTGCCGCTTTTTGCGAGGCACGTACGGCGTGCTTCGGCGTTTTCAATTTTGAAGCCGGTTCGGGCACATACGCGAAATCAATTTCACGATTTTCCACATCTACGCGCGTCACTTTCACTTTGATGGAATCGCCCAAACGAAACGTGCGCCCGCGATGCTGCCCGACAAGCGAATACTGTTTTTCATTGTGAATATAATAATCGTCGTCAATATTGCGCACGTGCAGCATTCCTTCCACCAGCAGATCGTTGATTTCGATGAAAATTCCGAAATGTGTAATGCCGGAAATAATTCCATCGAACTCGTCGCCGATGTGCTGCTTCATGTATTCCGACTGCATCACTTTAATAGACGTGCGCTCGGCTTCCATCGCAACGCGCTCCCGATCCGAGGACCAACGGCACATCTCCGGTAAACGCGACGCATGGTGTTTGCGCTGTGCCTGAGTCATTCCATGCGCATATTCTTCGAGCAGTCTGTGCACAATCAAATCGGGATAACGGCGGATCGGCGATGTGAAATGCGTGTAGTAATCGAATCCTAAACCGTAATGCCCGATGTTCTTTTCAGAATATATCGCTTTTGCCATTGAACGTAAAGCTACTTCGGTGATGACATTTTCTTCCGGCGTTCCCTTCACATCATTCAAAAGTTTCTGTAACGCTTTAGACGAGACAGACGATGACACGTTTAATGTATGGCCGAATTTCTGCACAAACAACGCCAGTTCGCGCAATCTTTCCATATCGGGAGCGTCGTGAATACGATAGATAAACGGAGGGACGCTTGATTCATTTTTCGGCAGCCCAATGTGTTTTGCTACGGTTTGATTTGCCATTAACATGCACTCTTCCACAAGCTGATGGCTTTTCAGCCGTTCTTTGACGATGACTTCGACCGGTTTCCCGGAGTTATCGTAGCGGAATTTCGCTTCGCGCGTATCGAAATCAACGCTGCCGCTTTTCATGCGCTTTTGCCGGAGCGCAGATGCGAGCGTCCATAACTGCACAAGTTCGCCGGCGAAATCACCTTCTCCGCTGTCAAGAATTTTTTCCACTTCTTCGTACGTGAACCGCCGCTTTGAATTGATCACACTTTTCACAATTGAATAAGCGGTAACTTTTCCTTTCACGGAAATATCCATAAAGCAGGTGTACGCGAGCCGGTCAACGCGCGGATTGAGACTGCACAAATTATTCGACAGCTTTTCCGGCAGCATCGGCACAACTTGGTTTGCAAGATACACACTTGTGCCGCGTTTGTACGCTTCGGCATCCAACGGCGTGTTTTCTTTTACGTACGCGCTGACGTCGGCGATATGGACTCCAAGCCGGAACGTTTCGCTGTTGAGCTGTTCGATAGAAATTGCGTCGTCAAAATCCTTTGCATCCGCCGGATCAATGGTAAAACAAACGAGCGACCGAAGATCGGTGCGGCGCGCGATTTCTTCTTCAGGAATAGCCTCCGGAATTTTTCGGACAAATTCTTCGACCCCGCTCGGGAAGCTTGTCGGAAGATGAAATGCTTTGATCACCGACCGGATTTCTGCGCTCACTTCACCGGCGCGTCCGATAATCTCGACGATTTTGCCTTCGGGATTAAGCAGGTCGGATTCCCACGATTCAAATTGCACGACCACTTTATCGCCGGGATGCGCGCCGTTGATTTTTTCCTGCGGGATATAAATATCTCGCGGTACTTTTTTGTCGTCGGGAATAACAAAGAAGAAATTCTTGCTCTGTTCCAGCGTTCCGACGATGTCCAGATTCGCGCGCTTTGTAACTGCAATGATTTCCCCTTCGCGGCGCTCGTTGTGATTTTTTTCATGTTTTTTGTGAGCGGCGAAGAGGGCAACTTCAACAGTGTCGCCGTTCATTCCTGTGCTGAGAGATTTTGGGCCGATGTAAATTTCATTCCGCGGGTCGCTGTCAACGGACACAATGCCGTGCCCTTGTTTGAAAATCGTCAGCGTTCCTTCAACGCCTTGTGCCGGTGACCTGTGAAAATATCCTTTGCCGCGCGTATGCGACAATGTTTTTGCATCCACCATCGCATGCAGTATGCCGCGCAGTACTTGGAATGTCTCTTCGTCACGGATACCGAGCCGCCGCGCTACCTGCCGTGATTTGAATGCTTCACGCGGATGCTCATCAAAAAATTCGATCACACGGCGCTTTATTGGTTCACTCATAAAGTCCTTTTCTTCATTAGAAAACAATTCGATAATATAAGCGAATGCCGCTCGTCGGGCGCCGGGGATCGCTTGTTTCAATTGATTCAACTTTTCTATCCACTTCAAGCATGAGATTGCGGAGTTTCTGATCGCCGACGACCGAGCTCAGAGGCAGTTGAACGCTGACATTTGCATTGTTAATGTCGTTGAATACTCTTCCTCCAAACGACCAGTACGCATCGGCAATTTCGCCGCTGAGCCGCAAGTCTGTTGATGCGCCGACGGAACGAACTTCGGCGCTCGAGACGAACGAAATATTGTTCGAGCGCATAAAATCCATGAGCACGCCGGATAACATCGTATTGGCAAAACCAGAAACCACGGAATATCCGATTGCGCCGCCGACGCCGAGATTGTTCGCGATGCCCTGCTTGTCATTCGATGTCAAATCATCTCGGAATTTACCGGGCGTTCCTGCCGATGATGTGAGAAGAAACGCAATCGCATCGGCTTCGACATCGCCGGTCCGTTCTGTTTCAATATTGTTATTATCAATTGTCGAAAGCCCGATCTTCACTTTCGGCTCATAGCGCGTACCGGAAATTGCCAGTGATACGACAACCTTTTCCGTTGTCGTATCGTTCACCAAATGTGTCCCGTTGTATTTTGCATTGATGTCGAGTTTCGGATTGTCAGGCTGTCCGGTGAATGTCAAACTTCCGCTTGCATCAAATTGTTTGTAGAATTTGTAATTCGAACGATCGGAAACGTTGATTGTTCCCGTCAGGCGAACGTCGCTTCCTTCTTTGCTCAAGTTCAGTTTACCGTTCAAATCTGCAAACAGTTCTTCATTCGTCGCTGCGTTGAAAATCATTGTGATCTGCACAACGCCTTGTGTTTGAATGGTGAGGTCGTAACCAAGCCCGTCAAGAAATGATGTTTGCGCGGCATGCCGTTCAATGTTCTTTTGCCGAATAAAAGTTTGGAGGCTTTGTTGAAGCAGCGTGTCAACATGCGGCTTGGAAGTGTCGTCAACAACTGTCACTCTGACAAATCGTGACGATGTTGAAGACAACGTTTGCCGCGTCGGTGGAAAAACAAGCTGCGCTTGTTTCACGTACATCGTTCCGGTCACATTCGAATGCGCATATGTGCCCTCGAACCGGATGCCATCATCGCCGGTGGCAGCAATAAGATCGCCGTACACGGATTGTGTTACCGCCCGCGATGCCTTTTGCAGCACCATTAATTCTCCCTTCGCAATAAGATGATAGACCGACGGGACGAATCCGTGCAGCATCACCGAGCCGTCTAATACGACTTTTCCGCTGCGCCAATCATCATCGGTGTTTGCGACTGTCAATTGTGAGAAGGCAACCGTGCTGTCATGAAATTGCACGGTGCCGCCAACTTTATACACAATGTTATTGAGCATCATTCTGAATGTTCCGTCGTGAAGCTCTGCCGAACCGTTGAAAACCGGAGCGGCAAGCGTTCCGCCGCACAGCACGGTTCCTGTCAGTTTTCCACTCAAATCCTCAACGTCGGGAATAAACGGATTGAGAATGCTCATCTGAAAGTCGTTCGCTGTAAAACGGAGGTCAAGCCCCGGCATATCAAAGCGATGATCGACTGCGGCGAAGGAAAGGTCTACCGGCATGATACCGGTAAACAGCAGCTGGCTTTGACTTCCGTTTTGTTGTTCACGGTACAAGGCGACTTGAACATCAGCTCTTTTTTCGCGATAGAAAACTCCAGCGTCAATCTTTCCGAAATAGGCATCACGATAGGTGACGTCGTCGGCAACCATGTGAGAGCGGATTATCGGCTCGTGCGTCGTTCCCGCAATCGAGCAATCGCCGTTCACGTTGCCGCCAAATGCCAAAGCGCTTGATGTGAAATCCCGCGAGCCTGCAAAATAGTACATATCGTTCAACGAAAAATTCTGAAGATTCATAAACCCGCTGATCGTTCCGTTAAAGCCGAGTTCTCCTCCGAGGTTCACCTGTTCATCTTGATGGATAAAAATAACCGAATCGAGACGAATGCCGTCCGGAGTCATTGACGCTGTCATGGGTGCAGTGTTATCCAGTTCGTATCCTCGGTAGCGGAGCGAACAATGGTCGAAGCGAAAACGATACGCCGATGGAGTGACCGCAACGCGCCCGTCAACACCAACTTCGAACGTTGTATCGAGCGAACCGGCAATTGAAAATTGTCCGAGACGATTATGAAACACATAATCAACGGACGCTTTCTTCAGTTGTGTTTCTCCGAGAAAAATATTTTCGGCGGAAACTTTAACATTGACCCGCGGGCCGTTCTGGAATGAAAGCAAGCTGTCGGGGCAGAGATTCTCTAAGCGGAATGAGGCGGTGCCGTTTTCCACAAGCACAAATTCCGATGATAGCGGGTAGCGTCCGGATCGAATGGAAACAGTTCCTTCTGTGAAAAGAGTATCCGCTGTCCCGTCGAGCGAACCTTCAACCGATCCGATCACATTAAATCCGTTGACACCGAACAAAAAAGCGACCGGTTCAATATTCTTCACTTGAATTGAATACCGGACACGCTGCGCCGGCTCAACAGCATTATGAAGTGCCATGCGTGAATTCTGCCGGACCGTGTCCGCTGAAAGATGCGCTGCTGCCGTTGAATCAAACATTGCCCGCTGCACAAGAAGCGTTTTCGAAAAGCCGCGCAATTGAGCATTAATAATATCCGCAATGCCTTTGTAGGAAAACATGCCGTTGATTGATGCATCGGCGACAGGCGAATGCAGCTCGATTGATTTTTCGTGAAGCGAATCCTGCCTGATTTTCACCGTTGCACGTCCGCCTTCAAACAGGTGCGAGCCGAAACGCGATTGCTGAAATTGCAGCCACGCATCGCCGTTCGTTTCTTCCAGCGAAAGATTTTCGCCTTTGATGCCGAACGTCAGAGAACAATCGGAGCTGAATTGTTCTTCTTTCAAAAAAGGAGAAAAATCCAAATGTGTCATTCCGCCGGTGAATGTGTACCGCGCTCCGTTTGCCGCATGAAAATCCATTGTGCCGCTGAGTGACGCAGAGCCGTGCGTCGAAGAGAGAGACGCTTCCGTCTGTATTATTTTCTTTGATGCTGAAACGGTTGCCGCTGCATGCTGCACTTTAATGGCATGAATGAGGGAAGAATCTATGTGCACGGACGCGGCCGAATTCAGATCTTCGATCGATGTTCCCTCGCCGTGAATTGAAGCGGAAAAATTTATCTGAGATTCGAGAGAAGCACCGGAAAAGAATCGTGCAAGGTTGACAGTATGCCCGTTTGCCGTTGCTTCATATTTCATCACTGCGCCGGTAAGGTTCATTGACGCATCGGCGGAAAGAATGCCGGCAGTTGTCTTTGCTTTTACCGTTGCCTGAAAATCAAGCGGCTTGCCGATATAATGAAAACCGAAATTCACTTCGCCGAGATCCGGAAAAGCCGGGATGTGGAAAAACGGCAGCAGGTCGGGAACATCCATCGGCTGAATGGCGGATTCCTTCGATTCAATATTCATTGTAAGGTCTGCGGGCCGGTGAAGATTCGACAGCGTGCCGGACACAGTGATCGTTGAGTGGCGTGTTGTCGCTTCCAGTTCCCTGATCAGCAGGTTGCCAAATTCGCCTTCGATGAGCGCGTTAAGATACACTGAGCCGCGTAAAAAATTGAGCGACGGAAGGAATCGCTGCAAATCTTCAGCGGCAACGGTGCTCGAATGTACTTTGACGTACACCGGAGCGGTTCGCAGCGCGGCAAGATCGGGGATGGCGAAGACGTCCACCGAACGCATTGACGCCGAAACTTCAACGTGCGATTGCGGTGTGATGATGACGAGATCGTTTACTTCAGAGCCTGCCGGTGAATGCTGAATATGTGCTGCAAGCTGCTCCAGTTTCAATCCGTTCTCCGGAGATTCAAACGAAATTTTATTGATCACGACATCCTGATCGCGCTCCGAGACGACGCCCTTCAATTCCACTGTCATGTGCTGCACATCGAGATTGGAGAAATCAACCGTGCGGCGCGCAACAGAATCCGGTAATCCGCGGTTACCATTCACCGTTGAATCAATCATGCGAATTCGCGCGTCGTTAATTTTTAAATTTTTCACCGACACGATCCACGGCGAGGGAAGGGTATCCGGTGCAGATTTTTTCTTCGCGAGGTGGTCAACATTCCAGCTTCCGTCGGCGTAGTGGATGAGCGTGATCGAAGGTTTATCAAGAGAGACTCCGCCGAGAGCAATTCTCTTGCTCCACAGCGCGAGCGGATCGTACCGAACGGAAATTTTTCCGCTTTCTACAAAAGGATGATTGTCAACGTACATGATGACGGTATCAATGGAAAACCCCGTCACGAGATTTCCGCGTATCTCGCCGAGATAAACGTTTGCGTTGAGGTTATCATCAAGAAGAGTATAGAGCGTTGAGCGAAGCGTATTCTTAAACGCTCTGGTTTGAGAGAAGAGTGCTGCAGCGGCAAGCAAAACAATTACTGACGCGCCGATGTACAGCACTATTTTTGAAACTTTCCGCGCCATTCATGTCCCAAAGGGATTTTTGACCTTCAATAACTCACTGTACCGCTGCTTGATCACATCAATAATATTTGTTGTCGAGCGATTAGGAAGAAACGGCAGCGTCAGCACTTTTCCTCCGACTGCTTCCACAACATCTTTCCCGACCACGTCGTCAATTTTCCAGTCGGCGCCTTTTACAAGAATATCCGGCACGAGCGCTGAAATGATTTCCAGCGGCGTATCCTGATCGAACACGCAGACCGCATCCACCGGCTGAAGCTGCGACACAAGATACGCACGGTCTTCCTGCGGAACGATGGGACGAAGCGCGCCTTTAATGCGCCGCACGGATTCATCGCTGTTCACGCCGACAACCAAAACATCGCCCAAGTGTTTTGATGCGGCAAGATATTCCGCGTGGCCGCGATGGAGAATATCGAACACGCCGTTGGTGAAGACGACTTTTTTTTTCTCGCGTTTCCATACCGCGCGGGTGCGCACAAGGTCTGAAAGAATGTACGTTGTGCCCATAATTAATTTATCTTGATGTTACGCAAAGTGCCTTTAATGCTTCGACTCGGCACGCTAAAGGCATGAGATGGTCTTACAAATTTACGTTGTGCCTCGCTCAGCTCTGAAGGAGTCCGCACGCTTGCAGCGTGGTTTTCAACTTCGGACATCACTGTTTGCGTACCGTCAGTGACTCAAAAATATGATCGGCAATGATAAATTTCTGCGGACAGGAGTTATGGTTTATCAAGCACTGCGGACAGCAGCGCGGATGACGAAATCGGCACGATGCCGACTTCTCCGCACACAACACCGGCGGCATAATTTGCAAGCACCGCAGCATCGCCTACCGGAAGTCCGCTTGCCATTGCCATCGTCAGCGTTGCAATGACGGTATCGCCCGCGCCGGACACATCCGCTACGTTCCGTGCCTGCGTGGGAATGTGTGTCACGGCAGAATTTTTTTCAATAATTGTCATGCCGTGTTCGCCGCGCGTCAGCAGAACGTTGTCCGCATCCAGCCGCTGAAGCACTTCTTTGCCTGAGGCTACAATATCCGCTTCAGTCGTGAGCTTTCTTCCCAGTGCTTCTTCGATTTCTTTTTTGTTAGGCTTAAATACTGAAACGTTTTTATACTCGAAAAAGTTATTGAATTTCGGATCAACGGTCACAATTTTTCCGTGCTGTTTTGCCAAGCCGACGATCTGCCGGATGAGTGCCGCAACGACAACGCCTTTGTTATAATCTTCAATGATCACTCCGTCGAGCGAAGCAATATTCTTTTCGATGATTGCAACGATTTTTTTCCGCACATCCTCCGAAATTTCTTTTTTCTGCTCCTGGTCAATTCTCACCACATGCTGGTTATGAGCGATGACTCTTGTTTTGACGGTGGTCGGGCGGCTTTCGTCAACCACCAGTCCTTCTGCCGAACATTCCTGCCGCTCTAAAATATTTTTTATCCGTTTTCCGTTTTCATCTTTCCCGATAACGCCGATCAGCAGCGGCTGACCGCCGAGCGATTTTACATTATTGGCGACATTGGCAGCGCCGCCCAAACGCTCGGTCTCATTATCAATTTCAACGACCGGCACCGGCGCTTCGGGAGAGATGCGTGCAACGCTTCCCCACACATATTTATCAAGCATCAAATCCCCGACAATGGCGATTCGCTTACTTCTAAACCGGTGAAGAATATCTGTAAGTTTGGCTTCGGAGAAAGAAGAAGGCACTCGGTATCCTGTAAAGTTCTGATATTTTAGAAAAAATATAGGTATTTACGCAGCGACAAGCAAGAAAGGCGTATTATGGGTAGTGTCTCATTTTCGTTTTTGGGGTAGGTCAGACATTCTTGTCTGACCTATTTTTGACAGACAGGAATGTCTGTCCCACCGGAGGGATTCTCAAACTGAGACACTACCGTACTATGGAATAGTTAACACTGCGTGCTTCAGTTACGCTCTTACTGCGAAGTCTGCACCGCCAGACAAACGACTTGCGCCGCCAGTACAGAGACCGCGCCGCCGGTACAGAGACCTCTCCCGCCAGTACAGAGACCTCTCCCGCCGGTACAGAGGCCTGCGCCGCCAGTACAGGGTCCGCGCCTCCAGTACAGATGCTCGCGCCGCCAGTACAGAGACCTCTCCCGCCGGTACAGAGATTCGCGCCGCCGGTACAGAGTCCGCGCCGCCGGTACAGAGTCCGCGCCGCCGGTACAGATGCTCGCGCCATCAGTACAGAGACCCGCGCCGCCAGTACAACGACCTGCACCGGCTAAAAAACGTTGTTTTCCGACGAACACAGGCATATTTTTACCGAAGACGGTGCTTTCGCCACCGGGAAAACAACATTCGCTGTTGGAACAGCGAGTTTCGCCGCTGGGAAGGCGACATGTAGAGGGACTTTTGCCGCAGCGTGAGCGAGGAACTTTACCGGCAAGGCTTGACAGTTGCGGGAAATTTCTATACACTATTTGCGCCTGCCTGCGGCAAGCATGTTCGGGTTGTAGAGGAAACGGATCATTGCAAAGACTCACAAAGAAGGCAACGATGACCGCACACACAGTACAAATCACACACAACACACACGGCAGTAAAAAATCGCCGTGGAAAAATGGAACATGGCGCCGCAGGCGCTACAATCAAATCCGCAAACAGATGGCGGACAGGAACAAAATAAACGCCATATGGCATAATTCAAATAGTTAGGCGAAAATTGTGGGTGTGGCACTGTCCCATATTGAAGGAGGCATAGCATGCTCGTTTCGCTGAACAGATTTGTCAAACTCTTCCTATTGCTACTAACTATTGTCACTGACCTATGTGCAGGTGCGAGTTCAGAAAACAAGTCCGCTTTTCGATGCACAACCTATCAATTGAAGTGTTCAATTACTCCCGAAAAGCACAGCTTGAATGCTGAAGGCCTCTTGAGATTTGTCTGTTACGCTCCGAGCGACACTCTCGAATTTTCTCTCAATGAGAACTTTGCCGTTCAGAGTGCGTCTTTGAACGGGATTCAATCGTACCCGATGGTTCGCGGACCAATTGGGGAAGACGGCCGGATATACAAATTGATTTTAACAGACAGATTACCAGTCAGCGACACCATTTCACTTTCGATCGCGTACTCTGGTTCGCTTGATTCGGCACAGGAATTTGGAATCATCGGTCCAAGAATTACAGAATTGAATACGTATGTCAGTTGGTTTCCGAGCCTCGAGTCGACCGATTATTCTGAAACCCGGACAGACTTTTCCTTGACTTTTCCCGCCGCGTACGAATTCACCTCAGGTGGACTGCTTGTGGCGGATAACCTTCAGGATGGAAAGCGGGTGAAACGTTGGCTCAACGAAGGTGAACTGTGGCTGGATTTCGTAGTGATCGCTTCGGATAGCATGAAACTCGAACTCATCTCACCACATAGATATATATTTTACTCTGATCAAATCGAAAGGCGAGCACTGCTCAAGATGATCGAGTATTCGAGCGAATGTATAGGCTACTATACGACACTTTACGGTCCATCTCTTCTCCGCAAAGACATTACTATCGTATCCTTGCCTATTGAGCGTACTAGCACTGTCGCGTACTACCGTTCCACATTATTTGTCTACACTAGGTCATATTTGGAGAGTGGGTATGCATCTTGGCAATTTAACAAGATCCTCTTTCATGAAATCGCGCATTTCTTCTGGATAATTACAAGGACTTCCGTCAGACCACCCGATTCGTGGATCAACGAAGGGCTTGCGGAGTATTCAGCCTGGCTTGCCGTCGCTCACATTTATGGTAATGATTACTTCAACAAATGCCTGAATCAAGCGTCCAATACAATTCTGAAGAAACCAAGGGACTTTTTGAACTTGTCTGCTCAAGATGATTACTTTTACGCTTTCGTCCCTTATATCTATCACATGATGAGGTTTGACCTTGGTGACTCACTCTTCTTCACAATGTTGAAGGAACTGCATTCTACCATTGGAACCCAAGCAAATACTAGCCCGCACGCTTTCATAGACTCTATTCAGGAACTTACGCACATTCCCGTCGGAACTTTTTTGGAACAGTGGTTTTCACGCAACATTTTTCCTGATCTCGCTTTCAGTTTTCAACAAGACTCGCTTGGTGAAAGCAATTACCGCGTGCGTGTCCAGATATCGCAACGCCAGGCAGAACTCTTCAAGACTCCAGTTCAGATTCTTCTCCGGTTCGAATTAGGCGCAAATGAAATACATAAGCTCTTTATCAAGGACCGTGTTCAACAGTTCGAGTTTTCTATCCACACTAAGCTAAAGCAAGCCGACCTGAACCCAGACAGAAGCATCATAGCAACTATAATCAGACAGTAGGTTCGACATTTTGCAAGCAACACTCGCAACTTCGCCTAACATGCCCCAAAAAGACGCTCGACATTCTATATTCAAGGTGCTCGCTTCACGGCGCGAAGCGTGCCACGAACTTTTTGTTATCGGGCAAAAAAACGCAGTTGAATCTCAAACTCGGTCATCCATGACCTCGAAGAAGAATGTTATATTTTAGGAAAGGAATAGAAGATGAAATCAAAAGTGCTTTCCAAATTTGCAATTGCATTTGCATCATTGCTACTCGTTGGACACATAATCGGAACTGTTGTTTGGGACAAGCCAGACGATGAAAAAATGAAAACTGTTGTTAACTCGATGAAAACTGTGAGTGCGCCATTTATGGGAGCTACAAAGAGTATGGCAGATTATTATACCGGAAATAACATCCTGATTATTGGATTCCACTTAGTATTAATATTCATACTCTGGTTAAGTTTCAAGCAGATAAATTCCAGCCAAAGAACAGAGTTTACAAAAATACTATATGTTCTTGCAGCCATTTATTTGATCTTTGCAATAATTGATTTTATTTACTTTTTCCCACTTCCGGTTATAGTAAGTTTAATAACGAGTATTACAATTTATCTGACTTTACAAATGAACAAAAAAGAAGTATAAATTCAGCATCCCTGCTAAATTTATGTTTGAGGTTCAAAGCGTTTTCAGCCAATAACAGACAGCGTACGTTAGCTCACACACTACTTCGACTAAAGTCCAAAAGGATGATGAATTTATTTCCTACCGCTCGTCAGGGCTTCGATTCAAACAATGTCCACGGGTACGCTTTCATGTCGTGGAGATATTTTGCCTGCCACTGAAATTCCGGATGCTTTTCAAAAAATGTTGACGCAATAAAATCTTCTCCGCACGGATGTCCCATGTGCGCCCAGAATTTCATCTCCTTTGCGAGCGACGTTGAACAGACTTTTCCCTGAACGGCGCCGGCTGGAAAAAACGGCGCCCAACTGAATTCCGGTGTGCCGTGCGGATCTTCATCGTTGTGTCCGCAAATAACACAGCGCCCGCTTGTCTTCACGCCCGCCAGCGCATTGATGTGGTCGCCTTCGAACACCATTGCCATGTCCGCGTTGATCTTTCCTTTGTGCTCATTCACCAATTGTTCCCAGCGAATCTTGCGTGCGTTCGGCGAATTGGTCGAGTCGTTCGGATTAAACGTTGTTTCTTCTTTCGTCAGCTTTTCGTCGCTTGGAAAATTCGAGCCGACATATACGCCGTCGAACGTGCGCCACACGCGGATGTTTTTCAATCCAAGCTCGACCCGCGCGATCTCATTTGTTTTAATGTCGCCGACAAGCCAATCGTTCGCGTAGCCGCCGTTGTTATCGGTGCTCATAATTTTTATGAAGTCGTCAATGCTGCCGGCATATTGTGCCGCCTTGCGCGCCCGCATGAACTCCGGCATCTTTGTTGAGTCGAAGCCTTTGAACTGCGTGATGGTGGTTTCGGTGTAAAGAATGCCGGCGTCGTTGATGACGAAATCGTCGCCGCTGTGAATCAGTCCGGGCATGCAATCCATAAGAATGCGGTGGCCGCTCGCGGGCGCAATATCGGCGATGACATTCCATCGTTCACCGATGATGTATTCGCTCCAATTATTATGCGCGATGACAATCTTGCCGTCGGCGGTGTAGCTTCCGTTGGCGATGAACGCGCTGCAATAACCGGGTGCGCGATTGTTCATGGAATCTTTCTTCGCTTTGTTGGCAAGAGAAGGAAGATAGTACGAAACGAGTTCGATGTTGCCGTTCAGCGCAGTGATGTCAATGTTATCGTACTTGTAACCGTGCGCCTGAAGTCCTTCGGCGATGCCTTCAATTTCCTCCTGATATTCCTTGTCGAGCTTGGGCCAGAACATCCGTTCGGCGGCGTCGCGGTAGAAGCTCCAATCTTTCTGCGTCGAGCCTTTCAGATAGTACGCGAACATCTGCATGACATCGTCAATTTCTTTTGCGAGCAGCGAGCCATGCTGGTAGCCGATCTCACGCGGCGTTCCTTCGAGATGGATGTATATCCAGCCGTTCTTATTTTCGCGTGACGCATTTTTCATACGCGGGTCTTCGCTCGCAAAAAGAATCTGAGCAACGAAGAGCAAACACAACATGCGGATCGCCATAATTTTTTCCTTTCTTCCCTGTGATGTATCGTTCAGTTAGTTTTCGAAAAGCTACGAAAGAAAGTGAATAATCTCAACTTGTCATTGCCGGATTTTCGCAGCGTTTTCCTTTGGCTCTCCATGTCGTGTCGGAAAGTTTCCATGATGTGAACTTTTTGCTCATCGCCTGCATTGTTTGCACAGGTTGGGTGGAGGGATTGTCCACGATTTGCATAAAATGAAGTTCTTTCGCTGGTTTTGCAGTTGGCATGACACTTGCTTTTGTTATGTCAGCAGGATAGAGTTGAACTATGTAAATGGTCGTTTAACCCTGAGGAGGGAAAAATGATACGAAGAACATGGATTACAGTTTTTGCACTGATGCTGGCGCTGATGGCGACAGACAGCAATACATTTGCGCAGCAACGCGCGAAGCGTGCATATACTCTCCAGAGGATTGCACTTCAAACATGGCGCGATCCCGACGGGATTGTGCGGCTTTCATGGCTGGAACCGGCGAAGGGACACGTGAGATATTATCTTGTTTATCGCGGAATCATTCACGGTGCGGCGGCATTTACGCTTATTGATTCAACGACACTGTTGCATTCTGCCGATGCGCCCCGTAATGTTCCGTTCCCCGATCTGACATATTTTGTTGTGGCAAAAATGAGCGACGGAAAAATTATTGTCAGCGTTCCCGGGATGGTAAGAATGCCTGAACGCTTCGTTGCCCAGCGCGGCGTGGAATAGCACGAATCATTTTCTTACGTGAAATAATAATTATCAGACGAGAAAAACAATGAAATCATTCATTGCACTTATGGTTATCGCATGTGCGGGAATTGTTGGATGTTCGAAATCATCGAATCCGACAGGTCCGCAGTCCGGTCAAGGGGAAATGAAAATGTACATGGCCGATTCTCCGGCAGCTTTTGATTCAGTTATCGTTGAAGTGGACAGCGTAGAAGTACACATGGAGACTGAGGGAAACGATTCAACCGGCGGCGAAGATTCCACCGGCGGATGGATAACGGTGAGCGACAAGCCGGCAAAGTACGATTTGCTGGCACTGCGCAATGGTATCACAACGCTGTTGGGAGATGTACGCCTTTCAGCGGGACATTACACGCAGATCAGGCTCATGCTTGGTGCAGGCAGTTATGTCGTCGTCAACGGTGTGCAGCATGCTCTCACGATCCCCAGCGGATTTGAGACCGGCATCAAATTAAATGAGCAATTTGATATTGAAGCAGACCAAACCTATGCACTGACGCTCGATTTTGATGCGGGGCGCTCGATCATCGTTACCGGCAACGGCACATATATGCTGAAACCGACAATTCGTGCTGAAGCAAACGCCACATCGGGAACAATTTCAGGGATAATTTTACCACCGTCAGCAGGAGCGGAGGTCTGGACAGTTTCCGGCTCCGACACCATTTCCACCGATGTTGAGGAAACAACCGGCGTGTTCAAGCTGATGGCGGTGCCAGAAGGAACGTACACAGTGAATATTCAGGCGGAAGGAACGTTCAAAGATACAACCATAGCCAATGTCATTGTTGTGCGGCAGCAGGATACAAGTATTGGAACAATAATCCTCAATCAATAAGCCCCCCTCACGATGGGCCCCGCTTCCGATTCGAGCGGGGCTCATCCTACCTTTCTTTCTCCTCGTGCCTTCTTATCTAAGAACAAAATTAATCGTCCATTCGTGCGTACGAGTGCGGCAGGGAAATGCTGTTGCGCTTCTTCGGGGTGTTCCAGCATCGTTTCGACAACCTTCCGTTTTTCTTCGCCGGATGCAATGGAAAAAATATTTCGTGCAGAATTGAGAAAAGGCAATGTCAGGGAAAGACGTATCGGAGGTTTTACGTTTGCGTGAACTGCGGTGACCCATGCCTGTTTTTCGCCAAGTGCGGCTGTACCAGGGAACAGTGATGCCGTGTGTCCGTCGGTACCGATTCCAAGCAGAATGAGATCAAGCTGTGCGGGCCGTTTCAGAAAAAAATTTCTCACGGTGTGTTCATACTCACGTGCCGCTTCGTTTGGATCGGCGAAATGCGTTGGCATAGGATGGATATTCGCGGCAGGAATGTTCAGCGCGTCGAGCATCGCTTCTTTCGCCATACGGTAATTGCTTTGCGGGTTATCGTGCGGAACGTACCGCTCATCTCCCCAGAAAAAGTGAACACGGCTCCAATCAATTTTTTCCGCATAATCGCTTGCGAGCAGCTCATACAGCAAACGCGGAGAATTTCCTCCCGATAACGCAACAGCGAAACGGTTTCTCGCCGCAATGGCTTCTGACGCGCACCGCGAAAATTCTTCCGCCGCTGCATGACTGAGCGCTTCAAGCGAAAGATATACTCTGATTTCAGAATGCGGTTCAATCACCATGCAACTTTCCCTGCGCTTTTGTTTTCGACAGCGCCGTCAATATCCAGCTTCGCCCGTCTTGCCCCATCCGTGTGTGTGCAACATTCGGTCCCCACGTGCCCGCCGCGTACGGATGCGCCATCGGGCGGTATTCATGAAGCAGCGGCGAATACAATCGCCACGACGCTTCAACTTCATCTCCATGAACAAACAGTGTCTGGTCGCCGGCAAGCACATCGAGCAGCAGTGTTTGATAAGCGAGCGGCATCGGCGTGTCGTAGCGGAAATGCATGTTGTGTGTTTCCAGACGGAACGGCTGGCCCGGCGATTTCACTTCGAAGGAAAGATCGAAGCCTTCATCCGGCTGAAGCGTGATGATGAGAACATTCGAATGAACGAGGCACGAATCGAACGACCGGAAGACTGACACCGGCGGCTGCTTGAACGTTACGGCAATTTGCGTCACGCGCTTCGGCAATCTCTTGCCGGTGCGAAGATAGAACGGAACGCCCTGCCAGCGCCAGTTTGCAATTTCCAGCTTTAATGCGACAAAAGTTTCGACACGGGATTCTTTCGCAACGCCCGGCTCTTCATGATATCCCGGAACATGCTCTCCGTTGATCGTTCCTGCGGTGTATTGTCCAAACAGAATATTCTCCGGCTCAATCGGCGTCAAGGAACGAAGCACTTTAACTTTTTCCGAACGGATTGCATCGGCATCGAACGATGCAGGCGCTTCCATCGCGGTCAGTGTAAAGAGCTGTGTAAGGTGGTTCTGCACCATGTCGCGCAGCGCTCCGGCAGTTTCATAATAGCCGGCGCGTTTTTCAATGCCGAGTTCTTCAGCCACAGTGATCTGAATATTATCAATCCGGTCGCGATTCCACAGCGGCTCGAACAGCGCATTGCCGAAACGAAACGCCAGCAGATTCTGCACGGTCTCTTTGCCCAGATAATGATCAATGCGGTACGTTTGCGATTCGTCGAAGTATTGGTGAACAAGAGCGTTCAATTCCTGTGCTGAAGCGAGATCGCGGCCGAACGGCTTTTCGATGACAAGACGCGTCCAGCCTTTGCTTTTGTTCAATCCTAATTTTCCTAAATCTGTAATTGTTGTCGGAAATGCCGCCGGTGGAAGCGCGAGATAGAACGCCCGGTTACCGGAAAGACCTGTCGCTTCTTCGATCTTTTCGATTCGCCGCGCGACGCCCCGATAATCTTTCACGTCGCTGTGGCCGAGCGGCTCAAAATAGAAGCTTGTTTCACACCACCGGCGCAGCGATTCGGACACCATCCCTTCTTCTGCCAAAGCATCGCATGCCCATGTGCGGAAACCCGCATCATCCATTCCCGGTGTGCGGGCAACGCCGAGAACGCTGCTGCGCTGGTCGAGATAATTTGCTTCGTGCAGCCGTGCAAGCGCAGGAAGAAGTTTGCGGTGCATGAGATCGCCCGTTCCCCCCATCACAACGAACAGATGCGGGTCAACTTTTTTTGCAGGCATTATTTTTCATCCCTTCTTGTAAGAATGTATGGGGAAGTGAGCGGCGGCTACGCTTCTTTTTTGATTTCATGTCCGCCGAATTCGTGACGCATCGCAGCGAGCAATTTGTCGCTGAATGATTCCCGGTCGCGCGATTGAATTCTCTGAAGCAGCGAAGTTGTAATGATCGGTGCAGGCACATTCAGGTCAATCGCTTCGGATGCCGTCCACCGGCCTTCACCGGAATCTTCAACGAACGGCGCAATGCCGTCAAGCTTCGGATTGTGTTCCAATGCGTCGGCGGTGAGATCGAGAAGCCATGAACGCACAACGCTTCCAAAGCGCCAGATTTCTGCAACGCGGGCAGGCTCGACTGCGAATTCTTTCTTCGCTTCAATGATTGCAAAGCCTTCAGCGAGTGCCTGCATCATTCCGTATTCGATGCCGTTGTGGATCATCTTCACAAAATGTCCGGCGCCGCTCGGTCCGACGTATCCCCAGCCCCGGTCTGCGGCAGGAGCGAGCGTTTCAAAAATCGAGTGGAGCTTCTTGACAATTTTTTCGTCGCCGCCGATCATCAAACTGTACCCTTCCTTCAATCCCCAAATGCCGCCGCTTGTGCCGACATCAATGTAGTACATTTCTTTCGATTGGATTTTTTTCGCACGCCGCATCGTTTCTTTATAGTTTGAATTACCGCCGTCAATAATAATATCGCCGGGTTTCAAATACGGAAGCAATGAATTAATCGTTTGGTCCACCGGGTCGCCGGCGGGGACCATCATCCATACAATGCGCGGCGGCGCAATGATACGCACAAGCTTTTCCAGCGAATCCGCGGCAAGGCCGCCTTTATCAACCGCGCGTGCAATCGCGGCGGGGTCGCGGTCAAAACAAGCGACTTTGTGTCCGCCGCGCACAAGCCGTTCCGCCATGTTCGCGCCCATGCGCCCTAACCCTATCATTCCAAGTTTCATACGTTTTTCCTTGTGTTGCAATTGTGAATGTTATTCCTTTCAACGAAGCGCTTCTGCAAGAATGGCAAGTCCGGCAGCAGTGTCTGCGCCAAGATTTACGCGCAGCACGCGGCGATTGCGCTGCTTCATCGCAAGATAATCGCCGATTGCCTGTGCATGAATAAGCTGCCGGAATGAATAATCGGTTTCCGGTACGGGAACCTCGTTCGCCGGTTCATCAACGATCTGCAAGAATAATCCGGTGTTCGGTCCGCCTTTGTGCAGTTGTCCGGTTGAATGAAGAAATCGAGGTCCGTAGCCGAATGTTACAGCAAGGTTTGTTTTCACGGAAAGTTCTTTCCGAAGCGATTGCACGACAGCATGAGATTGTCCCGTCGGGGCGATGTATGCCTGAATGGAAAAATAGTCGCCGGGTCTTGCAGAGGCGCTCCACTGCGCAGCAGCGCTGTGCAGCTTCTTCACATCGCCGGTAGAAAATTCTTCAACAGAGTTTTCCGATGTATTGCCGTTGTTTTTCATCGCCGAACGGGCAAGCTTCTTTGCGAGTTCAACATCGGGCTGATTGAACGGATGAATTCCCAGTGCCGCGCCGGCAGAGGCAACTGCCATCTCCCACCGGAAAATTTCCTGGCCGATATCGTACGGTTCTTCCATGCGAATGCGCACGACAGGCTGTCCCGCCGATTCCAATGTTCGGACGTGTGCATCGGATTCGCCGTTTGCATCTCCTTCGAGTCGGAGATATGCGAAGAAACGGTCGCTGCCGTACTTCTCTGCGGAAAGCAGCGGTTCTTCGGCAACAGGAACAATGCCTTTGCCGTCTTTGCCTGTGCTTTCTGCAATCAATTGTTCGAGCCATGCAGGAAACGCCGCAAGCGATGGCGATGTGATGAATGTAACTTTGTCTTTCCCGGCTTTCGTTAATTCGCCAAGAGCCGCGCCTAACAGCAATCCCGGATTGGAATGCGCGCCAACGCAAAACGCTGATGCTTCGGTAAGCGTCCACGCCTGATCGAGCAAGCGATGCACATTCATTCCGATTAGCGCAGCGGGAACAATGCCGAACGCAGTGAGTGCGGAATACCGTCCGCCGACATCCGGCGTGGCGCGAAAGACGCGGCGGAACTTTCGTTCATGAGCAAGCTTTTCGAGCGGCGTGCCGGGATCAGTGATGGCGATGAAGTTTTTTCCCGGTGCAGGCAGTTCCTTGCCCGTAAGATTCCAGAAATAATTGTAGAATGAATTCGGTTCAATGGTTGTTCCCGATTTGCTGGAGACGACGAAGAGCGTTTTCTTCAGATCAATTTTTGCCCGGACCGATTCGACAGCGGCGGGATGCGTGCTGTCGAGAACAATAAGCCGCGGATATCCGGGCGCATTGCCGAACGTCTGCTGAAACATATCCGGCGCAAGGCTTGAACCGCCCATGCCGAGAAGCACAACGTGTGTGAATCCTTCGTTACGAATTTCATTCGCGAATGCAGCAAGGTCATTGAGCAGCTCATAATCTGTTTCGGGAAGATGAAGCCAGCCCAGACGGTCGGTAATTTCCGGCGCAGGGCCATCCGACCACAGCGTATAATCTTTTCGCCATAAACGCTCGCCGAATTTTTCCTTCTCCCACACATCAAGA
>JAJYOI010000130.1 GCA_021796275.1 Bacteroidota bacterium
ACGATTGTGGCAGCCGCCGCAGGAATTACGCTGCACTGCGACGACAGCTCTGCCGTCGCGCGCTTTGCGGATGCGTTCGTATCGGGAAATCATATCTTTTTGTAACCGGACTTTTATTTTTTCGCGCCCGTGTGTTAGCTTTGATTCTTCGTCTTCAGTCGCCTTGGAAACTTCCGAAAGCTCCGCACGCTTTTCAGCGAGAACTTTTTCAGTTTCTTCTAATTTTTGCGTAAGTTCTTCAATCTCGCTTTTTGCGACATCCATTGCTTTTTCGAGATCGCCAAATTGTCCTTCCAGTTCTTTTATAGATTGTTCAGCAAAATCTATTTCTTTGGTCAGCGCGTCGTATTCTTTATTGTTGCGGACAGAATATTGCTGCGCTTTGTATTTTTCCAGCTTTTCTTTAAAATCGTGGATATCAAGATCCGCCTTGTTGCGTGTTTTTACAGATACCGTAATGATGTCTTCTTTTTCTTTGATTGCAGCTTTAACCTGACTTGCATCGTTTTCCAACGCGTTAACAACTTCCGGCAAGTCGCCTTTCATTTCTTCCAATTCATCCAGCTTTGCATCAACGGTTTGGAGTGAATATAACAGCTTAAGTATTTCTTCCAATGGAATCTCCTTCACATCTTCAAATCTAATAATAAGAAACAGGATTTGTATTGCATTTTGTTATATAGATTTTTGAGGAGCTTTTCGACTCCTGTAGAAATTTTTTCACACGGTGCTCAATAGCGGGAATCACATGATGCTCGGTTTCAAAATGCCCTGCATCAATCAAGAGGATATCACGTTCGGCATCCTGAAACGTATGATACTTTACGTCGGCAGTAATGAAGGCACCGGCGCCGTTTTGCATTGCATCATTAATCAATTCACTTCCCGCCCCGCCGCATACGGCGACCCGTTGTATGCGATGTGCTTTCCCGGAATAACGCAGCACGGGCGACTCTATTTTTTTCTTCACCATTGAAAGAAACGCTTCGTGCATCATCGCAGCAGGCAAGTCGCCTATTGCACCCAGCCCGACGTTCATCGCGCGATTTTTCAGCGGAACAATGTCAAAGGCGGCTTCTTCGTACGGATGTGCGCTGCGCATCGCTTTCACCACGTCGGTAAGTTTCCATGAAGGAACGAGCATTTCCAATTTTGTTTCAGGCACGATTTCAAGAATTCCTTTTGTGCCGATGAAAGGATTTGCTTCGTGCGTTCCGCGAAACGTGCCGACGCCTTCAGTGCGAAAGCTGCATTCTTCATATTTGGTAAATGTTCCGCCGCCGGCGCTGTGCATTGCCGCGGCAACACGGTCGAGATGTTCTTTTGGAACAAAGACCGCGATCTTTATCAGGTTCTCTGGTAGCGGCGAGAGAACGGAAATATTCTTTAATCCCAGAAGCTCTGCCAGAACAAAATTTACACCGCCGGGGGCGCTGTCTAAATTCGTATGTGCGGCGAACAGATTAATTTTTTGTTCAGCCAGGTACAGCGCAATTTCGCCTGCACGGGAATGTGATGTCAACGAACGAAGCGGATGAAAGAAAAGCGGGTGATGCGTAATGATGAGATTGGCTTTTTTTTGCACCGCTTCCCGCGCCACATCCATTGTAACATCGAGGGCAAGAAGGATGTTCACAATGTCTGCGTTTTGCGAGCCGACCTGCAACCCGACATTGTCGTCTTTCCACGCAGTGCCGGGCGGCGCCCATTCTTCCAGCATATGTTGAATTTCAGACAGTTTCATTGCCGGGAGCATCAAAAAAAAGTCCCGTAGGTTGTACGGGACGTTGTTCTTGTTTGTAACCTTTGTACTATGTGCTTCAAAAATCTTAGGGAACCGTTCGGCGCTTTCTTGTGCAATTGTTGGAGCGGGAATTTCATTTCACCAATAACTTTCTTTACTTTGTGTATAAAGTATAAAGATATTTCGCCAAAAATGCAACCGCCGCAATATTCCTGTGGATTGGAAAAACACATGAAATGACTACAAACAGCCTCCTTTTCATTATCTTGACTTTACCTCAATTTTTTGGTATCATTCTGCCGAAAATTTCCAGGGAAATGCCAATTGGATCTGCGGAGTTCAGAGTTTGATAACAGAATATGGTTACGATGTGTTTTTCACAATCGCGGCAATTTGCTTTGCGGTGGTTGTCGGTTCGTACTTTTTTGTTGAACAACCTCTCCTTAAATATCTCATCATTGCCGCCGCATTTTGTTTTTTTCTTTTCACGCTGAATTTTTTCCGCGACCCCGGCCGCAAAACTCCGCAAGGGAACAATCTTATCATCTCACCGGCTGATGGCACAATTGTGGCAATTAAAGATGTGATTGAAAATGATTATCTCAAGACCGGTGCAGTGCAAATCAGTATTTTCATGTCGCCGCTGAATGTCCATGTCAATCGTATTCCTGTCAGCGGAAAAGTCGAATACTTCCGCTATGTGAAGGGCGAATATTTCGCTGCGTTTGAAGAGAAAGCGTCATTAAAGAACGAGCAAACACATATCGGAATTAATACCGGAACATTTAAGGTATTCTTTAAGCAAATTGCAGGATTTATTGCTCGACGAATTGTCTGCACAGCAAAAATTGGCGACACTGTTACTGCCGGGAATCGTTTTGGAATGATTAAATTTGGTTCTCGTGTTGATGTTTTTGTCCCCAAAAATTCCGATATTAAAGTATCAATGAATGACAAAACGGTCGCAGGGGAAACGGTACTCGCAGTTGTACCGTAATCGAAGATGGCGCTGCAGGCGACATGAATGTTGAACAGTAGAAAAAGTTTTTGATGAAAATAACACGGGCAGTCGTACCAAGCCTTTTCACTGTGTTGAATATGTTTTGCGGGTTTATCTCGCTGATTCATTCCAGTGAAGGGCAGTTTGACGTTGCGGCGTGGTTTATCGTATTGGCGGGAATATTTGATTCGCTTGACGGTGTGATGGCACGAATTACGAAATCGTCGAGCGATTTTGGAGTAGAAATTGATTCCCTGTCCGATGTGATTTCGTTTGGAGCGGCGCCGGCATTTCTGGCGTACAAGCTGTATCTGTTTCATTTCGAAGGCATTGGGATTTTGATCAGCTCACTGCCGTTAATTCTCGGCGGTATTCGGCTGGCACGGTTCAATGTGCAGCTCATCGGTTTCGATAAAGATTATTTTTCCGGATTGCCGATTCCGTCGAGTGCCATTACCATTGTGGCGTTTGTGCTGACGTATCAGGATGAAGTGTTCGGATTGCGCGGGTTAGCCGCCGATGCTTTTGCGCCGCTGATCATTGTTGTTTCGTTGTTGATGGTCAGTAAAATTAAGTATGACACGATGCCGAAGTTTACGCGCAAAGGATGGAAACATCACCGCTGGAGAATCATTCTGACGATGTGTGCAGCGGCACTGCTTGTGGTAACGCGGATGCGCGCACTCTTTTTCGTTTTTGTTTTTTTCATTCTTTCAGGAATACTTCGGTGGCTGTATCGTGGAGCGCGGAAAATGTTCGGTTTGGTAGAGGTAAAAGTTGAAGAGCCGGATGTTGAAGAGGTGACAAGTTATGATGTTTGATCGGAGCACATGTGTATCATTCTAAAATTACCGTGATGTTGCGCCCGTCAATTCTTGATCCGCAAGGAAAGGCGGTTGAGCACGCCATTCACTCGTTAGGTGTTGCGTCGGTACACAATGTGAGAATGGGCAAACGCATTGAGTTTGATGTTGACGCGGCAACACGACAGGAGGCCGAGCGCATCACGGAAGAAGCGTGCAAAAAACTTCTCGCTAATCCGGTAATGGAAGATTATACGTTTACTCTTGAAGAGCGAAAATAATTGTTTGGCCAATGTCACTTTCAAAAATAAAATTCGGCGTTGTTGTTTTTCCCGGTTCGAACTGCGACCACGATGCATATCACGCGGCGAAGCATGTCATGAATCAGGAAGCAGAATTTATCTGGCACAAGGAAACGGATCTGCGCGGTTCAGATGTGATTATTCTACCCGGTGGATTTTCGTACGGTGACTATCTGCGCACTGGTGCTATTGCGCGTTTTTCGCCCGTGATGCAGGAAGTGGTTCGTTTTGCCAACAATGGCGGAACGGTGATCGGCATTTGCAACGGGTTTCAAGTTTTGCTGGAGGCCGGGCTGCTTCCCGGAGTAATGTTGCGTAATCGCTCGCTTCGTTTTGTCTGTAAATTTGTCCACCTGAAGGTTGAGAATGCTTCAACACGGTTTACTTCCGAGTGCCGGAACGGTGATGTGCTAAAGATTCCGGTCGCTCATGGCGATGGAAATTATTTTGCCGGTGATGATGTTGTAAAGTCATTAGAAGACAACAATCAAGTGGTGTTTCGTTATTGCGAAACCGACGGCAGTATTACCGACGAAGCAAATCCGAATGGATCGCTTCATAATATAGCGGGCATTGTCAATGCAGAAGGCAATGTCATGGGAATGATGCCGCATCCTGAACGCGCGTCGGAGTTGGAGCTTGGCTCCGCTGACGGAAAGAAAATCTTTGAATCGTTAATTCATTCTGTTGTATTGGTATAGTGAGTTGTTATCATCGAAGGGAAGCTCCTTCGAGAAAGGAAAATCGTATGAATCTCGGCGCCCCCGAATTAATTTTAATCTTTTTAGTCATCCTTGTACTGTTTGGCGCGAAGAAAATTCCCGATCTTGCCAAAGGGTTAGGTACCGGCGTGAAGGAATTTCGTAAAGCCATGAAGGATGTGCAAGACACAACTGAAGAAGATTCAAAAAAGACCGGAGAGAAGAAATAATCATTTCTTCCTTCAAGAAAAGAAAGAGACACGTAGATGTTTGAGAATATCGGTATTGGCGAACTAACGCTCATTCTGTTGGTTATCATTATCTTTTTTGGCCCGAAGAAAATTCCCGATTTGGCGCGCGGACTGGGGAAAGGCATTTCGGAATTCAAGAAAGCGATGCGTGATGTGGAAACTGAACTGGAAAAGCCCGTCGTTACTCCTCAGATTCTTGAACCGCCGCAGCTTAATGCACCTGCATCGGAACATAAAGCTTCAGCAAGCACACAAGTAAACACACAGGCTGACACACAGGCCAAAGCACAGGATTGAGTTTTCGTGAGCACACCTGCTTCTTTTGACTCGTATCGGGCACGGCTCGCTGCAGGAGAGGAGTCGTGCCGTGAACGCACACAACACTATCTTTCCGTAATTCGTCAGTGCAGTACGCTCAATGCATTTCTTTCCGTCTTTGAAGATGAGGCGCTCGAAGAGGCGCGCCATGTTGATGAGAAGCTAAAGAACGGCACAGCCGGTCCGCTGGCAGGAATGGTTATTGCGGTCAAAGATGTGTTGTGCATGAAAGGGAAACGCACAACGTGTGCATCGAAAATACTGGAACAGTACGAAGCGATTTACGATGCAACGGTAATTGAGCGTCTGCATGCTGCCGATGCAATCATCATTGGCAAAACCAACATGGACGAGTTTGCAATGGGGTCGTCGAATGAAAATTCTGCCTTCGGTCCAGTCAAACATCATCTTGATGAAACACGCGTGCCCGGCGGTTCCAGCGGCGGATCGTGTGTCGCCGTCGCAGCAGGAATGTCCACAACATCGCTCGGCACAGATACCGGCGGTTCGATTCGACAACCAGCGGGATTGTGCGGTGTCTTCGGAATGAAACCGACGTACGGTCGTGTGTCGCGTTACGGACTTGTTGCATTTGCATCGTCATTCGACCAGATCGGTCCCTTTGCAAATTCCGCGCGCGACATTGCACATGTTTTGCAAGTTATTGCCGGACATGATGAGCGTGATTCGACATCGGCAAATATTCCGGTACCGAAGTACCTTGACGCAATGGACCGTGACG
>JAJYOI010000057.1 GCA_021796275.1 Bacteroidota bacterium
AAGTATCCGTGAGGTTAACAGATTTTGGCAGAATACTAATCTTTTTACTCATCGGAGTTGTTTTCACAGCAAGCGGTTTGATTTTTTCGTGGATGCTGCGCCCGCACAGGCCGTATCCTGAAAAACTTTCCACGTATGAATGCGGCGAAGAACCGGTCGGCGGCTCGTGGGTTCGGCTGAACGTTCGCTTCTATGTCGTCGCATTGATCTTTTTGATTTTCGACGTTGAAGTTGTCGTGTTGTTTCCGTGGGCCGTGGTCTTTAAGAACTTTGGAGTGTTTGCTTTTCTTGAGATGGTGGTGTTCCTCGCCATTCTCATTGTTGGATTTGCCTATGTGTGGGTCAAAGGCGACCTGGACTGGGACAAGCCTTCGCCTCGATTGCCGGTGTATGTGAAAGGGAAGGGAATTATTTCTGAGTTGGAAATGACGCCGCGAGCGGCAGAGATGGAACGAACTGAGGAAAAGGAATTTGTTTCGGTTTAGGAATCGCGTATGGGTCTTTTAGATAAACAATTCGACAGCAGTAACATCGTTGTTACCTCGCTTGATAATCTTCTGAATTGGGCTCGGCTCTCTTCGTTGTGGCAGATGCAATTCGGCCTTGCGTGCTGTGCCATTGAAATGATGGCCGCGTCCGCATCGAATTTCGATATGATGCGGTTCGGTGTTATTCCGCGCGCAACGCCGCGCCAATGCGACGTGATGATCGTTTCGGGAACGGTGACGCTGAAAATGGCATCGCGCATCAAGCGGTTGTACGATCAGATGGCAGAGCCGCGGTACGTGATTTCGATGGGAAGCTGCTCGAATTGCGGCGGCCCGTATTGGGAACACGGTTATCATGTTCTCAAGGGCGTTGACCGCGTAATTCCGGTTGACGTGTATGTTCCCGGCTGTCCGCCGCGTCCTGAAGCATTGCTCGAAGGTTTGATAAAGCTTCAGGAAAAAGTCCGGCACGAATCGCTCGTAAAGAAGAAATCTGCATGAGATAAGGCTACAATTTTTTTTAACTTCATTATGTCCCCACAAGAAATTTTAGAACGACTTACCGCAAAATTCCCCGATTCCGCTTTCGGCATTGAAGCGAAGCTTGATGCGCCTGTTGATCCTTTTATCAAAGTCTCGCCGCAGCACATTATCGAGATTGCGCAATTCCTTCGCGATGACGATGAATTGCAATTCGATTTTTTGTCGAGCCTTTCCGGTATTGACTTGAAAGGAAAACTGGGCGTCGTCTATCATCTTTCGTCGCTGCCAAAGAAGCACAAAATTGTTCTTCGTGTTGAAGTGCCCACCGAAGCGCCGGAAGTACAATCTGTGGAGTCAGTCTGGAAAACCGCCAACTGGCACGAGCGCGAAGCGTTCGATTTGTTCGGTATTCGGTTCACCGGACATTCTGATTTACGGCGCATTCTTCTTCCGTACGATTGGGAAGGGTACCCGCTTCGGAAAGATTATCAGGTCCCCGAATTTTATAACGGAATGAAGGTTCCGTATTAAATTGAATGTGAAAGCAAAAACGCATCATGTCTGAAATTATCACAACACCTCCGGTTTCTTCAACCGGCAGAACGCTCCGCACGGAGGAGATGATCCTCAACATGGGCCCGCAGCATCCGGCAACGCACGGCGTGCTGCGCCTCGAACTGGTAGTTGACGGAGAAATTGTCGTTGATGTTATTCCCCATATCGGTTACCTGCACCGCTGTTTTGAAAAGCATTGCGAGCACATGACGAATTATCAGCAGGTGATTCCCTACACCGACCGGATGGATTATGTCGCTTCGATGACAAACGAATTCGGATTTGTCGTTGCGGCAGAGCGTCTGCTGAAAATTCAAGTGCCGGAACGCGTTGATTACATCCGCGTAATCATGGCGGAGTTTCAGCGTATCGCCAGCCATTTGATTGCAATCGGAACCTACGGTATTGACATCGGTGCGTTCACGCCATTCCTCTATTGCTTTCGTGACCGTGAGAAAATTCTCGATCTTTTTGAAATGACGTGCGGTGCGCGCTTACTCTACAATTATATGTGGGTCGGCGGCTTGTCGCACGATGTTCCGCCGGATTTTATTCCGAAGGCAAAAGAATTCTGCACGTACTTCAAGCCGAACATCAAAGAGTTAAACGACCTGCTGACCTATAATGAAATCTTCGTGAAGCGCACGGCAAACGTCGGCGTTCTTCCGGCAGATGTAGCCATCAATTACGGATGCAGCGGCCCGATGCTGCGCGGTTCCGGCGTGGATTGGGATTTACGCCGCGACGATCCGTATTCCGTGTATCATAAATTTGATTGGGATGTGTGCGTCGGCAAAGGCGAGATGGGAACGGTTGGCGATTGTTGGGATCGTCACATTGTGCGTGCCCGCGAAATGGAACAGAGCGTGAGAATTATTGAGCAGGCGCTCGAGCAAATTCCCGAAGGCGATGTTCATGCCGCAATTCCGAAACGCATTCGCCCGAATCCCGGCGAAGTGTACGCGCGCATCGAATCGCCGCGCGGTGAATTAGGCTATTATATAGTGAGCGACGGTTCGGCGACGCCGTACCGCATCAAAGCGCGGTCGCCGGCATTCTCCAATCTCAGCGTCATCAACGAAATTTCCAAAGGCGCGATGATTGCAGATATGGTGGCAATTGCCGGTTCGATTGACATCGTGCTTGGCGAAGTAGACAGATAAAACAAATTATGGAACAATTTCTTATATCATTACTCGGCGATAACATTTGGGTGCACATTATTATGGGCGCCCTGCCGTTGGTTTTCATCCTTCCGTACGCGCTTGTGACAATTTATCTCGAAATGAAAATCGCGGCGCACATGCAAGACCGCCTTGCCTACATGCGCACCGGATGGCACGGAACCCTGCAGCCTTTCGCCGATATTTTGAAACTTCTGCAGAAAGAAGATACTATTCCGACTGCGGCGGATAAAATTCTCTTTATTCTCGCTCCGTACATCGTATTCACCGGAACGTACGCTGCTTTTGCAGTTTTACCGTTCAGCAAAGCGTACGTCGGAAGCGATCTGAATATCGGATTGTTTTACATCGTCGCGATCTCGTCGCTTGTTGTGGTCGGATTGTTGATGGCGGGATGGGCGTCGAACAACAAGTGGTCGCTTTTCGGCGCACTTCGTTCTGCGGCGCAAATCGTCAGCTACGAAATTCCTTCTGCGTTTGCCATACTTGCCGTGATCATGATTACCGGAACGATGAGCTTGAATGGCATCAGTGATTTTCAATCAAGTGGAATTCAAAACTGGCTTATCTTTGGCGGGCCGTTTCCGATGGGAAAAAAACTTCTTCTTTTCCCGTTTATGCTAATCATGTTTGTCATCTATTATATCTCCTCAATGGCGGAAGTGAATCGCACCCCGTTTGATATTCCTGAAGCGGAATCGGAACTCGTGCAGGGTTACAATACCGAATTTAGCGGCATGAAGTTTGCGATGTTTTATCTCGCCGAGTATGCAAATCTTTTTGTCGTATCGGCGATTGTGACGGTGCTGTTTTTTGGCGGATGGGCAAGCCCGTTCGGAACATTTATGTCAGGCCCCGGATGGGATGCATTCTGGTTCATCACGAAAGGAATGTTTTTCGTTTGCGTGAATATCTGGCTGCGATGGACGCTTCCGCGCTTGCGCGTTGACCAGTTGATGTATGTATCGTGGAAAGTGCTGACGCCGTTCGCGCTGTTCTGTGTGCTTGCCATCGGATTGATTGTTGTATGGTGAAAATGAAAATGAATCCTGTTAGAGAATATTTCAGCGGTGTGTATTTAGGGCTGAAGACTGCATTCATAGGAATGAAAGTGACCTTCAGCCACCTCTTCACTCCGGCGGTGACAATTCAGTATCCAACGCAGAAAATGAAATTGCCGGAACGAGCACGCAACCGTTTGTACGTCAATATGGATGACTGTATCGGATGTGACCAATGTTCGATGGCGTGTCCGGTCGATTGTATTACAATTGAAACGATCAAATCAACGCCGGAAGATAATCTAGGCGTCACATCAACCGGACAAAAGAAGCGGCTCCATGTTCCGGTCTTCGATATTGATATTGCAAAGTGCTGTTACTGCGGATTATGTGTGCCTCCGTGTCCGACGGAATGTATTAAGATGACGGATGTGTACGAGTTTGCCGAATTCGACCGGCACAATTTGATTTACAGTTTTGCCACCATGACGCCGGCAGAAATTGAAACAGCGCGGGTGAAGGCAAAGAAAATGGAAGAAGAAGCCGCGGCAAAGAAAGCCGCCGCCGCGAAAGCTGCTGCTGAAGCAAAAATTGCTGCCGCGGCAAAAGCGGCGACTGCGCCACAAGTTCAGCAATCGGCACCTGTGCAGGCTCCACCTCCAAACCCTGCAAGTCCGCCAAACGATTCGCAACAGAAACCAGAATGATTTCGGTCTTTTGAGTATACCATGACTCCTGATACTACGTTACAACTCACAGATTACCTTTTCTACTTTTTCGCTTTGCTTGCAATTCTTTCTGGCGGCGTCGTTGTCTTCTCGCGCAACATTGTCCATTCCGCATTTTCCTTGATGTTCACGCTTTTTGCTGTTGCTGGATTGTATGTGTTGTTGAACGCCGACTTCCTTGCCGTCACGCAGATTCTTGTGTACGTCGGCGGCATTTTGGTTTTGATTTTGTTCGGTGTGATGCTGACGAACAAGATTGTGGATGTTCAGATCAAAACAGGTAGCATTCACATTCTGCCGGCATCAATTATTACGGCGATTATTGCCGGCGCATTATGCGGCGTTTTTACTTTGACAGATTGGTTTATAGCACCCGGCGCGAACGTGGCTGCTGCGAAATCAACAGCGCCGCACATCGGCGAAGCGCTGATTACAAATTATGTGCTTCCGTTTGAGGTCGCATCGGTTGTGCTCCTTGTTGCGATGATTGGCGCAGCGATGATCGCTCGCCGGGAACAAAAGCCTGCTGCTCACTCATAATTTTCTAACGCTATGACTCTTCAAGTTTCTCTTACGCATTATCTGATCGCCAGCGCGATTCTTTTTTCGTTCGGCCTTTTTGCGGTGATGGCGCGCCGCAATGCGATCATGGTATTGATGGGCATTGAATTGATTTTGAATTCTGCCAACATCAATTTTATTGCCTTTGCCCGTTACGGCGGTTTGCATCTTGACGGGCAGATGGTTGCAATTTTTGTCATCATCCTTGCGGCGTGCGAAGCGGCTGTTGCGCTCGCCATTGTGCTGAATATTTATCAACAGTTTAATACTGTGAATGTTGACGAAGTGGATACGCTGAAAGATTAATACTTTGTCGGTGAAAAATTTAGTGTAAGCGGCGAAGTGCAATTGGATTATATGGTACCGGATAAAGAGCAAACGATTTTTGTAAGAAGAAATACCACGATGACCGGCGTTGGTGTTGGGGCAAGATTTTATTTGAATTAAGGCGTAAGAATTTTTTTGAAGCGGAGGTGCAAGATGAAAACGATATCTATCGTATTGTTGGTATTGACGTGCTCTTTGTTTTTTTCGTCATGCTCAAAAACAGGAGAGGATAAGTTCCCTGAACAACATACCTATTCTGAAATTTACTCGATGAATGTTGATGGAACGGGCTTAACAAAACTAACCAGCGACAAGAAAGACATTACATTTATGCAATACTTGCCAAAGAGTGATAAGATTTTGTTTGTGCAGGATAGCGGAACTTATATCATGAACTCTGACGGCGGACAAAGACTATTCCTTTCTGCGAAGAGCCTGAATAAGAGCACGAAGGTCACTCAAGATGAACAAACGGCGTATTTTTATAAAGATGACTATCTTGGCTTCAACAATATAAACGCAACGTTGTATGCTATGTCGTTATCTACAGGTGAAGTAAAACAGCTATTGCAAGATAGTATTTCGATTGCTCAGATAGGGATTTCGCCAGACGGTGTTCAACTTCTCTATAACACAGTAGCGAACGACACTTCCCTTTTGGTTCTATTGAATACTACAACATTCCAAAGAAGAATAATCAAAATATGGGTAAATGAACTGTATTGTTCCTTCCCACAATTTGTTCCCAATAGTGATCAGATAATTTTTTTTGATAGGATTGACAGCAATAGTAGTAATTCCTATTTGCGGATAATGGATTTAGCTGATACTGCTAACAATCAAATACTCGACACGGTGAATAGCTATTATGAACGTACTTATCCGGCGTTAAACACAAAAGGAGAAATTTTTTATGCCAAGAACGGTATAACAGTGCTGGATATAGCCACTAATCAAAAAATAGTGCTTCCTTCAATGTTCCGTTCAGATTTCGATTTTAGCAGTTGGTCCTATGATGGAACAAAGCTAATTGTTACCAATAATGAGTCCTACCCTAGTCAGATGGTTATTTACACTCCGAGCGAAAGAAAGGTCGTAAATATCAAACCGAGTGTTGGACCAATAAACAGTGCATATACATATCCTTACTTAAATTCCAACAACACCAAAACCTTTTTTACGATTAGCTTTACGGAAACGGTTTTAATTTAATTTCTTTATACAAAAAGGCATTACTCCCAAAATGCTATAAAATTTCTTGTGAGGAACGACATGAAAAACTCGTATTGTGCACGAAAAATTTTTGTGGTTGGTCTGTTCATTCAAATTATTTCTTCACAATTATTTGCTCAGATAGGTTCAATCATTCCTTCTGACAGAAGAGTTGATTGGCGAAGCCCGGGTTACGAAGGAGACATCCCAAGATACATACAAAATTATGTTAATGTGAAAACACAATATATTGACTTAGGGCAGACAGCAACACAGGCGGTAAATAATGCTATGACAAATGCTCACAGTTGGAACGTTTTACACCCCGGTTGCATTTCGGTTCTTTATTTTCCCGCGGGAGATTATTCCTTTACTTCCTCTATCACATTGTTTGACAGTATCATTATCAAAGGGGATGGTTCTGATAAAACAAATTTTACATTTAATGATGGAGGTTTCGTTATATCTAAGAGCGACGCTGATGCTCAACTTGATGCTACTGGGGATGGTCTATCGCTAACGAAGATAAATGCCTCTGATTACAATAGTTCTACGAAAACGTTGAATATTGACCTAACAAATCAAAGCGGGATAAATTGGAAGACGGATTGGTTAGACAAAAATGTTAAAAACAGATTTTTTGAAATTAAAGTACCCAATGGTTATTGGGCAAATGGGGGGGATCAGGGCGGTGCTATCAATTATGTTGGTCAAATTGTAAAGGTGCAGTCGTATACCTCATCTTCAATCACATTTGTTGATGATATTGGTCTAACACTTTCATTTGCAGGGACGGGAGATAATCGCGCAGCAATTGGAAGAATAAACCCAATTACAGTTGTAGGCTTCGAAGATTTTAAGATTTCTTCAAACGGGGATCAGAATACGCATTTTAGTTTTAACAGAGCAGCAGATTGCTGGATCTCCGGTGTTGAAAGTTATAATCCCGGTATAGAACATATCGGTATTAGTGCAAGCAGTTATATTGAGGTAAGAGGTTGTTATCTTTATGAGGCAAAGCATGTTTGTACTGGTGGAGAGGGATATGGAATTGTTTTAGCAAATCACTCAACAGATTGTTTAATTGAGGACAATATCATCAGACGACTTCGGCATTCGATGATAGCGTGCATAGGCGCCAACAGGAATGTGTTTGGGTACAATTTCTCCTGCGACCGGCACGCTCAAGATCAGGATCCAGTATATCATATTTGTTATGATCAAAACGGCGTTGAACCAGACATGTTGTTTCACGGAAGATTTTCGTATGCCAATCTTATTGAAGGAAATGTTGTTGATGCAATCGCCGCTGAGGTTGTTCACGGAATGAACGGTCCTTACAATACAATATTTAGGAATAGAGCAAAATCTGATTTAGCATATTCTACAAACGGCAAGTGTTTAAATACCACTTCAGAAGGCGGAATATTTATCAAGGATAGAACAGAGGGGACTAGTGGTTGCTGGTTGATGTCCGACTGCCAGTATTTTAACATTTACGGAAATACGGTTAACGATTCAAGGTCGGGCGAAGATTTGGTGTGGCTCAGTTGTGGAATTTCTGACGGCTATAATGGTGAGGGTAGTTTGCAAGATACACCTTAGTAACGAACAACTATGATGACTCAAGAATTTCTCCTTCAACTTTCTTTGGCGGTACTGCTCCTTCCGCTGTTCAGTTTTGTCGTGATTATTTTCTTTGGCAAGTCCGCCAAAGGCGGACCGCGGCAGGGCGATCTTGTCGGCACGACGATTCTCGGCGTCGGGTTGCTCTCTTCGCTGGTGATTCTTTTCACAAAGCTGAATTATTTCAACGATGTTGTTCCCAGCTTCACCTTTACATGGGTAGATTTTCACACGCTTATTCCGTTGAAACTCGATATCGGAATTATGATTGACAATGTAACGGCAGTGATGCTCGTTGTTGTCACGCTCATCAGTTTTCTCGTTCATGTGTTCTCGACCGTCTACATGCACGACGACATTCGCTATTCCCGCTATTATGCGTACCTCAGCTTCTTTTCCTTCTCAATGCTCGGCATTGTCCTTGCCAATAATTTCTGGCTGATCTATGTGTTCTGGGAACTCGTCGGCATCAGCTCGTATCTTCTCATCGGACATTGGTATGAAAAGAAATCAGCCGCTGACGCCGGGAAGAAAGCGTTCATCGTTAATCGTGTCGGCGACCTCGGTATGTTCATCGGTATTATGATTGTGTGGGCGAATTTTCACACGCTGACGTTTGACGGAATTTTTTCCGCGATAGCTGCCGGACAAATTCCGTTTCAAAGCGATGCGTGGATGACTGCCGCCGGAATTTTAATTTTCTGCGGAGCGATCGGAAAATCGGCGCAGTTTCCTTTGCATGTGTGGCTGCCCGATGCGATGGAAGGTCCCACGCCGGTGAGCGCATTGATTCACGCTGCAACGATGGTTGCTGCCGGTGTCTATTTGGTCGCGCGCGTTTTTCCGATGTTCACTGCCGATGCGCTGACGTTCATTGCGTATATCGGAGCGGTCACGGCATTCATGGCAGCGACAATCGCCATTGCGCAAAATGATATTAAAAAAGTGCTGGCGTATTCGACCGTAAGCCAGCTTGGATATATGGTGATGGGACTCGGTGTCGGCGCGTACACTGCAGGGTTTTTCCATCTTGCTACTCACGCCGCGTTCAAAGCAGGATTGTTTCTCGGTTCCGGTTCCGTGATTTATGCGATGCACAATGCACTTCATCATCAAAACGATCATCACACTGACGCGCAGGATATTCGGAACATGGGCGGATTGAGAAAGAAAATGCCCGTAACATTCTGGACATTTGTGATGTTCACGCTCGCGATTTCAGGCGTTCCGTTTACTTCCGGTTTTCTCAGCAAAGATCAAATTCTTGCCGGAACATTGGCGTTCAGCGATTTGACCGGACACACTCTGATTCCGATTCTTGGTTTCGGCGCTGCTGCATTGACGGCGTTCTATATGTTCCGACTTGTTATTCTTGCATTTCTCGGCGAGCACAAAGATCCGTCGCGTCTTGAACATCTGCATGAATCGCCGAAGCCGATGATTATTCCACTCATTGTGCTTGCGTCGTTGTCATTCTTCGTGTTTTATAGTTTCAATCCTTTGGCGCCGGAGAATGGCTGGTTCTATCACGCCATTGAGCGTCCGGCAACAGTTGTTCCTGCAAATCTTGCCGCTGCATCGCCGGAAGTTTTTGAGGAAACAATACACCATGAGCATACAACGGCGATGTATCTTTCACTCACCGTTGCTTCGCTCGGAATTCTCTTTGCATTCCTGACGTACTATTGGAAGAAGATCAGTGCTGACGCATTTGCTTCTGCGCTTGCTCCGGTTCATAAATTTCTCTTGAACAAGTGGTACTTCGACGAATTGTATCATGCGACGGCAGTGGCGGGCACTATTGGATTTTCGCGTCTGCTTGCGTGGTTCGATAATACATTTGTTGATGGAATTGTGAACGGCACTGCGCGATGGACATTGGCGCTGACGCTTGGCGTAAAGAAAAACTGGGAAGTCGAAGACCACGCCAAAGGCATGGAAGGAAAGCGCGAAGGGGGCAAGCGCGAAGCAGTAGTATATCTTTTCTTTGCGGCGCTTCTTTCAGTATATGTAGGATGGGCGGCAGGAAGTGCGGCATGGCACGGAGCGGGAATGGGCGCGGCAGTCGGAAAAGGCATTATCGCTTTGATCGTCGCCGGCGGTACTTTTTTCTTACTTCATGCCGGTGTCGGTGGTTTTGATAATAAAGTTGTTGATGGTACGGTGAATCTTACCGCATATCTTGCCGGATTCTTCGGCTTGATGTTGCGAAAAATTCAAACCGGGCGCATACAATCGTACATTCTTTTTGTGCTCATCGGTGTGATGGTGTTCTTTTTCCTGTTTAAGTTGTAGAATATAGGGAACTGTTTAATCACGAAGTCACTAAGTTAATGCTAAACTTTTTTCAAAAGTGTATTAACTTTCAACTCATTATAAAATGGAGGAAATATGCATAACATGAATTGTACGCTTCTGGCTTTGTTTCTTGCATTGACATCGTGTTCTGACTCGACTTCGACCAATCAAAACGTTTCTGCAAATATCACAAATGTTTGGTGGAAAGTGAGAACTTTTGAAAATATTGCTGGTGAAACAATAACACTAGCCCCTAACGAGAACTATTTTGTTTTTTTTGCTGATAGTAGCATTGCGAGGGAGCCAGATTCTGTGTATGGCACTTTTAACTTGCACGGCAAAACAGATTCGAGTTGTGGAAATATATACATGGCATCTTATAAGATGGACTTGTGGGATTCACTTAACATCGGCCCCATTGGGACAACCAAAATCTATTGTGGTACAAATTACAACGAGTATCTTCAAGCCCTTGGAAACGCAGCGACATTTCAACTAGTAGACAACAGGCTCATAATTTTTCAGAACGATAAAACGAAGAAACTAATATTTACAAAGTAAATGACATTGCGACTTATTTTGAAGAAGAATGACTGTTGAGGGTGAGTATTTGTGAAAGTAAGTGCCTTCTTGTTTTGCGTGTTTTGCAAATGAGTTATAGCACTATGAAGAAATGGAGACCATTATGAAAACAGCATTGAATCTGGCAGGAATTGTTCTACTGAGTATTAGTTTTACAGCAGTCGGTCAAATACAGCACCATGGAACGCCATTGAGCCTGGGCTTTGTAATAAAGCATGAAATTTATACAGTGAAAATGCCACATGTTGATATTGATGAGCTTTTGAGAGAAGATGAATTCGAATCGCAAATGAAAGATATTCCTTTTAGATTTGGACAACCAATCCACGTGGATTATGGCATAAACAATGCTGGTTCATGGGATAGCCTTCCCAGTGGCGGGAGAGTCTGGAGGTTGAAGATACAATCAGATGGTGCGATAACGATCAATCTGATTTTTGACAAATTCTTTATTCCTTCGGGTGGTTCAATGTTCGTTTATAATGAGGACAAAAGCATGGTGTTGGGAGCGTTTACAGAGGAAAACAACTTACCAGAAAGGCTCTTCTCTACAACGCCAATAAAAGGTGATCGTATCATAATTGAATACGATCAACCATCGTCTTTGACTACTCTTCCTGATATACATGTTTCCGTTGTTGTTCATGGATATAAGGACATTTTCTCTTTGCTTCAAAAAAACATAGATGTTTTTGGATCATCTGGATCCTGCAATATTAACGTCAATTGTCCATCAGGGGCTTCATGGCGAAAGCAAAGTCGTGCCGTCGCAATGATACTCTTGGATGACAATAGCCGCTGGTGTACAGGTTCGTTGATTAATAATACAAGCGATGATGGCACCCCGTATTTCCTTACAGCAAATCATTGCTGGCGTTCCGATCAATCAACGTGGATTTTTATGTTTAAGTACGAAAGCCCCGATTGCAGTAATACTGATGGTCCAACAACATATACTATCTCTGGGTCCACATTGTTAGCGAGAAACCCTGATTCAGATTTTTGCTTGCTTTTGCTCTCGACCCCCCCTCCGGCTTCATGGGGGCCATACTATGAAGGCTGGAACCGTCAAGATGTCGCAGCAACATCAGGGGTCGGTATTCATCATCCAAGTGGTGATATCAAGAAAATTTCTTTTTTTAACTCTTCGCTTGTGAGTGATAGCTATCTTAACGGAAACACGACTCCGGCTAATTCCCACTGGCGTGTAAATTGGAGTACAGGAGTGACAGAACCGGGTTCTTCGGGATCTCCTCTATTTGATCAAAACAACCGTGTTGTAGGGCAGTTGCACGGAGGATATTCGGCTTGTGGGGGATCCGATCTGCGAGACTGGTATGGTAAGTTCTCAATGTCTTGGGATCGTGGAACAACATCTTCTACACGGCTAAAAGATTGGTTAGATCCAAATAACACTGGTGTTTTAACTCTTGATGGATATGAATCTCCCTTAGATGTAACCCTCGCCGCTTCGCAATTTCTAGAGGGTGGTTCTGGTGGAACTTACGAAGTGAATGGTGTAAACGTGGGTTCGAGTTGGAGCGGTACAGCCTATTATGACCAAACAATTAAAGCAAATCCACCAAGCGGACAGATATTTTACCAATGGAGTGATGGCTCTTCAGCGAATCCGAGAACAATTGATGCTACTGTAAATATTTATGCACTCTACAAAGCACACCTTCTCACCTCACTCTCCACTGCCACTGGCATCGGCAACCAACGCAAGATCGTGAGAGAATATGACGGCGGACCGCTCGATATGGGTTACTCATCGTCCAACAAAATCTGGTTTACAACTTCGACCGATAACGGCTCAACATGGTCGAACGAGCAGCAAATTTCGGGAAGTGGCACTGCTTCCACACCTTCTATTGCATCTGATGATTGGGCCGACGTTTACATTGTGTGGCAGGAAGTCGTAGGAAGTGCAAAGAACCTTTACATAAAGTCACTCTACGGAGGTACAACTGTTCTTCTTGATTCTGACGCATCTTCAGTTGATTTGCAGCCAGTGGTCGCTGTTTCATCAGATGGTGACAAAATTCTTGTTGTCTATAAAAAGATGTACTCCGGCAGATATCAAGTTCATTACAAATATTCAACAGACTACGGTTCAACATTTTCCGGCAGCCGGATACCGCCGACTGGTGGCCCGCCCCTCGTCTACGATTATCCTTCTGTTGCGTGGGATCCTCAAGGTGGAAAATTCATGCTCTCGGCGAATTCAACTTCAGGAAGTCTATCAGTCGATCTCTACATTTTAGTTGGCACAAGGTGGGCTGATACAGCGAATGTTTATTATTCCGGTTCGCTTCCACCATCCACTCCATACTCTCAAATAGCAGTTGACGGCTATGGAAGAACTCATGTAACATGGATCGCATATGACGATTACTACACCGGTGGTGAGTTCCCAAGCTCCGCTGCAATGGAGAGGAACTATTACAACGGTAGTTTGTCGGCAATAAGCATTTTCAGAGTTCAAGATGTACCAATAATCTATACTTCTGTTTCTGGTCACAACGATGCGAACGGAGGAGCGTCGCTCTTCTTTTGCGGCAACCCAACAGATTATCTGCGTGATATTTATTCCACAGATGGCTCAAGCTGGAACGGAACAATTAACATAAGCCCGAGCGGCAACAGAATAAATTACCCGATCTCACTTGAGAAAGCCCCCCCCTCTTCAGTAACCTATACAGTAGTTAAAGGTTCATCGTCGCCCTACAATGTTATTAGTCAAACAAAAGATAACTCACAACCGGGATATGGATACGGCACATTGAAGGTGGCATCCGATGCAAATGCACAAACTGCAACATTATATCGCCGCATCGAACTGATTGACACCACAACTGGAGGATTGCTTACCGTGCAATTTGGAAACATAAGTGGCAATTCATCTCCATTCAAGAATGTAAATCCAGGCGCTATTCCCGCAAAAGCGATCTCCGATTTTATGAAGACTTCACCATTTACTCTGCCGAAAGATGCATTGATGGAATCAGAATTCGGAGTGAGAAGCAAGGGATGGAAAAGAAACGCAAACGTCTCATTGGAACTCGTTGACACAGTGAGCGGAAAAACTGTTCAGCAAATAGGAAGTTATAATTTTGCAGCATCGGATACAGGTTCATTCTTTCAGGAAAAGACAAACCAGATCGTCAATAAACTTCAAAACATCAAAGGAATCTTACGAGTAAAGATTGACAGCGTTGATTATGAGAATCTCGTTGTGAACTACATGAATGTGTTCGTTTTTGGAGGGAGCGGAGCGATTAAAAAGCAAGAAAAGAATATTGTGCAAATTGGAGAGACTCCAACAGAATTCCAACTCACGCAAAATTACCCAAATCCGTTCAATCCCACAACGCAAATCAATTATCAATTACCAGCGAATGGCTATGTGACATTGAAGGTGTATGACGTTCTTGGAAGAGAAATAGCAACGCTTGTAGATGAAGAAAAATCTTCCGGATTTTATTCTGTGCAGTGGGATGCGCACAATGTTTCAAGCGGGATTTATTTCTATCGTATTATCGCGGGTAATTCTAACGGACAATCATCTTTCACAGAAACTAAGCGTATGGTAGTAATGAAGTAAAAAATCACTCACAAAGAATTATTGGAAACATTTATGGAATATCATTTTCTCGGAGTCGGCGTTCTCACGTGGATCACATTTCTTCCCATTGTCGGGATGGTAGTCGTTCTTGCTCTTCCCAAAGAAAAGAAGAACGCAATGCGATGGGCGTCGCTGGCGTTCACCATATTGCAAGTGTTGCTTGCGGGATTCATCTTTGCGGCGTTCAACCGCAATCTTGCCGGCATCAACACAATGGACGGCATGCAGTTTAAAGAGCTTGGAACATGGATTGATATCAAGAGCATCTCGTGGTTCGGGCGCATCCACATTGATTACTTTCTCGGTGTTGACGGTATCAGTACGCCGATGGTGCTGTTGACGGCGCTGATTTCATTTGTTGCGGTCATTGCTTCGTGGAAGATCGAAAAATCGGTGAAAGGCTACTTCGCGCTTCTCCTTCTTCTTGATACGGGAATGATGGGCGTGTTCGTCGCACTCGACTTTTTCCTCTTTTATGTGTTCTGGGAAATTATGCTGCTGCCGATGTATTTTCTTATCGGTGTGTGGGGCGGGCCGCGGCGTGAATATGCAGCGATCAAATTTTTCCTCTACACATTGCTCGGCTCAGTGTTAATGCTCCTTGCAATGCTCGCTCTCTATTTCAGCGTCTCGGTTGTTGATCCGGCAACCGGAGAAAAAATTCATACGTTCAACATGCTTGCGATGATGAACCCGGCCAACTTCGATCCGGGTTCGATTCTTGCCGGACTTCATACTTATTGGCGCTACGTCGCGTACGTTGCGTTGTTTATCGGCTTTGCGATCAAGGTTCCGATTTTTCCGTTCCACACGTGGCTTCCAGATGCGCACGTTGAAGCGCCAACGGCAATCAGTGTGATTCTTGCCGGCGTTTTGTTGAAAATGGGAGCGTATGGTTTACTGCGCATTGCATTTCCGATTTTTCCCGATGCAGCATTGAAGTATGCTTACCCGCTTGCGTTCCTCGGATTTATTAATATCGTGTACGGCGCGCTGTGTGCTATGGCGCAAAAAGATTTCAAGAAACTTATCGCGTATTCGTCTGTCAGTCACATGGGCATCGTCATTCTCGGACTCGCGGCATTCAACACACAGGGAATGATGGGCGCTGTTTTTCAGATGTTCAACCACGGAACGATTACCGCAATGCTCTTCTTGATTGTCGGCGTGATTTACGACCGTGCGCATACACGCGGGCTTGATGATTTCGGCGGGTTGATGAATCAAATGCCAAAATATTCTGCCGTGATGGTGATTGCATTTTTCGCTGCGCTCGGATTGCCGGGCTTGAGCGGATTTATTTCTGAAGCGTTTTCGTTCCTCGGCGCATTCCAAACGTATCGCTGGCTCACCATTGCATCGTCGGTCGGCATTGTGTTGACGGCGGCGTATATGTTGTGGACGTTGCAGCGCGTGTTTCTCGGAACGCTTCCCGAACGATGGAAAAGCCTTCCCGATATTAACGGCCGCGAGCTTGTTGCGCTTGTTCCGCTTGCCGTGATTGTCATTTTCCTCGGTATTTATCCTGCACCGATATTGAACATAATGAATGCTTCCGCCAACTACCTCGTTGACGTTGTGAAGAATGGCGGCGCTCTGGCGTTGATGGGAAGATAATAAAGAACTTAACGATAACAGTATGCTCGAATCTATTATTCAAAGTTTACAATACATCAAACCGGAAGCAGTGCTCACCGCAACTTTTCTGTGTGCAATTCTTGCCGATTTGATTTTCAAGAAGAAGGAAATCACGGCGGCTGTAGTGATTGCCGGAATACTTGTGACGGCGGTGTATGTGTTTCAGCAGGTTGGCGAAAGCGCGTCGGTCTTCTCGCGCATGTTGGCGGTGGATCCGTTTGCGATATTCTTCAAATTTCTGATTCTTCTCAGCGCATTGATCATTGTCTTCTTTTCTCTCTTCTCAAACGAAGTCAATAACAACAAGCGCCGAATTGGCGAATATTATTCGCTGCTTGTTGCAATGGTGATCGGCATGTTCTTCATGGTTGGCGCGAGCAATTTACTGATGATGTATTTGTCGCTTGAATTGACAAGCATTAGTTCTTACTTGCTTGCCGGCATTACGAAGGAAGCACGCGATTCTGCCGAAGCATCGCTGAAGTATGTCATCTACGGCGCGCTCTCCTCCGGATTGATGCTGTATGGAATTTCGATAGTGTACGGTCTTACGGGAGCGCTCGATATTTATTCGGTCAATTCAGTACTTGCGCAAGGCGGAACAAATACTATTACACTGCTTATTGCCGGTGCTTTGATTGTCGCCGGATTCGGTTACAAGATTTCTGCCGTACCGTTTCATTTCTGGACGCCCGATGTGTACGAAGGCGCGCCGGTAAGCATTACGGCATTTCTTTCAGTTGCATCGAAAGCGGCGGGCTTTGCCATGTTGATGCGCTTCTCAAAAGTTGTGTTCATTGATTCGTCAGTGCTCTCTCTGCCGGCGGGAATGTGGGCGACGATCCACGGTGTCGTGTGGACCGATATTCTCATCATTCTTTCCGTCATCACGATGACGCTGGGAAATCTTGTTGCAATCTGGCAGGATAATGTGAAACGCTTGCTCGCATATTCAAGCATCGCGCATGCCGGGTACATGCTGCTTGGTTTGGTCGTGCTCGGCAACGACGGCTTCGCCGCGACAATGATTTATTTTGTGATGTATCTCTTTATGAATCTCGGCGCATTTTATGTTGTTATGCTTGTGGCGAACAAAACCGGCAGCGAAGATATTGAAACATACAAAGGACTCGGCTCGCGCGCACCGCTGCTTTCTGTCTGTATGGCGATTTTTCTCATCTCACTTACCGGGCTTCCGCCGACGGCAGGATTTGTCGGCAAGCTGTACATTTTTGCAGCGCTCATCAATGCAAAATTGATTTGGCTGGCGATTATCGGAGTGATTAACAGCGTGATCTCGCTGTACTACTATGTTCGGATTTTCCGGAATATGTTTTTACGCGACACAGAAGGAGAACAGGCGCCGCTTACATTTCATTTTGCACATACATTCTTGCTGCTTGTGCTCGTTGTGCCGACGCTCGCGCTCGGACTATATTTCGGTCCGCTTGTGGAATTCGCGCAGTATTCGGTCGCGATGTTTGGGGTGAAATGAATTGAATAATAAATGGGGAACTAATTCTTTTTTCTCCTCCACCATCCCGCCAGTGTCGGTCCGCTGATGTTATGCCACACGCTGAAAATTGCTGAAGGCAATGCAACTGCCGCTTGAGAAAAATGCTTCACTGCAAGCGCAACACCAAGTCCTGAGTTTTGCATCCCAACTTCGATAGCAACGGTGCGGCATTCTTTTTCTGTAAGATGAAACCCGCGTGCAAGCCAGTATCCTAATGTGTATCCGATGAGATTGTGAAGTGCGACAGCGAGGATCACGAGCGCGCCGGATTGGAAGATGAGTGTTCGGTTAAGTCCGACAATACACGCAACAATGAGAACAATCGTTGCAACGGAAACGGCTGGAAAACAGGGAACAATCTTCTTCGTCAAACTGCGCACATAGCGATTAAGAAAAACGCCGAGCACAACGGGTCCAGCAATTACTTCGAGAATGGTAATGAACAAACCGCCGGCATCAACATGAACATACGTTCCGGCGAGCAGCCAGATGAATGTTGGCGTGAGAAATACTGCGAGCATTGTTGTTGCGGAAGTCAGCGTTACAGAAAGCGCTACATCAGCTTCGGCAAGGTATGCGATCACATTCGATGCGGTTCCCCCCGGGCACGAGCCGACAATAATAATGCCGGCGCTGATCGCGGCATCAAACTTGAACACGCGGGTAAGAAAAAGAGCGGCGAGCGGCATAATCAAATACTGTGCGCTGACTCCGATGGCCACTGCATGTAAACGCTTGAACACTCGCGCAAAATCTTCTATTGTCAGCGTCATTCCCATGCCGAGCATGATAATGCCTAATCCCGGCGTAATGAAATCGCGGAACCATGTGAATCCTGATGGAATGAGAAGTGCTGCAATAAAAAACAACAAAACCCAAAAAACAAAAGGGCGGACAATAACGCGGTCAAGCATAAGAATGCGGCTCTTTGAGGAAGTGCTACTTCGTCGGTTTCTTTATTTTTTTCTCAGTTCGATCAACAATCAATCGAATGCCGTCGAGCACAAGCGTTGGCTCGTGGTGATTGATGACTTTTGATTGTTTCATCATCAACTCTGAAAATCCGCCGGTAGCGACCACGGTCGGATAATCGTCGAGTTCCTTTGAGATTCTGCGGATCATCGCTTCCATCGCATCCACCGCGCTGAACAAAATTCCTGATTGCATGCTTTCCACCGTCGTTGTGCCGATTGCCTTTCGCGGAAAACGCAGATCAATTTTCGGCAGCTTTGCGGCACGCCGGTGCAGTTCGCTGGCAGATGTTTCAATGCCCGGAGCAATAACGCCGCCTAAATATTCGCCGTCATGCGACACAACATCGAACGTTGTCGCCGTTCCGAAATCCACAATCACAAGCGGTCCTTTGTATTTTGCGTAACCGGCAACCGCGTTGCACAGGCGGTCTGCACCGACCGATGACGGGTCGTCGTACCGAATGGTGATGCCGAGCGGCAATGACGAGGAGATAATCACCGGTTCAGTCCGAAAATATTTTTTTGTCATTCGTTCCATGACATCGGTAAGATTCGGAACGACGGAAGAAATACCGACGGCGTGGATTTTTTTATACGACGTTTCCGCTTGATCACAAAACGTTTGTACCAGTGCACCGAATTCATCTTCGGTTCGCGTTACAAAGCTTGTGACGCGCCAATTCCCGAGAAGTTTTTTCCCGTCATAAATGCCAAAGACTGTGTGTGTGTTGCCGATATCAACTGCGAGCATCATGGTAAAGTGTCCTTTTATGTTGTTTATAGGTCGAATTTCCAATTCGACTGCGCGAGATAGAATCTTGCGCTACTTTTTTTCATTCAATAGCGAAGCGAAACATCACCGGCGAATATCTCGCGCTGTTTTCCATCTGCCGCGAGGATAACAAGAGCGCCTTCCGGTGTAATATCAAGTGCCGTCACCGCTTTTTGTATTGAACCTTCCAGCAGGAATACCGTTGATTTCATCATTGTCGTGTGCCTCTTCCAATCTTCGATGATCAGCGATGATGGAAATTGAGCAAGCTGATTGTACCGATGTTCCAGTTCTTCGAGCAGTGTGTGAAGCAACGGTATTCTTTCAATTGTTTTTCCCGATTGGAGGAAGAGGGAAGTCGCCGTTGGTGCAAGCTCCGGTGGAAAAAGCTGCTGGTTGACATTCACGCCGATGCCCAAAATAATTTCTTTCGTGATTGTATCCTGCATTGCCGTTTCCATCAAAATACCGGCTGCTTTTTTCTTTTCAATTAAAACGTCGTTGGGCCATTTACATTCGGTTTTCAGTCCGGTATAACGTTCAATTGCATCGGCAACTGCAAGTCCTGCGGCAAACGGCAGCAATTTTGTTTTCTCAAAATGAAATTTCGGATGCAGAATAAGAGAGAAGAGAAGGTTCGCTCCTTTTTCCGACTGCCAGCGCCGCCCCAATCTTCCTTTGCCGGCCGTTTGCTCATCGGCAATGATGAGAGTGCCGTGTGACGCTGATTGTGCGGGAAGTGATTTTGCAAAGAGATTGGTGGATTCGATGACTTCGAAAGAATATACTGTTTGTCCGAAATCATGCGTGCGTAAACCGGAACGTATTTCACTTTCGCTGATCATGAATTTCCGGAAAGAGAAAAGAAAAAAATCCGAAGACGTTGATGATTCATTTTTTTGTTATAAGCACTGTAGCACTGTGAATAAAATAGCCGAATAAAGTAATCAAAACCAGAGCGCAATGTCAACATTCTTTTCAAAGATTCTTCTATGCGACAAATTGACAGCACCTGCATTTTTTCCGACAAAAATGGCGGTTTGTCTGACAGATTGTCATAGAAAGCGAGATGTGGTGCCGAAAAACCAGCGAAATTTTGTCGCTTTCGCCGGTATCTTCTGGCACGATGGTTGAGTTACAACAGTAAGAATTCTGTACCAACATGGATTTCGATGTGAAATCCTAACATTAGAACAAAAGGAGAAATTCATTATGGCTGGAAAAATTATCGGTATTGATCTTGGCACCACAAACTCAGTAGTTGCCGTCATGGAGGGCAATGAACCTGTTGTGATTGCAAACGCGGAAGGAATGCGCACAACGCCGTCGGTTGTCGGCTTTGCAAAAAATGGCGAACGGCTTGTCGGTCAGCCTGCGAAACGTCAGGCGGTGACAAACTCCCAAAACACGGTATACTCGATCAAGCGTTTTATGGGACGCTTCATGAATGAAGTGAGCGAGGAAATGAAGCTCGTTCCGTACAAAGTCGTCACGGGCGACAACAATACGGCACGTGTTGAAATAAGTGACCGCGTCTATTCGCCGCCGGAGATTTCCGCGATGATTCTTCAGAAGATGAAACAAACCGCGGAAGATTACCTCGGACAGAAAGTGACTGAAGCGGTCATTACCGTGCCGGCGTACTTTAATGATGCACAGCGTCAGGCAACAAAAGAAGCGGGCGAGATTGCCGGATTAAACGTTCGCCGCATCATCAACGAGCCGACTGCCGCGGCGCTTGCCTACGGTTTGGATAAGAAGCACAAAGATTCGAAAGTCGCGGTCTTCGATCTTGGCGGCGGAACATTCGATATCTCAGTTCTTGAACTTGGCGACGGCGTGTTTGAAGTGAAATCCACGAATGGTGACACGCATCTCGGCGGCGATAATTTCGATCAACGGCTTCTTGATTACATTGCCGATGAGTTTAAGAAAACCGACGGCATTGATTTACGGAAAGATCCGATGGCGCTTCAGCGTTTGCGTGAAGCTGCTGAAAAAGCAAAAATGGAATTATCAACGTTGAATCAGACGGAAATCAATCTGCCGTTCATCACGGCGACAGCAGAAGGTCCGAAGCATCTTAATCTGACACTGACGCGTGCAAAATTTGAACAGCTTGTGGACAGCCTCATTCAGCGGTGTGTGCCGCCGGTTGAGAAGGCGCTGAGAGATTCCGGATTGCAGCCGAATCAAATTGACGAAGTGATTCTCGTCGGCGGTATGACGCGGGTACCGCGCGTTCAACAGTTGGTAAAAGAAATTTTCGGCAAAGAAGGGCACAAGGGTGTTAATCCGGATGAAGTTGTTGCAGTCGGCGCGGCAATTCAAGGAGGCGTTCTTGCCGGTGATGTGACTGATGTTCTCTTGCTCGATGTTACTCCGTTGTCGCTCGGAATTGAAACGCTCGGCGGTGTGATGACGAAACTTATTGACGCCAACACAACAATTCCGACGCGTAAGAGCGAAATCTTCAGCACGGCGGCAGACAGCCAGACGTCGGTTGAAATCAATGTGCTGCAAGGCGAGCGCCCGATGGCGATTGATAACCGCACGCTCGGCAAGTTCCATCTTGATGGAATTCCGCCGGCACCGCGCGGCGTGCCGCAGGTTGAAGTAACGTTCGATATTGATGCAAACGGCTTACTGCACGTGATGGCAAAAGATAAAGCGACGAATAAGGAACAGAGCATACGAATTACCTCATCGTCCGGTCTGAGCAAAGAAGAAGTGGAAAAGATGAAGAAAGAAGCTCAAGCGCATGCGTCTGAAGATGCGAAAAAGAAAGAAGAGATTGAAGTGAGAAACCAAGCCGACAATCTTGTTTTTTCTACGCGGAAGCAGATCAAAGATTTGGGCGAGAAAATGGATGCCGATACGAAGTCAAAG
>JAJYOI010000058.1 GCA_021796275.1 Bacteroidota bacterium
GCTGCTTCTTCCAGACGGACGGTATCTCATCATCTACCACATCGGCAACCGCAAAGCAGACCGCACACGCGAATACGACTTAGCAATCGCCATTGGCGATCCATCAAAGTGGAACATGGCGTCAAAGACGACAGCGGAATTCATTGTAAAGCGAAACGAGCCGCTGTTACGTCCTTCCTCCCCCGCCGAAACAAAAGGCGATGCAGAATTAGGAGTGAACAATGTCGTTTTCATTTGCGGCGCGTATTTTTATAACGGCGATTTATACTTCCCATATGCCGGCGCGGACAGTGTGGTGCTCGGGGGAAAAATCACGAAAGAAGAATTGGAAAAATACCTTTACTGGCAGGAGTCAGGTTTCGGGTTTTGAGTTTTGTGGTTTAGTGAGTGATTTGGTCATTGATCATTGTTTATTGTTAAGCCATCGCAAGCGAAGTCTCTTCCACAGTTGCGCTTCTGAAAGTTCCGAAATAACCTGTACAGTTTTTGTCTCTCCTGCATCAAGATCAAAATAGTTATCGTCGAATTCCGCATCGCTATGGTTGACTTCGAGGCGCAGATTTTTCACAAACGCATTGCTTCGGAGTGAAAGTGAAAAAAGATGAGGTTCAATTGTTTTGACAACCGCACCGATCTTCGGTACAGAAAGGTTAAAATATTTAGGCTCGGCAAAAAACAACCTGTTTTCCGAAACGCTTGTCCCACCAATTGAAAAATCCACATGAAGATATTGAGAAGAGGCATCATCAACAGGAAGCTTGCCGAATACCAATGTCTCGCAGCAACGCGAACTGTTTCCTGACACCGATGCCGGAATTTTTTTCTTCCATGCTTCAGCCTCAGGCTGCTTAGCCTTTGGCCGAATTTTTCCGTTGAATGAACAAAGCGAGATTGTCAGCATTCCGCCACGCCGTTCAAACGTGTCGTTCGTTAACCACACTTCCGCACCTTTTTCAAATCGCTTAAAGCTGACGAGCACGGGAGCATAAAATTTCTTTGCAAAATAATATCCAGCTTTCGGACGCAATGCGCTGTCAACAACCGCCCAACTGCTGACGGGCCAGCAATCGTTTAACTGCCAAAAGAGCGCTCCAGCCGTGTTGAACTTTCTCCGCCGCCAATGTTCAATCGCCGTTTTAAGAGCTTCCGCCTGCACCAACTGTCCTTGGTAAATGAATCCATCGAAGTCTGAATCAAGCATATAGTGCGCTGACTGAAACCGGAACAAGCGCTCCTGCCCTTCAATCTGTTTGTTGTGATGTTCCATGAACAAACTTTGCGGCGTGCGGTCTTCAGAGCGCGAAACTTCCTCAAGCGTCCCGCGATTTGCGGGCGCTTGAAAACCAAATTCCGTAACGAAGCGTGCATAATCATTCTCATAGTGACGATAATCTTTCCACGCGCTCCACACCTGCCACTGATGATGGTTGCCGTTCGATTCATCGTTCGGAAATCCGGCACCGAACGGCGAGCTTCGCCAATACGGACGTGTGCCGTCAAACGTCCCACACACTGACGGAAGAATGTCACGAAAGATTTTTGCGCCGGTCATGTCGTCCGGGGACGAGCCGGGATTTTCCATGCAAAACAGCCACTCGCACTCATTGTTGCCGCACCACATAATAATGCTTGGATGATTGCGAAGGCGCGTCACCGCTTTTTCCGCTTCAATTTTTGCTTCCCTCAGAAACCACGGCTGCTGCGGATATTCGCCGCACGCGTACATAAAATCCTGCCAGACCATCAATCCGAGCCGGTCGCACAACTCATAAAAAATATCCTGCTCGTAAATTCCGCCGCCCCACACACGGAGAATATTCATGTGCGCGTCTTTTGCCAAAGCGAGTAAACGCTGATAGGTGGAATCTGCGATGCGGGGAATAAAGCTGTCGCTCGGAATCCAGTCGGCGCCTTTGCAGAAAATTTTTTTTCCATTGATTTCAAAAATGAACGACTTCCCCTCAGCATCTTTATCCTGCACCAAACGCACCGTGCGAAGCGCGAAAGAAAATTCGACTTCGTCCGTCGCTTCACCATTTTGCAACAGTGTGAGAACAGCGGTGTACATCGGCTGACCGCCGTAACCATTGGGCCACCACAATTGCGGGTTCGGAATTGTCATTCTCACATGCGCGTGTTTACCCATAACTTGCACAGTGCATTCAATTGAAGAAATATTACTTGCAACAAATGAACGAAGCATCGAATGCCGAGACGCAGGCGGATCAATATCAACGGAGACATCAACAATCGCAGCGGATTTTGACAACGACACAATCTTTGCAAACGGATGCCGCAAACATGGATGAGAATATGCTTCGATAAAAATATTCCGCCAGATGCCAGATGTTGTCAGCCGCGGACCCCAATCCCAACCAAATGAGTACTGTGCCTTTCGCACATATGCACGGTGTGGATCGTTGGCAACTTTCAGCGGGCCGAATTTCTTCTCGATTGATTTTGAACGAACCGTCGGCGAATCAAAAAGAATTTCGATGCGATTCTTCCCTGCTTTAAGATACCGCCTGATATCGAGCCGATGTTCAACAAACATATTGGAGGTATCAGCGACAAATTTCCCATTGATGGAAATTTCCGCGTACGTATCCAGTCCTTCGGCAACGAGAACTATTTTCTTTTCCTTCAAAAGACTTGGGGAAACAATAAAACCGCGTTGATAGAGCCATTGCTGTGAATCAACCCACTGCACTTCGTTTTCATTCATACGGTAAAACGGATCAGGAATTTTTCCCGCTGTACGGGATCCCGCTTCGCGGGACTTCCCGGCAAGCAAATCCATATGGACGGTGCCCGGAACTTTTGCATCCATCCACTGCTGCACCGCGCGCTTCTTTTGGGGAAGCGTGTGATACGCATTGATAGCTTTAAATCGCCACGTACCGTTAAGAACTATTTTTTTTCTCACATCTCTCCTTTATTTCTCAACCACCATCTTCTTCACAGCGGTGAATTTTCCGGTTTGCAAACGATAGTAATACACGCCGCTCGAAAGCCGGTTCGCATCAAAATGTACTTCGTACGTTCCCGGAGGTTTTCGTTCGTTCACCAATGTTGCCACTTCTCTGCCAAGAACATCATACACTTTCAATGTCACATCGTTGGTCATTGGTAATTGGAAACTGATTATCGTTGCCGGGTTAAATGGGTTCGGGTAATTCTGCAACAAAGAATATTCCTTGGGCAGAGGCGCGTTGTTTTGGTCATGAACACTTGTGTAGAGTGAATACAAGTTTTGAATTTCTGTCATCGAAAGTGCATAATTATAAATGCGGATGTCGTCAAGCCAGCCATTGAAATTATAATTATTGTCACCGGGCAAATCCTGCCCAAAGGTCAGAGCAACTGGCGACGGCTGAATCAATCCCGACCACGACGAAAACGCATCGAGATCGCCGTTGAGGTAAATTTCATAATCAGATCCGTTGTATGCGACCACCACGTCATAATAAGTATTCGTCACCAATTGAGTTTTTGAATCGAGGTCTTTGGTTCCGGAATCCGTTCTCACCGTCCATCGAAGATGTTTATTCGTGATGGAAACTTTCCAGCGATTCTGCCAATTGCCGTGGGAGATCGGATACTCTTCGCGAGTATCATAAAACGCACTGACTTTCATCCAAAAAGCGACGCTGATCGAGTTTTGAAAATTCAGCGCCGGTACATTCGGCACTTGAATGCTGCTGGTCGTTCCGTTGAACTGAAACGCGCTCTGCGGATTACCAAACCGGTCAGCACTGAGAAAAGCTCCGCTCACTGTGCCGTTATTTCCGTTTCCGCTTTCATCGTTGGCATTGCCATTGAATGGATAATACGCAATCAGATTTCCGGTTTGATTCTTCGTGAAGTCTCTCACTTCAATGCCGACGCTGTCGGCTGCGGTACTACCGTGGCTGTTGTCAATCGTGCAATGAAGAAAATAATTTCCTACTGAATCCGGCGCTGTCCATGTAACAGAGGAATCTGTTCCGTTGATCGTTCCTGATGATGCGAACCATGTATAATGAAGCGGGAAGTCGTTCGGCTCGTTCGCAACGCACGTCAATGTTGACGTTGCGCCGAGATCAATCTTTCCGGGATGTGCATAAACTCCTATGATTGTCGGAGGCTGATAAATTGCTTCAACAACTTGTATTGTGTCGCTTGTTGAATCTTCCCCGCCATGCCCGTCAGAAACACGGCAAGAAATTGTGTACGTTCCTACCACAGAAGGCACGTACCACTTCACGACAGAATCACTGCCGGCAATCGTACCCCCTGAAGCGTTCCATTGATATGTAAGCGAGTCGTTATCACGGTCTTCTGCGGTGCAATAAATATTGGTGCTGTCGTTGATTGCCAAAAGCGATGACGATGCTGCGAGGCTTTTGATGCGGGGCGGATAATTTGCAACTGCATTACCCGAATGGTAGTCAACAACAATTCCGTCCACCAAAAATTTTTCAAGATCGTATGTTTGCGTTCCTCCTGAAGGCGTGACAACTGCAAGCACCGCTCCGTTGGCGGGAATCGGAAATGAAGCTTCGCCGGAAACATTTTGCAGTAAGAATGATTTACTTACCGCATCGTACACATCATGTTGTCCGGAGCCGACATCAAAAAGAACTATCTGCTGCACAGAATCAGGATTGTAGAAAAGAAATGTCGGGTAGGCATTCGCGTGAAAGTAATCTGTCTTCAACACATCAAGTTTCAGAATTCCTTTCACATTCGTTGTATCAATGATGCCGCCTAAAATCCCGACGTGCGATGAACCATATAATCCAAGATTTGTCGCTGCCCAACCGCCGCTTATTGCATCACCGGTGGCATAGGGGCTGACACTGCCTGGTCCATATTCTCTCATCGCTTCATGAGCGATGTATGAACTTGAATCATATTGATGCGCCCATTGATAACTATCTTGATGTGAATCGGGAAGATAATTTGTATAAAACAGCCGTGCGGCGTTAGCGGCGTTTAACACCCATTTCCCAATCGCGCGTGCGAACCGCGGGTCATAACGAACCATCGGCACGAGCGCGCCGATTTGTTCGAACGTGTTCATGCAAAACGCATAATCGTTCGAGCCGTTCACTTCGCCGATCAAACCACTGCAATCATAACCGCCCCACGTTCCGGTAATTGCGCCCCAGCTCCGCAACGAGCCGACATTGAAACACCAATTCACCATTTTTGCAACATCGTACGTCGTTCCGATTTCCGCATTCATTCGTGCCGCCATATATGTTCCGTACGAAAGCTGAAGCTCGTACGACGGATTCGACGGATAGCTGTTCAGAAATTCCATCGCAAGCTCGGCACCAGTCCGGTATTTCGTGTTGCCGGTTTTTACAGACGCATTATAGAGAAGCCACGCAATAGCTCCGGCAGATTCCGGCTCGTGAACGCTCGTATTATTTGGAATATTTTTCATCAAATCCCACGCGCGATGATCCATATTCGGCAAGCTCCACGGCGTTGTCGCACCGCCCATTGCATACACCGCGCCAAGCCAGCGATCAGCAACAGTTGTAAACTGCGAACCAAAATTTCCGGCGTTTGGGTACAATGAATACAATTGATAGAAAAAAACATTCGGCATCGTTTCGTACCACCAATCATCGCCGGTTGATGCAGAAGGATCATTCAGATAAACATTCTCGCCGTTCTGCCTGTTGAACCATTCTTCACACATCAGTGCCCAATTGTTTCCGTTTTGATTGCTCTTATCAACCCCCGAAAGCGTCGCACCGACGACCGCCGGCAAGCAATTGATGCCCTCACCGAATCCACTGCGCGAATCACCGACGTAAGAATGCATACCGAACGTCCCGTGATTAGTGTAGTTCACTGTATTTGATATAAGCCAGCTCAGAGGCAAATAATTTCCCGACTTATTCAGATCGAATACAAGAGAATCGTATCCGAGTGCAACGGCTTTCCAGTTTCGCATCTGATACGGAGAAGGAAAATCCGGCATCGCTTCAATTCTGCTAATTGCAATTTGTTGAGAATGAAGAGAAGTCACGGCTCCGAGAATCAATACTATGAATAAAAAACGCTTCAAGGTTTAAGTCTATGTTCAAGGTTTAGGATTAAGTTTGATAATTGGTAATTCTTCATTATTCATTATTAATTGCTTCTATTCCGCCTTCACGCAAAAGCACTTTTCCTGTTTTGAGAACAAGAGCAAGTGTCAATTCGCTGCCGGCTTCATTTGTGAACGTCGCATAAAGGCAGCCGTGCGTTTCACCGCGATGTGTTTTTTGATAGGAAAGATATTTTTTTGCCATCGGATAATGTTCAATTTCTACCAACGTATGAAGGGCTTCGATTGTTGACTCCGCACCGGAATTTTTGTTCACTGTCGCAGAATCGGTAATCCCGTCAAAACAAATTCCGTTGTCTGGATTGTACATGGCGGTATGAACAACATTGTCGCCGAACAACCACGATGCGGCAAAGCCGGCAAGCTTCAGATACAGCGAATCTTGTGTTGCGTCGTACAGTCGCAGCAATCCAACCGCCATCGGACGAACGCCGTACGCGATTTGATCATACCGCGCTTTCTTTTCCGGATGTGCAACGTCCATTTCTTTCATGAAACCGTTGATGAGAAGCCGTACATAAAAGCTGCGCGCTTCTTTTTCGGCAGAAATTATCATCGTGCTGTCTTGTAACTCGTGTCCGATTGCTGCAAGCGCCTCTGTTTGTCCGTTGCCCCACATATGCCACGTTGTTTCCCATGAGCGATGTGCGCCATACGGAAACGTTATCGCGTTTCCATCCTGCATGATGACCAGAGCGTCGCATAATTTTGTGATCAGATTTTTAACATCCGGGTTTCTTCTTACTTGATAATATTCCAACAAGCCGAGCAAGAGTTCGGACGTCACATCGCTTCCTGAAGCATACATCAGCCATTGCGACACGCGCAAGCTGTCAACAACACGAACGCTTCCATAATTGTCGAGAAGTTTTTTCACATGCGGAAGCGAACGCTCGATTGCAGTGTGAAGCTTTTCTGCGAACGCTGGGTCTGCTGCAATGAAATCCTGATACCCTTTAGACAAACACCATAAACCGCGCGCCGCCCACCAGCCAAACGATTTAAAACTAGTTTTTCCGTCGCGATTGATTGTGTGATCGGCAAAAATAAAATTGTAAAACTCGCCATCGTCGGCTTGCATTTTCAAAACAAAACGAAGCAGGCTTTTCGCTTTTGCAAGACTCGATGCAGCGCGATTCAGTTCATAATCACGAAGATAGACTACCGCCGCACGGGCGGCATCGTCTACACAGGCAATTCCTTCCGGACCGGATTCCTTGGCATCAACCCAATGATAATCGGGATAGTTTGAATAAATGTGGACGATGTTAACCGAGTCGCCGTAGAATTCAATTTTCTCCGTCAAGTGATTGAGATGGCTGAAGTTCACAAGAGACTGCGCATCGGAAGGAATAGCGAACGCAGATAAGAAAAACAGTGAAAAAATAATTTTCATCGCTGCGGCTCAATAATGCTTTTTATCGTCCGCCCTTCCCGCTGGAATGTCAGCGCTTCGTGAACACCGTCGAGCGGAAAACGGTCAAGTTGAAACTTATCAACGCGAACTTTTCCGGATGCGAGCACGGCAATAGAACGTGAAAATGTATGTGGGTTCACATAGGAACCGACGATCGTCAGCTCTTTAGAATAAATTTTATTTGGCTCAAACGGAAATGTTTCGCCGATGGAGCAAACACCAAAAAATTCAACCGTGCCGCCGCGCCGCACAAGTTCAAGCGACGATTGCGCTGTCTGAACTTTTCCGGCGCACTCAATCACAACGTCGGCTCCGACTCCGGTCAAATCAAAAATCATTGCGTGGACGTCCGCCGCCTTAGGGTCAATAACTTTATCCGCACCGATGCGCAACGCCAGCTCACGTTTGTGCCCCAGCGGCTCCACGACAAAAACGCGCGCAGCCCCGGCGCTCTTTGCAAGCTGCAGCATAATCAAACCGATCGTGCCGCCGCCGAGAATGACGACGGTGTCGCCGATATGAATATTCGCCCGGTCAATACCGTGAATTGCGCACGACACCGGTTCCACAAATGCACTCGTATAAGCCGGCATGTTGTCCGGCAAAATGTATATCTGCGAAGCCGGAACGACACAATACTCCGCCATTCCGCCGTCAACATCAACACCGAGCGCACGAAGATTTTCACAAAGATGAATAAGCCCGCGGCGGCAATAGAAACATGTTCCGCAGGCAATATTTGGATCAACGGCAACTTTTTGTCCTTGTGTAAAATGCGAAGCGCCGGCATCTTCAATCGTGCCGGCGAACTCATGTCCAAGCACGACCGGCGGTGTCGAACGCGACGTTCCTTCGACGATGTGAACATCAGTTCCGCACACACCGCACGATTCAACTTTGAGAAGAACTTCTCCTTCACGCAAGGGCCGCAAAGGCCTTTGAGCAACATTCAACACGTGAGGTTTTTCAAACAGAGCTGCTTTCATAATCAAAAAGTTAATTCGATGTTTTGTGTTTTATCGCTTCCTAAAAAACGCAAAGTAATTTCATCTAAATTTTTATCTAACGAATGCACTTCAAAATTCTTGACGCGCTTTCCGTCAATCAAAACACGTCTGATTTTTACCGGTGATACAACCACCGCTGTTACGTAGTGCCCGGAAAAGGAAGAAACTTGAAGCGATAATTTATTCTTTGTGGAATTATAATGTGCGGAATTCAGCACCGCATTCACGTGCTGGAGATATGGATGTTCCGGCGTTCCGAATGTAACAATACACTTTGTTGCATTCATCGCGTCGAGTGGAATAACAAGCGACGGAATTTCTTCGTCATTGAATGTCAGCGAATGCAAATATTCCCCATTTCCTGAAACGACAACGTCTTTCTTTCTTCCTACTGCAAGAGTGTATAAGGCGGAATCCAACGCCGAAGGAAGCGGTCCGGCAAACGAAACATTCCACTCGTTTTCTTTTACGCCGAAAAGCTTGTACAACGTGTTGAGATAAAATCCTCCCGCCCACATGAACGACGGCTTATCAATCTTTCCAAATTCATTCGACGTGGAATCGGAGAAACGGTATTCATACATCGCGGGCACGCCCATCGGGCTGTGCGCAATGCCATCAATCGTCATAATGCGTTTCACGAAATCAACAGCTTTATCAACTTCACCGATCGCTTTCAAATCCATCGCGTAAAGTGCATTTGCCTGCGACCAGATGCCGCCGTTGATGTAGACGTACGGATCGCCGGCTTCATTATCAACAAACTTGAAAAACTTTTTCGCCGCATCAGTATTGAAATCCGCCGGCGAAACTACGTGAATACCGATAGCCGGACTGAGCAATTCTTTTTCTGCTGAAGCGACAAGTTGTTTTGAACGGGAGCGGTCAAGCTCATCAAACACCGGAGCGAGAAGCGAACCGACATAGTAATGCGAATCTTTCATCGAGCCGTTGTAATTGATGAGAAATTTCAATTGCGGGTCCCACAATCGTTTGTTCATTGATTGTTCCATCGCATCTGCCATCGCCTCATACTCATTCAATTTTGGCGAGCGAATGTTCAACGCAGAACTCAGATAAACATATTCTCGCAGCGCGCGGATTGTTAAAATCGTGATGAAGGAGCGCGACCCTTCAACATGTCCGATATCCCACCAATCAGGACGAAACGCATACATCAAATCATCCGGTTTGTGCTGTGTGAGAATTTCCTCAAGGCTTTTCGTGACAAGCGGATACAAAGCGCGCGCTGTCGAATCGTCACCGGAATGCCGGAGATATGCACCATTGACAAGGATGAACCATAAATGATTCCAATTATCCGGCGTGCAGTACTCAGTTTTGAATCCATCATCGCGCCAATAATAAGCGTGGGGAATGATTCCATCTTTTGCATGAGAAGCAATAAATAATAGATTATTTTTTACACGGGCGAGATCGTAATTCACCGCGCCGAGATTCGTCAGCAGCACATCGTGCGTGAAATAAAAATTATATTCCGCAGGGCACGGCATCGGCTGAATCGAACCGTCAATATAATGTGCGTTTGTCGCAAGCAATGCCCGCGCCCATGCCGCCGACCGGTCTAGTTCGTTATCACCGGTAAAAAAATGCGCTTCATCAAACGCTTTTGCGCGAACAAGATCGTCGTACGCGTCAATTTCCTTTTGCCATTTTGACCGAAGCGTTGACACAATATTTTCCGTTTCATTCCTTCGGCATGTTCCGATAATTTGAACGATTGATGTTGAAGCACCGGGTTGAAGATCTGTTTGATATAGGAATGCAGCGACAGCGTCCCCTTTACGAGCTGGTGAAAATGTTTTTTTGTTCAAAACATCGGTCGAATCTTTAATCCATTCCGATGTTCCATCATCGTGGACGGCAAGGCTGTTCGCATCCGACGTCCAACTTTCAGGTACCAATCCGACATTCTCCACAAACACGGAAACACTGTCGGCACTAAGTTCATCAAAATCGGCAACAACAGTTTGCGTCGTTGAATCATACCGCGTCGCCGCCGAATCAATCCGAGCGTATGTTTGGCAGGTGCGCAAACTTGTTTTAACATGAGCGTACACCTGTACCGGAAGCTGCTGTTGACCGGCATTGTGAATCTTTAACGTCCGCACCATCGCCGGTTCATTGAGGCAAAATGCGTACGTCATTTCATATTCAATATTTCCTTCACGCTTTTGAAATGTCACTGTGTGCGGGCTGACTGTGTACGTCCACGCCTCCTTGCCGATCCAATGTTTCTTTCCGTTTCCGATTTTTACAGCAACAACAAACGGCTGAGAATCGCCACGCTTCCAGTAATCGGTGCTGAGATCAATACTGTTTGCTACCGGATAATAAAAACTTACACGCGACGGCAGCGGCCGGCTTCCGTGAAACTCCGCACCGGCGTACCAGCTTCCGACTTCAACCTGACCGTATCCACCGCTAAAACGATATGAAAGCTGGTCATCGCGTGCGATTTGATTCTGGCTTATCGCTATCCGGATAAAAAAAACACTCACGCACAATACATACAAAAGAGGACGTGTCATACTTTTTTTCCTATCTCAACGGGAAGCGCTACATGAATAATAATTCCTTCGCCGCTGCGCAGACGAACAAGCTTTTCATTCTTGAAGCCGTTGAATTCGTACACAATTTTACCTTCGGCGGAAGACGTTGAAGCGGCAAAGATCAATATTTCTTTTTCAGTTCGAAGCCCGACAGTGAAAATTTCGTCGGCATCGGACGAAGTCTCCAGTGAATCGCATACGGTAACAGGAAAACGAGATTGGACTGGAAGCGAAGTATAAAGGATTCCATCAAGAAAGACTGCGCTGAATTTCGAATTCTTGTACGGCACATCGCGTACGGCAATCCATTTCCAGTCCGCCGAAAACACCGGGTTCATTTCCAATCCATTGAGCGACGTTTTGATGCCGAGTAATCCTTCAATGCCGGTCCAAAGATACGTCGGAGGCATCCACGGACTCATTGCCATGCCTAAGCTCTTGTAATTTTCCCCGTGCAGGCGTTCGGGAAATTCTCCGGGAACAATATTTTCATAATCAATCGGGCGTTTTGTCTCGCTCAATTTATAGACATTCACCATTCCTTCGACAAGCTTCGCTGGCAAATCCTGATGAGCACATATTGCAATCCACGCCATCAGATTCGGCCACACGCCTCCTACAAGCTGATATCCAAATGCCGGATCAAAATTTTTCTCTTTCCTGCTGACGGTTCGCGAGCCGAACGGTGTCCACATTTCTGCATCGAGCAATTTGGAAAGAATGTTCCGGCGCATCTCATCATCAGCAACGCCGAACAAAACCGGAAAGATCAAATCGCCGGTAACATCGTGATGACGAACGCCATCAAGATCAATGTTCAGCAAATAAAATCCGGTTTTCTCAGACGCAAGTTTTGTATTGATTTCCTTCTTCAATGCTGAAGCTGCATTTTCGTATGTTTGAGCATCTGATTTCAAACCGAGATTCGAAGCAATTTCAGCAGCACATTTCAAAGCAAAGAAACATTCTGCATTGATTTCAGTGACGGCACCGGAAAGCGTGTATCCGTCAATAATATTGCGCCAACTGCAAATTCCCCAAACATTTGTTCCTGTTGCTGTACACCAAACAAGTCCGTCTTTCACTTGCGAAAGAATCCAGTCGCATGCACGCTTCATAAGCGGGTAGGCATGACGCAAAAAATCCTCATCTGCGCACAGAAGTGCATGATGATACAGCGCGTAAACGTAGAGCGGCGTATCGTCATTGATGTTGAGTTTGTAGTCATGTTTTACCGGGGGGTTTTCTCCAGCGCGAATGAACTCCGTCAATTTTCCGTTTTCGTGAAACGCAAAATTCTCAGCAAGCTCCAGTAAACGACGCGACGAATCCGGCAAAAAATAATCTGCACCGAGCACAAACCACGCAAGATCACGTATCACGACAATATCTTGCGGCGGATCGTTTGTAAATCCTTCGCCGAGAGCATAGCGGTGCAGAACACGCGCCATGTTGACTTTCGACCACTGCAATCCGCGGTTAATTACCGGTTCGGGTGTGAATATGAACGACCGTGAGAGAATTTCTTTGTAGTGATGAATACTTCGTTCTAACAATTCTTCGTCATCGTGCGAATCGAGAAATCCGTGAAGCGCACTTTCTATTCCATCCGGCGAAAATGAAAGAACGAACGGAGCAAATAAATATTCGTTTGCGCGAAGAGCAAATGTATACTCCGCTTGCAACGACCGATCATCGTGCGAAATCGTTGTCAATTGGAAAATCGAACCAAAGACACGCGCTTCGTCGGGATGCCCTTCAGTCACAATCTCACAATGCCGTCCGCGCGGGTGAACGGTAACTTTTTTCTGAGTTTGTTCAACCGGAGGTTTCTTGGTGAACAACTCGGAAGCGACCGCGGGAAATGTTATCGAATGGCGGATGGTAATTTCAATATCATGATCAGATGAATTCGTGCAATGGAGATGAAAAACGCCGGCTTGAAAATCATTCGGCTTTCCTTCGGGCAGAAACGGAAGAAAAAACTGTTTCTCGGCGGTAAGATTTTCTGCGTGCAATGTTGTGTGCTGAGATTCAGGAAAGAATGTTGTGACTGCCGGCTTCATTGGAGAGCCGTTGAATAATATTTCAACATTCCACTCCCCCGCATAAAATTGATTGTCTGCAGAACACCACAGCCCTTTCAAATTTGTCTCGGCATCAAGCTGAGCAAATGCAAAACGATTTCCCAAACTTGATCCGGTTTTTAACGCGTCAATCGGATAACTATACGATGGATATTCCATAAATTTCCTTCACAATCCTTCGCCACATTTTTGCTTTGTCAACCCTTCAATCCGGTTGATGCCATGCTTTCTATAAAATATCGCTGGAAAAATGCATACGCAACAATCACCGGAAGTGCCAGCAATGTCGCCGCGGCAAGAAGCGAACCAAGCTGCGCCTCCGCTTGCCCGCCGATAACAAAAATTGTGACCAACTGCGGCATTGTCATTAGTGATTGATTACGCACAACAATCAATGGCCAAAGAACATCATTCCAACTTGTCATAAACGTCAGTATTGCCACCGTAATAATGACGGGACGCGATAAAGGCCAAATCAAACGAAAAAGAATTCTCAAATCGGAGCAGCCGTCGAGACGCGCGGCGTCAATCAGCGCCTGCGGAACACTCATGAAAAACTGGCGGAACAAAATGATACTGAACCCGCTCATCATGGTCGGCATAATGAGAGATAAATAAGTATCCACAAGCCCAAGCTTCACCATCAGCACATATTGCGGAATCAGCGTGATCTGAAACGGAATCATCATTGTGAACAAAATTAACAGGTAAAGCGCGGTACGGCCAATGAAATGCAGCTTCGCCAGTGCATAACCGACCATCGAACCAAACACAACAACCGACGCTGTGACCGACAGTGAAACAAGACAGCTGTTCAAAAAAGCGCGTATGATTGGAATTTTTGTGAGCACATTTTTGTACGCCGCCATCGTAAAATGCGGAGACCACAATCCTAAACCGCCGATCTCTAATTCCGGTTTTAACGAACCGGAAATCATCCAGAGAAACGGGTATGCGAAAATCACCATGCCTATCAGCAAAAGAAAATATTTGGTTACTGTTTTCATGCGGTCGGCTCCGTTTCAATCAATTTCCGTTGCAGAAGCACTACCACCAAAATAATCAGCGCAAACACAAAACCCAGCGCCGCAGCGTATCCCATGTGTCCGAAATAAAATGCTTGATTGTAAATGTACAGCATTCCTGAAAGCGTGCTCTGAAGCGGGCCTCCGCCTGTCAGTACATACGGCTCGATGAATAACGAGAATCCACCAATCGTTGAAAGCACAACGATGACAATGATAGTTGGATTCAACAACGGCAGCGTGATTTTCCAAAACTGCTGGCGGTCATTTGCTCCGTCAATGTTCGCCGATTCATACAATTCGTGTGGAATTCCTTGAAGCCCGACAAGAAACAGCACGATATAGATACCGACATTTTTCCATGTGGCCATAATTGCAATGGATGGCATGGCAAACGACGGATCAACGATCCACGGAATTCGTGAAAGCCCAACCAGCGTCAACAAACGATTCAGCACGCCGTCATCAAACGAATACATCTGCTGCCATAAGATTGTCACCACGACACCGGAAACGACGACCGGCAAAAAATAGATTGCACGGAAAAATCCTTGCATTTTTATTTTTGAATTCAGCAGCAGCGACAATCCAAGCGCAACGCATATTTGAAGCGGGATGTGAATCAAAAGGAACACCAGCGTATTCACAATAGATTTGAAAAACAACGGGTCGCGGAACATCCGATCAAAATTTCGTAGGCCGACCCATTCCATCGGCGTCACAATATTCCAGCGGTTGAAGATCAGAATGAATGAGAAGCACAACGGGTACGCAACAAAAAGAAAAAAGAAAATTGCGTACGGCGACACAAACCAAAAGCCGGTTTTATCGCTTTGTTTCCACGCCTGCCGAATGTTCAATCGTTTCTTCATTTGTTCCAATCAACAATAAGCTTTGTACGCTTCACTGCATCGTGGATTGCCTCTGCCGGAGTTTTTTTACTGTACACTGCACACGCTTCATATTCCTGTGATATACCGTCAAGAATTTCTTTGAGATCGGGCGCGGGATCATCGCCGCGGGTGTACGGAACCTCTTCCGCGAATTTTACCATGAGCGGATTTTCCCGAAAATATTCGGCAAACAATTTATTCGTCAACAAATCACCGCGCACCGGCAATTGATTCGCAATCTTCAGCAGCAAAAGATCGTGCTGCGCGGTAATGAGATATTTCACAAACTCCCACGCTTCTTTCGGATGTTTGGTTGTACTGAAGATGGCAATATTTTTGTAATTGCCATACGTGAAGACCGGTCCTGTATGATCATCCGGTACCGGCAGCGGCGCAACACCGAAACGGAGATATGGTGCAAGCTTGTAAATTGTTGCGATGAACCATGGTCCCGAAAAATTCGTCGCTTTCCTTTGCAGCAGGAACGGATCGCCGCCCTGGAAAAAAGTATGGGGAAAATACCGCTTCGCGTAACATTCCTGAAAAAATCCCATCACTTCATCTGCGTAACGATTTTCAAAAGCAACTGAATCATTCCTAAAAAGAGTCTGTCCGCTCGAAGCACCAATATAGAACGGATAAAAATCGAATAAGCGCTGCCACCACAACGGACGGATGTCGCGTTCACCCATCCACACATCAATTTGACCGTCGCCGCTTGTATCGCGCGTAACTTTTTTTGCAGCGGCAAAATATTGAGAATACGTCCGCGGAACAGAATCAATCCCAGCTTCCCGAAACATCCGGATGTTGTAAAACATCATCACAGGATTTGCCTTCCACGGAACTTGAAAATATTTTCCATTCGTGCTGAACGTTTCCAGCAAATCGCGCGGAGTCCGCGCTGCCATGACGGAATCAAAATCGGGAAATTTATTCAGCTCAACTAAGCCGCCCGCTTCTGTATAATCGTGCAGCGCTCCGGGCCAAATGTTCGAGCAAATATCTGGTGTCGTTTTCCCGGCAATTGCCGCAAGAAGAACTTCCTCCGTTGATTGACTGACCGGAATCGGCTGCATGAGAACCTGAATATCGGGATGCAGGCGATTCCATCGCCGAACAAGAGTATCTGCCAACTGAATTTCTTCAGGATTCGGTGCGGGCCAATATGTCAGATGCACAACGCCCGCTTTCGATTCCGTTATCGTTTGATTTTTGTTTGCGCATCCGACGAAAAATATCAGAAGCGCACAAACACACACACAATATAGGCGAACGCCGTTCATTCCCACGACGACCAATCATAATCAATGGAAGGAAATGCCGGATGCGGAAACGTTCCTCCCTTTTTCACGGCATACATATCAATAGCGCGCGGATCATTCTCGGAATCAACGCGTAGAGAATCGAGCACTTCGCTGTTGATTGTTATTTTATATTCCTGTTTTAATTTCAGGATTCGATGTAATATGTGTTTTGTCATTTCAGAAGAATAATATTCACGGAGAACATCGTCTTTTGCATTGTTAAAAGTTTCCTGCTCTCCTTTTTCAGTGCGGAAACTGCGCAAATTATTTTCATAGTATGCGTAAAGAACAGTGTCGTTTGTCGGTATCGAATCTGAAATACCGTTCTTCACAAGATTGTACACCATTTTTTCCTCCCACCATTTCATTTGCCGCTGCACAACCGGACGCTCCTGCAAACCGCGCTTCAGCGCGCGTTTCATCAACAAGCGGTCTCGTACCATTCGCCAGACCATTGATTCAAGCCACGAAAAAAAATGTTGCGGCGATTTCGTATCCGGTTTCAACTCGGTTTCGCGCGCATGATACCAATCGATGAATGATTTGAGAGAAAAGGATTCGTGTTTCAGTTGGACTAACGATTCATTGACGAACTGATCAATTTTTGAAATATCAACAGGACCTCTCTGAGCAATGACATTATCAATGAAATTCGCCTGGGAATAAATTTTTTCAGGTAAAAGTTTTTTTCCAAGATTTGCCAGCACAAGATCGAACGTCTTGCGGACAATTATCGGAGACTCCGGCGACATCAAATTCCGCACATAAAGATCCGACAAACTATCGGCGCGGTGCTGAACCAATGCACCTTTGATATCGTAGCCCATTTTCATTTCATCACTTTGCGTAACAACCGGATCAGTCCATGCATCGTTCACTTCAACGAGATACCAGCCGTCGGGACCTTGAATCGGCCGTGAAACGCTTTTCATGGGAAGTGAATCAATCGCTCGAGCAAAAACAGAATTTTTCATTTCCAGCGAAAAAAGCGTCGTTTCCATTGAACGATCATCAATCGTTACTTTATTATTCAATTGAGCGTGAAAAAGTGAATCGAATTCAGCTTTTGACGGGACACCGTTTGCAATAAGATTATATTGGCGTTGAATTTCTTTTTTCGTCGGTGCAAAAATCCAGCGAACTGAAAGATGAATGCGGTCCTTTTTCTTTCCCGCTTCAACATCGCCATTCGACACCTTCACTTTGCTGAGGATATCATCTTTGTACAATTCCTCTGTCGCGAAATCGCCTTCCAACTCGGCGAGCGCTTGTTTTACGGCACTGCTCGTCTGCAAACCATGGGAATATCCTTCCAACGCGAGAAGTTTCTCATCAATCATGTAATTTAGATAGCGCTCCTTGGAATCCTTTTCTCTCTTTGGAAACGCGGGACCGAATTCGTAACTGAGCAAAAATTCTTCTGCGCTGATAGAAAGAGGACCAACGTGTGCGACAATGAGCGAATTGTATTTAGATTCTGCGGAAGGATTTTCTTTCGGAAGATCAACGGATTGCGGAAGGCACGGCGCAGCTGCGGCGAAGAAGGAGAGAAGAAAAACAATGCCTGTGTGCTGCTTCGTTCCACATACTGCCATAATTCATTTCTCGTCGAATCACTGCTTGTCCCGCTTCTCGCGGGATTTAAAAATTAAGTCCAAGCGAAAACACATGGACATTTTCCAATCTTCCCATGCTTTGAAATGCGTAATCAAATTTTACGAGCAGCGAGCTGTTCACCATGCTCGAATTCATTCCAACGCCGAAACACAATCCCGCTTCGCCTTGGTCGAGAAAAAGCGATTGATAGCCGCCGCGGAAATAGATAAAATCCCGGAAGGCAAATTCCGTTCCGACATTGATGCTTTCATAATTGTCGCTGGGATGAAGCGCATCCATCGCAACGGTCCAACGATAATCTTCATTTTTCAAAATATTCGTGGAGACGCCGATCTGAAACAGAAGCGGCAAATCCCACGAATCAAGTTCAATATCTGTAGGAATTTGATCGTTCGATCCTTGTTTCGTCGGGTCAACACGGATAAACTGGCGCGCGTCGCGGCCGCTCATCTTCATGCTCGTTCCGAAGTTCGAAAGCGCAGCACCGATTGTCATCCCTCCAAAAAGATCGGTTCTGAATGTTGTTCCGGCATCAATTGCAAACGCGCTTGCGCTTTCGTGCCAAATGCTTTCTTGAATATACTTTCCTGTAAACCCGATTGCAAAGCGGTCGGTGAGCGAACGCGCGTACGAAACTCCCGCGGCAAGATCGCCTGCACTGAAGTATTCGCCTGTTCCTTCGGGCTGTTCAACCGTACGCACTTTCATGTCGCCCATGGAAAGCGAAGTGAAACTGAAACCGACCGTGCCGAAGCCGCTGAGAGGAATAATCAAGCCTGCAAAGTCGAACCGCGTATCGGCAATCCAATCCGTGTGAGAAATGCCGAATTGATTTTCCTGAATTGATGCGACGCCCGCCGCATTCCAATACAGCGCGGTGAAATCGTTCGCCACACTCACGAACGCACCGCCCATTCCGATTGCCGCCGGGCCAACGGGAATTTCAAGAAACGACGCCGCAGTGGTGCCGACCTTCGACACATTCTGTGCCGCACTCTCATTCACTGCGGGCAACAAACCCGTTAAACAAATAGCAAAAACAAGTGAAATTTTCTCAATCATTCTGTTAATCATTTTATCACTGCAAATTTTCCAATCGTCGTTCCGATGCCCGGCGCATCAACATGAAAAACGTACACACCGAATGCAATATCCATTCCATCCCGCGAAACAAGATTCCACGGTTCCTGTCCATCAGCCAGCGTACTGTGATGCTCAAGCGTTTGCACAAGATGTCCGCTGATAGTATAAATCCGAACGGTGCAGTCTTTGGGAAGATGAATAAAATACACAAGCCTTTCTCCTCTTCCCACCGCTGTTGTTTGCGGTTCCCACGACGCCGCACCGACATACGGATTCGGCACAACGGCGATGTTTGCTAAATCGGTTTTTGCCTTCGCTTCATTGAACGACGGCGGTTGTGTCGTGAAATCAAAGAACTCACCGGTACGGAATGGCTTTGTCGTTACAAAGCGGAAGATATCTCCCTGCTGCGGAATCCGCTGCTGATCAGCCGGAATAAGTGTATCCTGAATCAACGTTACCGACCATGTTGCTTTCGCTTTCGAAAATGAAGGAGCGGACTTTCCGGCAGAATCTCCGACCACAATAAAAATTGCATCGCCGGCATCAAACAAAGAGTCGTTGTTTTGATCATAGAATGTGAATTGAACGTGATTAATATTTTCTGTCGTATTTTTAATAACGATGTTCGATGGAATTCCTTGCGGTACAAAGCTTGACGTTGACATCGAAGTATCGCCCTGAGATTTTCCAACAAACGTAATTTCGAAATCCGCCGGATACGTAATTCTCCTTCCCTGATACGCAGCGGAGAAACGGGAATCAAAGCCGATGATCACAACATAATTACTCTTTCCTTTTATCCAGCCTGTTTTCTGTTGATCAACGCCAATTGCTGCATTATTAGCAATGTTCACTGCGTAGCCGTTGACAACAGAGGTTTGTACATCACTCGACTGCAAACGTGCAAGAGCTATGAGCGTATCGCCGGATGTCTGATCAACCAATTGATACCACGGATTCAGGTTCGTATGAAAAGCGGTCGAATCTTCAAACGACAAACGATAGTGATGATTTCGAAGCGAATCGGGATCGAGCAAACTGACCGACACTGAACCGGTTCCCGGTCCGGAAACTGAATCCATGTTGATCGTTGGTGCAACGTAACCAGCCGATGGCGCACGAGGCGTTACAACAGCAGTATTAATGTCGGTCTTCACGCGGCCATTCACGTCAACTTTGATAATGCTTGTCGTTTCCGAAGGCGGAATTCCTTCGACCGTTCCTTCCACCGTTGTTGTAGTAAACCCCTGGTCGTACGCGCATACAGCATAATAATATGTTTGACCATTCTGCACAGTGGTATCGACAAATGAATGCTGCAAACCCGAATCATCGCCAAGATAAAAGTACGCGCCATTCACGCCGATCGGATGTAAACCGACGATGCCATCCACCAAATCGAATTGTGCTATGGGCGTACGATACGTCGGAGAGCCGTACGCGTCGGTAATGATTTTATCTTCAAGGAAGTTCGGTTCGGTGCTTCGATAAATCCGGTATCCTTCAAAATTATATTTTTGGTAAAATGCGTCGAACGTTTTTTCCGCATGGTCATCCCAGTACAACGTCACCTTGTGGTCGCCTGCAATCGCTTTGATCGTAGGTTTATCCGGCGGCTTTGCAAAACGGTAGTTTGCATTATAAATTTGCTGGACCGTTTTCTTTCTGCGGAAAAGATCATCAGTGTTCATCCCAAAGATCAATGCCATCGAAAAACGCTCGGTCTCTCCCGTTTGTTGAATCTGACCGGTCGAAGCGCTGTACGTATTCCGTCCATTCAGATGGAAAAGGTAACTCGAAAAACGATTAGCAAGATTGACGCCGACAAGTGACTGCCCGTGAGGCTGCGGAAGTCCCGAGAAAAGCGTCCAGTTTGCTTCATCATTGTTCAGATCCACCGGACTGTGAACGGCAGAGATCAAAAATCCGGTTAAGCCAAGCTGGTCGGATTCATCTTTATCAAGAATGCCAAAGTTTGGCTCTCCTTGATCCGGTTTTCCGTTGCCTTCCGTGCCGTCAGCATCGGGACCGGTATATCCTTCGTCAAACGGACCGATGCCGTCGCTTCCAACATCATCGTTCAGAGGTTCTCCCGGATCCCACTTCCCGTTGTGATTTACGTCGGTGTAGGAACGCCAGTTGCAATTCTCATCTGCGTCCCAATGTGGTTTCCATCCATAGCCGTAAAATGCGCGGAAGCGTGCAGTATCTTGCTGAACATCTTGATTGACAAAAGGATCTTTATTGGGATCCGTTATAAAAACTTTTGCATCATTGTCGCGGCGTTCATCAACAAGTCCGTCGTGGTCATTATCAATATGATCGTCGGAAATTCCCGGGCTTTCAAGAAATGCATAGCCCGCATATCCTACAGGGCTCCAACTGCCCGGACTGCCAAATGCTACGGTAGACCATGCATATGATAAATTCAAATCCTGATTGTAATCGCCCGCATTGTTGGAAGAATTATCGTGACCGCCGATTCCCCAGTCAACGTACTGACCGAAAAGCGTTTTCGGGTAATCCGTCGTGCTCATGTTGGTGATTTCGTAATGCCAGAAAATCACATCCTCAGCGAGCACTTGCGACCATTGAAATCCCCGCCCATGTACTTGCATTCCCAATCCGCCGCGCGTCGAATCATCGGCGTCGGGATGAAAATTATTTTTCAGAATATACTCGCGGTCTTCATTATCATCGAACACGAAATACGATTCGAGATCCGCATTCTGCACACCTTTGCCGAAAAACCCGTTCCACTTCCCATCCCAATCGCTCGGTTCATCAGGCCAATGGTCGGGCCACGTATCCGGATCGGTACTCTGCGCAGGGCTCGATTGGAAACGGCTTGCATACCCGGGCAGAGGCCACCAACCGTATGTTACTTTCGTTGACGGTGTGCC
>JAJYOI010000003.1 GCA_021796275.1 Bacteroidota bacterium
CTTTGCTGCAAGCGGAAAATATGTGCCATTACTGACATAGGGAATTGTAAATGTTCCATCGTCATGTACAATTGCCGTCATCGCAAAGTCCGGTCCATTATTATTTTTGCTGGTTCGAGGGTTGCTGTTAGCAAGTCCAACAAATGCATTTTGCGGTGAAACGCCGGTGCTTCCGGAAACGACAGTGCCGCTGACAGAATCCGACGGGAACGATGAGCCTGTGGTGAAATAGAAAACATATGGAGAAGCCAATTTAGAACCGTCCCACCCCTTTGCAAATGAGAAAAGGACAAAATAGGTAGTGTTCGAATTAAGATGAACATTTGCCGCTATGAAAGTCTTGCCATCGGCACTATAATACGGCTGAGTCGTCGAGTCTTGAATGTTAGAGAACACGGCATCTTTCATCTGATTCATTGTACTGGTATCAACCGGTTCGTTAAAGGTGATTGTAATCGTCGTAGTGAGCGAAACATTTTTTGCTCCATTTGCCGGAACAGTGGAGACAATACTTAGCGGGGCAAATATAAGAGAAAGTCCGTTGATCGAACTACCATTCACCACAATTGAATCGCCAAGAGCGACAACGTCAGGCCCTTTACCAGGGTCAATCGAACCATTGCCATCCACGTCTTCTGCCGCTGCCGGAAAATAGGTTCCGTTGGAAACGTAAGGAATTGTGAACGTGCCGTTGTCATTTACAGTAGCCATCATTGCAAAATTCGGACCATGGTTGCTGTTGTTGTTTTGGAGATTGGTCAACGAAATTCCTACGACAGCATTGTGCGGCGTAACGCCGGTAATTTGAGACAAAACGGTACCGCTTACCGATATCGAAGGGAATGCCGATCCTGTTGTAAAGTAGAAAACATACGGGGACGCCATTGTACTGCCATTCATTCCCTTGGCGTAGAGGAACATAATATAATACGCTGTGTTCGTCTCAAGATGGACATCCGCGGCTATAAAAGTTTTTGCATCTGAACTGAAGTACGGTTTGACGGTGCTATCCTGAATATTGGAGAGCACACCATTTTTGAGCTGCTCCATTGCAACGGTATCAAGCGCTGTATTGAACGTGATGGTAATCGTTGCCGTTGTCGAGACGTTGATTGCATTGTTGGCCGGAGTTGTGGAAACAATGCTGACCTGTGCAAGAATACTCAAAGGGAGAAAAAACAACACGCAGATAGTTGCAAGATATTTCATATGACCTCCAAAAAAAAATTAGTGGTAGGTTGTTGCTGCATTAATCTAATAGCTGTAATATAGGATAATTATTTTGATTTTTACAGGCAAAAAATCAATTCTTTTCTACTACTTTCCACACTTCCTCGTACACTCTTTTCGCTGAGATTCCCACCATACAATCGAACGTTCCAATCGGGCATTTATCGCCGCCGTGAATGCTGCATGGGCGACAATCCAGATCATTGCGCTCAACAATAATATCCCGTTCGCCGTACGGTGCAAACCCAAACGCTGGGCTTGTCGCTCCGAAGATTGCTATAACCGGTGTTCGCATTGCCACAGCAAGATGAAGCGGCGCACTGTCGTTGGAAATTAAAACGTCGCAGCGGCGAATCAACTCTGCTGATTGAAGAATAGAAAACTTTCCCGCAGCAGAATGAACGCGCTCTGTTCCGGCAGCATTTTTAATTTCAGCGCACAATTCTCGGTCCTCTTTTCCGCCGATCAAAACAATTTCAATTCCACCTCCGGAAAGCATCAGGCATAATTCAGAAAATCGTTCCGGGAGCCAGCGCTTCGTATTCCAAACTGAACCCGGCGCAATTGCTACCAGCCCGCCGCGGGCAAGTATTTTCTCATCGAGAAAATAACGGTCAACCGCTGAAATATCTTCGGCAGAAGGATACAGCGACGGCAATTCTTTGTCTGCACGTTGAATGCCCAATGCAGAAAGAAATTCAAGATTGCGTTCGACTTCGTGCAGTTCTTTTTTGTACTGTACTTTTTCCGTGAACAACCGCTTACCTGCGCTCGTGGAAAATGCGATGCGTTCCGGAATTTTGCTCCAATACACAACCAACGCACTTCGCAATGAACGATGCGGAACAATGGCAACATCGTATCCCGTTTTTTTCAGCAACCGGCTTATCGCTCTCATTCCGCGAATGCCGCGCTGCGTTTTTCTTTTATCGTACACGATCACGGAATGAATATCGCGATGCCCGCGCAAAATTTCTGCCGCACGCGGCGTCGTCACAAAATCAATTTCAGCTTCGGGAAATTTTCTGTGAAGGATTTGAACGAGCGGCAAAGTGAGAATAACATCCCCCAAAAAAGCAGTTTGGAAAATAAGTATCTTTCCCAAGGGGATTTTCAACTGCATTTGCTTCATACTTCTTCAGCCGCTCCGCCAAAAGCGGATGCCGGCGCCTTATCCACATGTTTCCACCGCTTGTGCATCCACAGCCAGTGATCAGGGTAACGAGTGACGTACTGCTCCAGCAGCATTACGTGTCGCTGCGTGAGTTCCCGTATTTTCTCTTCATCAGTTTCGGCGGAAATGTTTGTGTCAACATCTGCAAGCTCGATTTTGTACCGTCCGTTTCCCTGTCTGATCAGGAACGCCATCAGAATCGGCGCGCCGGCGCGAAGACTGAATACTGCCGGGCCCTTGTGTGTTGCTGCCGGGCGATGAAAATAATTCACAAATAATCCTTCCCGTGGGCCTGATTGGTCGGCAAGCATTGCAACGACTCCGTTGCTTCGCAATTCATGCAAAATCTCGCGCGGTGCTTTATCCATCACCACCACTTCGTTGCCGAACATTGTCCGCGCTGAATTCATAAAGCGGTCAACAAATTTATTGCGTTGTTCCTGAACGATGATGGTGAGCGGGTGCCCGCTAAGTAAACCGACAGAAAGAGCGACCAATTCCCAGTTTCCAAAATGTCCGCCGAGCATAATCAAGCCTTTTCCCTTCGCCAGAGCTTCATCCATTTTTTGGAGGTCGCTCGTTTCGATAATACTGCGAACTTTCTTCGGCGTGAACCGGGAAAACCAGAAGACTTCAAGCAAACTAATGCAGAGATTTTGATATGCTGCGCGCGCAACCGTTTCGATTTCAACTTTTGATTTTTCCGGAAATGCATGGCGCAGGTTTTCAAGCGTAAGTTTTTTTCTGACGGGCATGACATAGAAGATGAGCACGCCGAGAGCATTACCGGCAACACTCACGCTGCGCCACGGTAACAGCCGGACAAAGAATCCTGCGAAGCGGTATGCAATATACTCGAGTACATCTCTCATCGGTTAGAAAGTACGAAATGAGCCACGCAGAGTCAAAAGAAAGTGTGACGGTGAATCAATCTTCCCTTGAATCCCTCCTCAAAGTGATTTATATTCCCGTGTAATAAAATATGAAAAATTTCATTACAGCATTCCTTTCTCTTCTTATTTTTTCTTTTGCCGGATGTTCAAAGCAGCCGGCGAAACCGACACTTGAATTCTGGACACTCCAGCTTAGTCCGACATTCGACAACTATTTCAATGCGCTCGTGAAAGAGTACGAGACGCAGCACCCTGAAATTCATGTGCGCTGGGTTGATGTACCGTACGACGCAGCGGTGCAAAAGCTTCTCGCCTCGATCGCCGCAGGAAACGGACCCGATGTCGTCAATCTTTCCTCAGATTTTCTTTCCCGCTTCTATTACATGAATGCCTTCGTAGATTTCGCAGCCTTCACTTCAAAAGAAACGCTCGCATCGTATTTTCCGAATGCACTGAACGTTTGCCAATATGAAGGAAAAACAATCGCTGTTCCGTGGTATCTCAACACGTACGTTCTCATCTACAATAAAAAATTCCTTCACGATGCCGGTTTCACTGAACAAGATGTCCCGCGAACATTTGTTCAGCTTGCTTCATTTGTGAAAACATACAAAGACCGCACCGGAAAATTTGCGCTCTTTTGGAACATCGGCAAAGACAGTTACCTCCCGACAATGCTGGAATCCGAAGGTGTGCCGATGACAAATGCCGATGTCACGAAAGCAAATTTCAATTCGCTGAAAGGCATCGCGCTTGTTGACGAATGGGTGAATCTGTATCGCGGCGGTTATCTTCAGCGTGAATCGGTCATCAATCGCGGCTCAACGGTCGTTGAAGCATATCAGTCTGGACAGGTCGCAATGATTTTCACGGGACCGGTATTCCTCCGCCGTATTCACGACAACGCGCCGGAGATTTATCAGGAAACAGGCGTCGTACCAAGCGTGGTCGGCGCAGCCGGAAAACAAGACCTTGCAACAATGGCGCTCTCCGTTCTCGCCTCCGGCAAACATCCGAAAGAAGCTGTGGACTTTGCATTGTTCGTCACCAATGCCAAAAATCAAACCGCCTTCAGTAAAATCGAAACGACATATCCATCGGTGACAGAAGCGCTGAAAGATTCCTTCTTCACGCAGAACGACGGCACGCTTGAAACCGAAGCGCGTATCGTCGGCGCAGAAGAATTACCTGCGGCATTTCAATTAGGTTCTTACAAACAGCATCCTGACTATGTTCATCTCCACGACATTTTCGATGAAGCGATTCAAAACGCCTGCTTAGGAAGAATGACGACAAAGGAGGCTCTCGACAACGCCGCCGCGAAATGGAACGTGATCCTTTCACAACCGCTACGATAGCATCATGAGCCGCAGGACTCCATATTTTTTTCTCCTCCCCGCAATCGTCTTTCTCGCGTGGTTCATGGTTGTTCCTGCGCTGCAAATCTTCTATTACAGCTTTTTGAATTACTCCGTTTTCTCGGCAAGCACGTTCGTCGGCATGGAAAACTACCGCCGGCTTTTTGCCGACGTGAATTTCTGGTGGACGCTTCTGAATTCATTCCTCTTCATCCTCGTCACGCCCGTGCTCATGTTCCTCTCTCTTGTGCTCGCTTTGTGTGTACGAAATCTTCAGCGCGGCACAAAACTGTTTCGCACATTCTATTTCCTGCCGGTCATCACACCGATTGTGATTGCAGGAATTATCTGGCGATGGATCTTTGCTGAAGACACCGGCATTGCAAATTATTTTCTTTCGCTCCTTTCCATTCCGAATGTTCATTGGCTTACGGAATACCCGACAACGATCATCAGCATTATGCTTGTAACAATATGGCGCGGTGCAGGATATTACATGATGATCTTTCTCGCCGGACTGGCATTGATTCCGAAAGAAGTAGAAGAAGCAAGCCTGATTGACGGCGCCACAATCTTCCAGCAAACGTTTCACATTCTCATTCCGCTGCTGAAACCGACGCTCATATTTATTTTCGTCATCTCATCCACTGCGGCAATTAAAATCTTTACCGAAATTTACATTATGATTCCCGGCGCTCCCATGGCAAATAAAGCGCTCGTATCTTTCCTTTATCAACAAGCATTCGAACGCTTCGATCTTGGATACGGTTCGGCAGTCGGCGTTGTACTATTTTTGATTACTTTGTCATTTTCATACGTCAACATCAAATTGATAGAGCAGCGCGGATGAAGCTCGCGGGCAAAACACTGATTGTTCTTCTTCTCACGCTTGGCGCGTTCATCGCCGTCGCACCTTTTCTCTGGCTTCTCAGCACATCATTCAAAGGCACAGAAGAACTCTTCGCCTTCCCGCCGTCACTGATTCCGAAACATGGTGTGACACAAAACTACTCCGGAGTGTGGAACGCGGTTCCGTTCGGAATCTACTTCATCAACAGCATTATTGTCGCCGCGACATCAATTTTTCTGAACGTCCTCATCTCATCGCTCGCGGGATTTTCGCTTGCGCGCTTCCGCTTCCGCGGACGCAATTTCTTTTTCTTTCTCATCATCAGCACAATGATGATACCGAAAGAAGTCATCATCATTCCGCTCTACACCACCGTCCTGCGCATGGGCATGGCAGATTCGCTGCTTGGCGTGATTCTTCCGTTTGCGGTGGAAGGGTTCGGCATTTACATGATGCGGCTGGCGTTTCTTTCCATTCCGAAAGAAATTGAAGAAGCCGGAATCATGGACGGCGTTTCGTCGCTTCAATTATGGTGGCGCGTCATGCTGCCGATGACAAAACCTTCGATGGCGGCGCTGACAATTTTTACATTCATTGGAACATGGGGAGATTTTCTCTGGCCCCTCGTTGTTCTGAAAAGTCCCGAGCATTATACATTACAGGTCGGATTAAGTTCAATGATCGGAACGTTCGTTGACAATTACCGGTACGTCGCCGCTGGGTCGGTGCTTGCCATTGTACCTGTCATTATCGTTTTTCTCTTCATGCAAAAATATTTTGAGCGCGGTATTTTTGCCGGAGCAAGCAAGTAACGCGTTGAAAATTATCGCAAAGCCGCTAAGGCACAGAAAGGAAGGATACACCATGCACAAATCAGAAATGGCGTTGAAAACAGTGCTGTTCTACTCGCTCGTCGCTGTGACTGCAGCATTCAGTCAATCATTGTCACAGACGAAACTCCTGAAGGACAAATTTACATCTCAACTTCACACAATTGCCGATACGTCGAATTGCGTTGTCGGTGTTGCAATCAAGGATTTGGTAACGGGTGAGCAATTTCTCATCAACGAAAATGAAATCTTTCCGCAGGCAAGCGCAATTAAAATTCACATTCTTGCAGAGTTGTACCGGCAGGCGGCAGAAAAGAAATTTTCTCTCGCCGATGTTGTGCCGCTTTTACCTAAATTCAAAGTCGGCGGTTCCGGCATTCTGAATTCGCTTGATAACAATGTCTCGATGACACTGCGGGATTACGCCGTGCTGATGATTGTTCTCAGCGACAACAGCGCGACAAATTTACTGATTGACAAAGTTGGAATGGACAACGTCAACGCTTCGCTGAAAAAAATCGGCGCGGCGCATACAAAGCTTCAACGTGTGATGATGGACTACAAAGCGGCGGCGGAAGGGAAAGAAAATATCAGCACGCCTGCCGATGTGATGATGGTGCTCGAAAAAATGGATGCGGGAGAAATCGTCAACAAAGCCGCGTGCGACGACATGCTTTCCATCATGCGCATTGACAAAGACGGGCCGCTTCGCAGCGGCATCCCTCCGTCTGTTTCACTGGCAAATAAAGAAGGCGATATTGAAGGCGTACGATGCGATGTCGGCATTGTCGCGCTGCCGGATCATCCCTATATCATTTGCGTGATGACAAAATTGCTGCTGGTAGATTCAGAGGGACCAGAGATCATCACGGCCGTTTCGCGCGCGGCGTACAATTATTTCGAGCGTGTTGCAGATTCGAATGAATATGGAAGAAGAATACCGAGGTAAATATAAATCCTATTGTTTTCTACCCACAGCAGAAATTTCAAAATGATGAACGATCTCTGTCCGCGCGGGATGCGGGGTAACTTTAACAATCTCAAACGAAAGAGAATCTGCAAAGACACGGCATCTCACATAATGAAAAAATTCCCCTTCGTCCTTTCCTGTGTAAAGATCATTCATAACAGGAGGCGTCTGTTCATTGTGTAATAATCCTCCGCCGCCTCCGACAACGAGAAAATCTTTTCCCTGCTGACGGAAATGTTCAAACCGGTGCGCATGTCCGCTGACAAATAGGACAGCTTTCTTTGACTGAAAAAATGCCGGCAAAAAATCTTTTCTTACCTCTTCCGAACCGCTGATTACCTTGCTGTTGGTAAACGGAGGATGATGATCTACTGTGATAATAAAATGCACCGACGTATCGGCTTCGCATTTTTCGAGCATGGAAACATACCATTTTCTCTGCGTAGTAATTACAGACGAATTCAATCTTGAAAAATTCGAATTTAGCAGAATAATCGCCACGTTATCAAATTTCCACAGCGAGTAATCAGAAGCAGAGCTTGGAACATATTCTTTGAATCGCTTCATTGCCGTGGAAGGAAGAAACATATAATCGTGATTGCCTTTTGCAGCAATAAATGGAATTGATCGCTCACGCAATGAATCGAGAAACGGTAGCACCGGCTTCCACTCACTTTTCGATGAACCGTAGCCGGTAATATCTCCGGCGTGGATCACCGCGTCAACATTTTGCTCTTTCAGAACTGCAGAAAAAATATTCTGCGTCGCTTTTTCATTATTGTTGTATTGGAGATAGAATTTTTCAAACCAAATCGGTGACTGTGTATCGCCGACAAAAATAAGCGTGTGTTGCTGAAACTGAGCAGTGAGAAGGAATGGAAGGAGAAGAAGGAATATTGAAAGACGGAGGTTCACGTTACTCTAGTTTAAACCATGATAGATCGCCAATAAATATTTTACCATACGTTCCAACTTCATGGAACATAGTCTGATGGTCTATGTAAGTAAAATTATAATAAGGGAGAACGAACATGCCTCCAAACGGAATGACAGTGAAGCCAGTTTTATTAAGGCTTGGGCTTCTAAAAAAAGTGGGACCAATATCAATTCCGCCAACACGATACATATATTCCAAGCCGATATGATACTTTGCATTATCTCTGAAAATATCATAGTCATAGACTATACCATATCTTGAATCAGTAGTTAAACTTACAATGACGATTGACACTTCATAACCAAGTGTAAAACCGCCTTGGTTGCCAAACGTATACCCAATTTTCAATCCTGGGCAAACAAAAATTAATTCTGATTCACACGATGAATGAAAAGAAATCGCGAAAAAACTCAAAAGAAATATTTTCTTCATACTATTTCACATTCGAGAGGAAAATTAAAACTTCACTCCGACCGAAAAGTACTGCACAGACTGCAGCCGTCCGAAATCCTGATACGCATAATCGAAAACAACTCCGAGCGAGCCTTGAAGTGTGTAATTCAATCCACCGCCGAGCGTCAGCCCCTGCTCTCCTCCCCGCTCAAACGCCGATTTCCATCCGGCACGCACTGAAACCATTTCCGACCATGAATATTCGATGCCGCTGTTTACGTATTCTGTGTTATCGTTCGGATGAACGGCGTCAACGGCAAGCGTGAGCCGCGAGCTTTCGTCTTTCATCGCATCTGTTGCAACGCCGACGCGAAACAACAGCGGAAGTTCGTAGCTGTCCAGGGAGTATTGCGCGTTCACAAGATTCTGATCCCCTGCGCCGGAACGAACAAGCAGCAGCACATCGCGCCCGTCAAGCTGCATCTTCGGTCCGAAGTTAGACATGCTTGCGCCGATTTTCAATCCGTTCAGCACGGGAGCGTTGAACATCGTTCCGAAATCAACGGCAAACCCGGACGATGATTCGTTCCAGATGTACTCACTGAGATATTTGAAATTGAATCCGATAGAAAATCTGTCGGTCAAAGCGCGCGCGTAGGATACGCCCATCATCGTCGCTCCCGCCGTAAATTTTTCCCCTGTCCCTTCCGGCTCACTCGTCGTCGTTACTTCCATCTCGCCATCGTTCAGCGTGGCGAAGCTTGCAGCGAGCGTTCCAATTCCGTCAACAATAATTGATGCGGCGGCAACATCATATTTCACGTCGGCAATCCAATTCACATGATTGAATTCCGCCTGGCCGGTCGTCATCTGCGCCAGCCCCGCCGGATTCCAATAGATCGCCGCAATATCATCGGAAACTCCGGTAAACGCTCCGCCCATTCCGATAGAACGCGCCCCGACGCTGATCTTCAGGAATTGCGCGGCAGTCGTTCCTGTTTTTGTAATCGACGGCGCAGATTGTGCGTGAACCGTTACAGCTACACCAACAAGAATGCAAAATGTAAACAACAATTGTTTCATCATAGCCTCATAGCGATTTCGTGTTCAAACTTTTCATTTGATCAAGGCAAATTTAACAATGCGCTGCCCCACGCCGGGCGCATCAATGTGGGCGATATACACACCGTAGGCAACACCAAGATTATCGCGGTTGAGCAAATCCCAGTACTCGCGGCCATTATCAATACCTGAATCATGTTCAAGCGTCCGCACCAACTCGCCCGACAAAGTAAAAATGCGAATGGTCGCGCGCGGCGGAAGATGTTCAAAATAAATTCTGCGGCTGCCGCGTGTCGTTCCCGGCAACCGATCGGTCGGTTCGATGTCGTTGACCGCCACATACGGGTTCGGCACGACTTTGATGCGGTCAAGCGTGCCGGACGCTTTCGCTGCGTCAAACTTCGCCGCAACGGTTTGAAACTGATAGACATCTTTTGAAGTAAACGGCTGCTGGGTAACAATCCTGAATATTTCTCCGCCGAACTTTTTGTTCAGCGAATCTTTTGCAGAAAAAGTTACTTGATACATTGTGTTATTTCCGCTGCCGTACGGCGGTGGAGTGACAAAAATAATCGGTTCGCCGAAATCCCACCGCCCGTCCTTTGCCCCTTTCACAACAGTGGGCTTCGATTCTAAAATGCGGGCAGTGATCTTTATATTTGCCCGAATAGAATCTTTAGTGACATTGACGATGTGGAATGGAGTGATCACCGGTTTATTGATGGTGTTCGGCAGCGTATCGCCGTAAGCGTACATACCATTCGCCAGGGTATCGGAGGAATAAAAGAAAATCTGAACATCAAACGGAGCCACTTTGATTGTCCCGATGGTTGGAAGCCCGACGTGGTAATCAATAGTCTTATTATTATCATTTACCCACGTACTGTTTATCGTATCAAGCGCTAACGGTTGATTCTGGGCGAAAACCTTGATGCCGTCAAACACCGGATTTGCTTCTTCGTTGTTGATCAGCGTGCTCGGCGGCTGGCCAAAGAAGCGGTATGTTACGTTGAATGGCCCCGTTTTATTTTTCATTGCGCCGCTGCCGGTCTTGCGAAGAAGTCCGCGCACGGGATCGAGAACATAGTCCGTGTTCATCGCAAAAACCTGATTGGACTGAGCATCGGAAACGACAAAAAAAGAATCAACGGAAACGTTCGTTCTGCCGATCTTCACATAATTCGTATCGAACAAATATACTTGAGATGTGACAGGATCAAGACGCAGCACGGAATAGTTCACCGCCGCAATCTTTTTTGTGTCCGTCTGCAGCGAATCGGCAAATGTAATTCCATATTGCGCGTCGCCCGAAATTGCCATGTCGTTAAGAATTTGCAGCGTGATTCTTCCGGTCGCACTTCCCTGAATATGGTCTGCGCCTTCGGCCGATGCAAATCCCGGCGGCGTGTATCCGCTTGACCGCGGGCCAGGAATAACGGCAACCGTGTTCACGTCAAATGTCATCCGCGACGTAATCGGGTCAATGCTGATGCGCTTTGTACACTCGCTCGGCGGATACTGAACGGAATCACCGTGATCGTACGAGACGACGGCATAATAATATGTCTGACCGTTGATGACATTGTTGGAATCAACATACGAATGGACTAAGCCTGTGTTGTCGCCGAGATAATATGAGACTCCCCGGCCGTCGTACGCTTTGGGCGCGTACCCTTTCCAATAATCGTCAACTGATGCATCCCATTTCCCGTTGCCGTTCAAATCTTTATACCATTTTTTGATCGTGTTGTCGTACACAGCGCCGGCAGATCCGCTATCGGCAAACGGTTCGGGCCGTGTTGCAATATCCCATTTTGCGTCCCGCCCTTTTGAATCCTGTAACGGCTGTGCGAGAAGCGATGTGCCTTTGCCGTCGGTAATCTGATTGATGTCTGAAAATTGCGGATCAGTGCTTCGGTAAATCACATAGCCTTCAAAATCTTTTCCCTGAATCGGATCAACGCTATTCTCTGCCTCGCTGTCCCAATACAGTGTCGCTTTGCGATCTCCGGCAACCGCCGTCACAATCGGTTTATCCGGCGGACGGATGAATTGATAGTTCTGATTGTAAATGACCTGCACCGTTTGTGCCGTGAGAAGAATATCATCTTTATTTTCTCCCATCAGCAGCGCAATGGAGAATCGTTTTATCGAACCGTCGGTGTCTCTTTTTTTCAACGATATTTTCCCGGAGCCGTACAGAAAAGAAATGTCTGTTACTTGCGGAATCGTATTGTAGAATCCTTCCTCAAGATGCTGCCACACCAAAGAGTCGGTGCTCAGATTATTGACTGGGTCTGCACCCCATGTCCAACTTCGGAATGCAGTCAAACCGATCTGATCTGATTCATCGAGATCGGTCAGTTCAAAATTCGGTTCACCCGGATGAAGCGGATCAAGTGTTCCATCCGGCAAGCGAATGCCGGCGGTCGGTACACCGTCCCCCTCGCCCGGATCATGCGTATCCGGAACGCCGTCAATGCCGACATCGTCATTCGTTGCTTTCCAATCATGATCGTCGTCAATTCCATTCGTCTGACTTTCATCAATCATGCCGTCGCCGTCATTGTCAATGCCGTCGTTAGGATTTCCCGGACTCTCTAAAAATTTGCATGCATCATAATGCGTGCGCAATCCATAATTGCCGACACCGTCATTATCCCAGAAATACACGAGGCTTCGTGAAAAAACTGCTACCGGTTTTCCTGTGAGCCGGTCAACTGTATCCAACGGGGAAATAAAAAATCCAAGATCATCTTGTGATTCAGCCGTGTTGATCGGATAGCCGCCGCCGACATCAACATCGCCGTACATGCCGAAGTACACGGTATCTAAATCGCGCGTGCTGTAATTCTGAACAGTGTAAACAAAGAAAATAGTATTTTGCGCAAGCGCATTGCTCCACTGCAGTGCACGCCCTTCTACTTTCACTCCTAATCCGCGTAAATGCCGTCCGTCGGAAGCGACTGTATCTTTATAGAACGGAAAATATGCAAACTCACTGTTGTCGCGGTCGTCCATACCCCACAGCACTTCAAGGTCGGCGTTGGGAACATCCTGACGCAGGTAGCCGGGCCACACATATTGCCCTTTCGACGGATTGTACCAACTCGAGGGCCAGCTATCCGGCTTGCCGTCACGCGGACTAATATCAGGTGCACCGCTTGATGCCATCACAGGCGATGAAGGATCAGCATAATCGGGCAACGGTTCCCATCCGTAAATGACCGAGTTGTCGTTCTGATCCACATCTTTTGCGTACACATCATTCACAGCATCGGAAGAGATCGCGACAACCTTGCCGCTTGAATCAATAACTGACGCCGCAACAAGTGGGCAAAACTGATAGATGTCGCCTAAGCCGTGCCAAACCATATTATTGACGTGGCGCAGAAGTCCGAGCCCCGGTGCAATGCCGCCGTAATTATAAATATTTCCGACAATTTGGTTTCCGTTCATCAGGAAGTATTTCCTGTCGGCAGCGCTCGCCTGCTTATTAAACCATGCCGGAATATCCGCTTTCGTCAATCGCTGCTGCTGCGCAGTGAGGATTGCTGTGCAGCTTATCATAATGAGAATAATTCGACCGTACACTTTCATACAATGTTCACCTTACGTCATGAATGAATTAAAAAGTGATGGATGCGCCGACCTGTACTTCACGAGGCGGCGAATAATACGCAGGGTTATTGAAGTAATCGCTTGTTCCATGAATGCCGGGAACAACACCGACATGCGCATCTACGTTTGCACCTTCACCGCGCGATGGCGCTAGAGTGTATGTTGCACGCCCTGTGTCGTCGTACACGAGCACTTCGTTGAGCGTATCAAAAAGATTGTAGACCTTCAAAAAAACAGTGTACGTCAAACCGGCAAATTGGAAATGTTTTTCCGCAACCAGATCAACTGTGGACTGCATCGGCTTCCTGGCGGAATTGCGTTTGAGCACTACTTGGTTATCCGCGACAAACGGAGTGTACGGGAGACCGGCGCCGACTTTTCCGATAACACTGACGTTCCAATTTTGCGATTTACCAAGCGTGAGCGTCGTGTTTAATGTGTGCGTCTGATCCCAATCAAGGAACACAACAACCTTTTCGCTTTCACGCCCGGATGATTGATCAATGAAGAATGCATCCGCGCTCACATCGTTGCCTTCGGCAACCTGAAATGTGTAATCAATCGTCAACGAAAGAAGATCGGAAGCAAGCCGCCGCTTCTCAAGTCTGAACGTGATGCCTTTAATATTTCCGTAATCTTGGTTGACATACATATTGAACGTCGTATCTCCGCTGATGCGGATTGTCTGCACGGCGAAAAGATCGCGCACATCTTTGTAAAAGCCGGTAACGTTCATGACAAGGTTATCGGTCAGTTGCTGCTGCAAGCCGAATTCGTACGTCACCGTCTTTTGCGGATCGAGGTTTGCATTGCCGAATGTTGTGGACGTTACATCCACACCGAATTTGAAGTTCGGATTTTCATACAACCGCCGAAGCTGCGGCATTTGGTAAAAATGCCCGTACGAAAAATGAATAATGCCGCGGTCGGTGATCGGGTACGAAATGCCGATGCGCGGACTTAACGTTTGCTTCGCCAGCGCGTCAACTTGTGCACCGCGCGGATAAAAAATATTCGCCGGATACTTGGCATTCGCTTTAAAATAATCATATCGCAAACCGAGATTCAAAACGATATTTTGGTACTCCATCTTGTCCTGAAGATAGCCGGCGTACTGCTTTGGAAATCGTGCGTAGCTGTTGATGCGTGAATCGTTTACCTGAGGATAAACGGGATGAAGATTAGTAACCAGATCGCGCAGCACAGTGCCGGAAAACTGCCGCATCTGCGGAAATACCGCCTCAACGCCGGCTTTCATTTCATTGCGTGCGGAAAGCTCCGATACAATATCGCCCTTCATCTGATACATCTCAGCAGTCTGCTCGAAACGCCCGTTAAGCGTTCCGCCTAAATAAAATCCGCCGCCCGACATGCCGGTCTGCAAATCTTCCGTCGGTGCATAATGAATGGAATCCATATCCTTGTACCGGTATTGTTCATAATCGTACCGGCTGTACGACCCGCGGATTTTAATGTAGGTCTTCGTGTCGAACCAATCGGTGTATTCTATCGTATGAAAAACATCATTCTCGTAATTGTTGTAGGTGCCATCCGGATTATATTTGAACGCATGATTGTAGCCGCGGTAACGATCCTGATTGAACACGAAATCATAACTCAATTTTCGTGTTGAGCTCAAATTGAATGTCACACGATTGCTCGCGCTGATCGAATTGTCGGGATTCATCGGAACAAGTGCACCGTCTCCCGTCATCGGCACAATCCAGTTTGTGTCGTTCGTGAAGTCGGGTCTATCCCACACTGAATGTTCGCGCACGCCGTAAAGCCAGCCGCGGTCAATTTCCGAACGCGCAGAAGCAAAGAAAGTCACCGATCCGTTCGTCAGCGGAATTGGTCCTCCAACCGATCCTTCGGTAATATAATTGCTCAGCGGATCGATCTTATCCACGTTCAAAAAAATGTTGTTGTGTGAACTGACTCTGTCTCCTGTGTAAAAAGTAATCTGGCCGTTGTACGTTTCCCCGCCTTCTTTCAAGCCTGTTTCCACCACGCCGCTCAACGCGTTGCCGTATTCAGCATTGAATGTTCCCTGCACGACCGATAATTCCTGAATTGCATTCGTTGCAATGGTGATGCTGTTCGTATTGGTGAACGGATTATTGATGGAAACGCCGTTCACCGTGTAAGAAACCTCATCCGCTCTGCCGCCGCGGAAATGAAGCGCCCCGCCCGCATCGGCAATCACGCCGGCCTGAGTGGAAAGAATCGCCGTTACATTTTCGACAGGAAGCGCTTTGATCTGCGAGGCATCAACCGAAACCTGTGACGAAGTGAGATCGGTTCGCACCAGCGGACGCTCGGCGTGAACAACGACAGCTTCAAGATTTACCGCTTCGGAAGAAAGCTTCACATCAATGCGCGTAGTGAAGTCGGTGTTGACCTGCACGCCTTCAAAAATGTACTTCCGATAACCGACACTGGAAATATTCAGCGTATAGGTACCGGGACCGACGTTTGCAATGACATACATACCGCCAATATCAGACGCGGCGCCGGTTTTCGTTCCGGCAATGAGAACGGTTGCGCCCGCGATCGGTTCGCCGGTTTTTTCATCAGTGATTGTTCCGGAAATTTTTCCCGTTGTGCCGGAATAAAGGGAAGAAACAAAAAGAAGGGTCAGCAGAATTATCGTACATCGGCAGTACCAATGAGCCATGGATCATCTCCAATTCTTGTGAGAAGACAGAGAGAGCTGAGTAGTTGAATGACTGCGACTTGTCCGCCTTTGGCGGAAATGTTCCGAAGGAGTCCCTTCGGGACTTATGAGAAGATCAGTTGATTTGCCGCTGAAAATATACAGAGAGAGTTTGTGGATGTCAAGACCTGAAAGATGAAATATCATTTCTTTTCGATAACAGCAACCTGGCCAGTCCAATGAGCCACTCTTGCTCGTATCACTTCCTTTTTCATGTTGTGTTCAATGCCGTCGAGAATAACTTTTTCTTTTCCAAAGGTATTACCAAGAACGTAAGCGAAACCAGCTCCGACTACTGTGCCGATGAGAACACCATCCCAGCGAACATGGTCGGTGCGATCAGGATCGAGAATATTGTCGTTTCCCGTTGCTCCGATTATTCCTCCCATCAGTGTCAGCATTAACAACGCCGGATTGTAATTATAAGTGAGACTATGAATGCTGTCAATGTGCATCCATTACATATTTCTTTTCGAATCGGAGCAGCCGACAGAATCGTTGCGAACAGTGTCAGGATGCACTTCGCTAAATGTGGTTCCGTTAAAACATGCAACTGTCCAGTTGTAATGCTGAGAGTAAGTTGTTGTAGGTAGAACTAAAAAAAGAATTACAACCGTATAAAGTGCTCTCATCTCTTTTGAAATGATTGGACGTTCAATTATGAAATAATCCGCTTAATAATTTTCTTTTCTCTTCAGTATTCATTTTTTCAATCTGATACTTAGTGTCCGTTCCTTGCGCAGACCCAAGCAGGCCGCCTATTGTACCACCTACGACTATTCCTAGACCAGTTAACGACAAACGTCCAAATTGCGAGAGCGGATCGTTTGATCCCTGCAAAGTTGTATTAAAGAATACTCCTCCGACAACAGCGCCAATCAGGAATCCAATTCCAAATTTCGATGTATTCCTTTTCACAAGATACTTAACGGAATCCTGATGAAGCACAATCGCCCGGTCCATAAATTTCAGATACAATGAATCCGACTCGTACTTGTCCACTGTGATATTGACAAATGGCTGATTGGAAACTGAGTATATATCCCACAACTGGGGTTGAGCAAAAATTCTCTGTTGGAAAAAAATGCTGATCGAAATAAGAAAAAGAACAAGTCCGTATTTCATAAAAACAATCCTCCATACTTCTCAGTACGGAAACTTCTTATCCATCTTCGCCTTTGCCAACTCAACAACAAATTGTGCAAGCCGCTCAACAACAATGCTGAGATATTGCTCTCCTTTTCTTACCGACGCTTTCCGCGGGTCGCCGTGCGTGGAATCTTTCGTGACAAGATGCCACGGACGCGCCACAGAAGCCCAACCGCGATTGATCGCTTCAAAGCGGGAAGGATTTGTCGAACCGTCGCTTGCATCACCAAGATGCACAAGTTCGCCGAACAGCGCCATATCAACACTCGTTTCAAGCTCATCGGCGTGCTCGCCGGGATTCTCAAAAATTTCTTTGATCCTGTCGTTCCCCGCTTTCCACCAATCAATCAAACACGCAAACACTTTCGTCTTCGGATAAATATCCCGCAGCAACGGCTTGAAATCATTTCCGCCGTGGCCGTTCACAATAATAAGTTTGAAGATGTCGTGGTATTCGAGGGCCCGAATAATGTCCATCACCATTTCATCCAGCGTTGCCTGGCGAACATTAAGATTCATCGGAAAGCCCATTGTGTTTCCCTGAACACCGTACGGGATTGTTGGCAGCAGCAGCGGGCGCGCGCCTTTTTTCCACGCCTCCGCGCAGACGCGATCGGCAATTGCGGCGGCATGAAATGCATCCGAGCCGTACGGCACATGCATTCCGTGCGCTTCCGTCGAGCCGATTGGCAGCAATGCAACGGTGTATTGATTCTGGCGGAGAATTTTTTGTGTAAGCGTTTGCAAACGCCATGGCTGGTAACTTGGCGCGGTGAATTGTGCTTTCGTGTCTGTCATAATTTATATCCGATCGTTCGTAAAAAGTTTTTTCGTGTTTGAATATCTGTTTCTGTTTCAATGCCTTTCGTTCTCATGCCGTCAATCACACCCATGATGCCGCGCCCTTGTTCGGTTTCGGCAACGATGACTTCCACCGGATTCGCCGTCGCGCAATAAATGCGACACACCTCGGAAACATTTTTGATCGCGTTCAGAATGTTCACCGGAAATCCGTTTTCCATAAATATAATGAAAGCATGTCCGCAGGAAAGATTCATCGCGTTCTTTTTTGCCAGCGCGATCATCGCATCGTCATTGCCGCTCCAGCGCACAAGCGCCGGGCCGGATGATTCGCAGAAGCCAATTCCGAATTTGATTGCGCTGTTTGTTTGTACAATCGCTTCATGAATATCTTCCACCGTTTTAATAAAATGCGATTGTCCGAGAATGAAATTCATGTCGGCCGGTTTTTCAATGTGTAGTGTAAGAAGCTGCATACATTTTATCCTTTCGTCAACCTACCCTTTCACTTGTAATTTTACTTTCAAGAATTGAATCCACTTATCAAATTCGTAGATGTCCGCTTTGGGTCCGTAATAATGTGAAAGCAGAGAACATGCAGCGACATTCGCGGCAAGATTGTTGGAATTTTCGAGAAGGTAAAGCAAATCCACCGTTATCTGTTCCGGCTGCTGCTTCCATAACTGTGACATGACGGCATGAACTTGATGTACTGAAAGTCTCGGGTCCTGCATCAGCTTCACCAATTGAGGACCCGACACCTCGGTAACAATCGTTGTGTCGCTGCCTAAAATAATTGGAGCATACTCTCCGCCGGTCGAATATTCCGGTGAACGCAGTACCGCGTACTGTAATTTTGTATTGAAAAGATTCTTCTCAATCGAAGACGGCGCTGAAAGCGGCACAGCTTCTTCTTTTTCTCCGCCGCGTTTTGAAATATTCTGCAATTGTGTAAAAGCCGTACGCGAGCCTCGCCGTGCCGCCGAATCTAATGAATAAATTTCGTTCAATCCTTTAAAATACGTCATAAGTTCGTTGTTGCGCTGTGTCAGTTTTATTTCAACGGTTCGCTGCAGCACCGCAAGCGCAGAATCCATTCGAAACGCGTATCGTTCCACTTCAGAGCCTGTAAACATTTTCATTTCGCTCATGCGTTCGTCAAGCGTTTGTTTCTGTGAAGTGCTGAACGAGCGAAGCATTCCGAACACGGTTGCTATCGTCATTCCGACAAGAACGACGAACACAGAAACGAGCATCCAAAAGTACCGGCGGTTTTGGCTGGAAAGAAGCCGAAGTTCGTGCTCGAGCTCCGTCTGCAAATTCGATTTGAATGTTTTGATTTGATATTCAATGCCATCGCTTAAATCTTTTCGGATGATTTGAAAAACATCCTTCCCGCCCTCCTCAACAGGAATGTCTTTCATTTCTTCAGGCGCGACTAATGATGATGGCTTTTTTACGGGAGAATCGGTTTTTTTTCTCCGTGTTATCGGTTTGCTCTTTGCCATAGTATCACCCATTCGGATTTGTGAAGGAAAAGACCGCCACAAAATTGATAAGCTTGCTAAAGAAAAACCGCTTGAAACTTATAGATTGAAACCCGTAAAGTCAAGAGCGTTTTTCGGCAAAGAAAACCTCACTTGCAACAGAGAAAAAAACTTTCTATCCTGTGTACGAAAAATATGAAGCCGAACACACCCACACCGCGTCTTTCTAACTCGCTTGTATTCATGTTTAAAGACGATTTTTGGTTTTCAAAAGTCTTCGTTGGCGGATTGGTATTCCTTCTCTCCGCCGTTCTTGTTGGAATTTTTCTATTGATCGGCTATCTTATAGAACTGATGAACGGGTTTCTTCACGATAATGAAACACTGCCTGAATGGCGTCACAGCGGACGTTTCTTTTCACATGGAATTCGCCTTGTGTTTGCCCTCGCCGTGTACGCTGTGCCGTTTGCTGCTTTGAATGTTTTGTATCATTCTGCATGGATCATTGCAGGAAGCATCGTTGTTCTTCTCATCGCGTCGCCCGTTTTTGCTGCTCAATATGCCTTCCGGTTTTTGCTTCGCGACTGTTTTGACTGGAAATCAATATTGACACTTGTTCTCCGCACGCCACTATTTTTTTTGTGCGGCGTTTTGATCTCGTACGGAACCGTAGCGTTATCAATTTCACTCGGCTGGATGATGCTCATCATCGGTTGGCCATTCGTCGTTTTTTGGGGAATGCTTGTTCAGTCGCACATGTTCGCAACGCTGAAAAAGCAGTCGTTATAATTGCTTCGGACCGTTTCCATTTTTTGTGTCACTGCCCGACATTCCGGTGCACACCGTGAAAAATTTCTTCAAAAAACTTTTTGCCGAAACATACTACTACCTTCAGGGCGTTTACGTGCGGTTCATCGAAGACGATATTCTCTTCCTCGCATCGGGAATTGCATTCAACATCATTCTCTGCCTTATCCCGCTTCTTCTTCTTTTCTCTTCACTCATCGGCTCGTTGCTGAATTCCACACAAATTGCGACGGCGAACATTCAGGAACTTGTTGCTAAGGCGCTCCCCAACCGCCCGTACGCGTCGGAAGTCGGCCACTTCGCGGGCCGCATCATTCATGATCTTGTGGCGTTCCGTAAATCGATGGGAATTTTTGGTGTGATCGTTTTGATTTATACCAGCACTTCGTTATTTAGCGCCGTGCGCAGTGCGCTTCACAGAATTTACCGCATCAATTCGACGCACAGTATTTTGATTGCGCAAGTAAAAGACATTTTACTTGTACTTGCGCTTGGAATTCTTTTTATCCTGCTGACAGTGCTTCAATGGGTTTACTCTTTCATCAATCAATACAGCAGCGAACTTTTCCGGCAAACCGGAGAACCGTTTTTCATCGGGCTTCCGGAATTCATTCCGGCAATCACTACGTTTGCTCTTCTTATTATCATTGCATTCATTGCTTACCGCTTCATTCCATTTTACGGCACTACCGTACGTTCATCGCTTGTTGCCGCGCTGACAACAACCATTTTGTGGGAAACTGCGAGTTACCTTTTCTCGTGGTATTTAGAAACGTTCCACCCTTTTAATGAATTGTACGGAACGTACGCATTCATTCTTGTAACAATGGTGTGGATTTATTATTCAAGCGTTGTCTTTGTGGTGGGCGGAGCGATTGGCGGGCTGTACCGGGAACGACACGAAGCGGATGATGCTGAGATTATAACGGTAGCGTAACGATTAGGCAAACCGCAGTTACAAGCACTTTACATTTGGTCAATCTGAACTTCAACGTTACCTATCCAGTGTGCGAGCGCCGGTTTGCCGTTTGTCATACGCCGCGCAGCCGTCCAGCATGGTTCAAGTGCTTCGAGGTCGTTCAGCGACGACGTTCATTCAAGTGAAAATAGAGATAATCAACAGCACGATGCAAACGACTGCATACACTCCGGGTATTAACGTGACAAAAACGCGTGACGAAATCTTCAGCCCCAGTGAATCGATCATTCGGTTCGGCCAGCCTGTGAGTCGCGCTTCGAGTCCCTTCCCGTGTCGAATTCTCTCCTTTGCTTGAACAAAGGGGCCATTCGGAAGATTCAACGATCCTTCGACTTCTTCGCCGAGTCGTGTATAGAGATCTATGAATATGCTGACACGGCTTGCTATCGTAATCCATAGTGAGCTGATTCCTAAGCCACCAAGAGATAGGAGTATCAATACTATCCTGCGAGGGGTAGTTGCTTGTGTGACAAATACTGCTGCCCATGCGAGCAAGAGAATGGTGCTCGCGACGAGGAAATTGTTCAATATCGACCAACGTTCTTCTTCAGCATGCACCCAGTGTTGGTGGATGGCATCGTAGGCGACGATTAACTCACTGCGTTTCTCGGCTGCGGCGTTTTTGGATTGTCTCGGCATAATGTCCTCCTAAATACCCTTTGCGGAAAATCGTGATCCCGCTGCGTGGCGCATAACGTCTCGGCAAACAACGCCGCCGTTTTGCGAACTATCAAATGACAAATCCATCGTGAGCAGAACGGCGGAACGAGCACAATTATTTCCTTTCAAACAGAGCGAGTGTCGTTATTCGCCGTGTTATACGCAGGGCCGGTTGCGTCACTGTGCCGCCAATACAAGTGCATTGTCAATTATTTTTGGTACGGTTGTGTTCCACGCATTTGGTAACTCCCAAGTATCGACACACATTTCAGCAAGTAAAGGCCCGTTTGCAACTGCGACTCTCCAGAAACTTCTGAATAGCCTTTCAAAACTATATGATGGCTGGTTGCGGCTATCGTCATTCCGATTTATGAAGTACTTGAGCGTGTACTTTCGGTCGATTGGCGGAACAAGATGTGGCAACATATGATGAAGTAATTTGCTATTGGCAACAAGCGGCCACCCAGCCACCACAACGTGAATATTATCAATCAAACTCGTTATCGTATTCGATGCTGTCTGAAAATTCTGTTCGTCCAACTGGTAAAGTCTGTGCTCGGATAGGTGAGCAAGTTGCTGCGCCAGATTGTTGACTTGTTCACGGAATTGTTGAAACTCAACCAGACGAGCATTCGGATTATCGAATCTGTGCATACCCCAGCTGGCGAGACAGGCGTAGAGTCTTTCTGCGAAGGAGTCGTTTGCTATTCGTTCCGGCAGATTCGGTGTTTGATTGGCTGAGTTGACTAACACCTTGTGAAAATACAATGACGGACCTTCCCATTGAATAGGAACGTTCTGTAAATTCTGAAGGAGAGCTACGACCTCTTGCTGGAGGTATGTCGTCTGTGCTTCTAATCTTTGTAATGTGCGATTACTCCAGGGCATTTTCTATCAACCTGCCTTGCGCATAACTATTGTAAGTATGGCTTATGTCGTTTTTACACCCGCTTTGGCTGGATAGACGCCATAACTTGTGGCGCCAAAGGCGCCATGTCGTTTATTTCGTTTTTGTCTGCATCACCTCTTCATAAAATCCGACACTTCTTTCAAGAACTCATCTCTGCGTTCAATGAAAAACTCATGCCCGGTATTTTCGAACTCATGGATTTTTGCTTTGGGAATTGATTGTACCAAAGCATCCATCACAAAACGCGAGATGTAATCATTTTGACCGACAAGTACGAGTGCCTTCACGCGCAGAGTTTTTAAATCGTCACGCGTATCAAAATCTTTGAGATTCCCGGAAATATCGAAATAGCCTGTCCTTCCCCACATTGCAAAGAAAACGGGCCACGAGCGTTCCGGCAAAGAAAAATTCTGCGGCACAGCATACGGACTTGAGAAATAATTCGGAATCAGCAAACCTTTCATGACAGCATCATCGTAACCGGGATTATACCTGTCGCCGACAATTAAACTGTCCTTCTCATACGACTTGACGATTGCGGCGATTTGGCGCGGCATGAAGTCACGCATTTGATTCAACCACACATTGAGATCGTCCGGCACGCGCGCCGCCGTGCTCATCAAAATCAACCTGTTCACACGCTGAGGATATTTGATGGCGTACTTTTGCGCAAGCATGCCGCCGGTTTCATGCCCGATGATATTCAATTGCTGAATTCTCAACGCCGAACGCACCGATTCCACATCGGCAACCATATCCGTGAGGTTGTACTTTTCCGGGTTGCGAAATCCTTGCGAGCGGCCGCAGCCGCGCGGGTCGAGAAAAATAAGCTGCGCGACTGAATCGAGCGGCGACAAAACCGGCACGAGGTAATCGAACGAAAATCCAGGTCCGCCGGGCAAAACGATTGTCGGAGTTCCCGTCCCTTCGATGCGGACAAAAAGCTGGACGCCATCTTTACCGGTAACATAACCGGTGACAACTTTATCCTTTAATGGAATTTGCTCAGCATTGATCGCTGCAACTTGTTCTTCTTTCCTGCATCCGCCAACTAAGAAAAGGAGGACGAGAAAAAAAACAGCAATGCATTTTTGAGGCATGGATTTTTCTCCTTAAAGTTTCTGCTGCTCCGGTAATAAAATTGCTGTCGTGAATGTAACGAGAATTTGAAAGAATGTAAAGGATTATTTTTTCAGCCAGTCGCCGAACAGCACTTGCAGTTGATTCCGGGAATATGACGGTGCGGAATACTTTCCCGCCTGAAGCCGCTGCCGGAGCGCTTCAAACAAACAGACGCCGCACGCAACTGAAACATTCAGGCTCTGTATCATTCCCATCATTGGAATCATCGCCGTGGCATCTGCCAGCGCCGCCGCTTCGTCGGAAACGCCCGCATGTTCGTTCCCAAAAACGAGCGCTGTCGGAACCGACAAATCAAATGAATAGATCGGCCGCGCCCGTTCGTCAAGACGCGTTGCGAGAATGAAGAATCCTTCGCTTCGCAGTTGTGCATAGCATTCTTTTACCGATGGGAATTTTCTGCGCTCCACCCATTTGTTTGCGCTGGATGAACTTTTCTTTCCGATCTTCGGAAATTGCTCTTTCGTATAGAGAAGCTGGACCTGCGCGATACCAACGGCATCAGCGGAACGAAACATCGCACTGACATTGTGCGGATCGTGAATGTTTTCCATGACAATCGTCAAATCGGGCTGACGATGAGAAAGAACGGCGAGCAATTTTTCCTGGCGCCGCTCGGATTTCATTCTGCTCCCATGACAATCACGCGCGATTCGTTGCGCGACCGTACCTGCAATAAGCCGATTGCCGCCAACACGCAGACAACGCCGACGGTCTGAATAAATTCGAGCGCACCTCCGAGAATAAAAAACGCCGATACAATTGCAACGACTGGTTCGAGCGTGCTGGTAATAATTGCACGCGTCGGCTCGATAAATTTCAATCCGGAAAAATAAAAGATATACGGAAGAAGGATGGATATTGTGGAGACGAGTGTAAAGATGAGCCATGAGTTCAGCGAATAGTGCGAGCGGACAATCGTAAAAGGTGAATTGATGAAAAGCCAAAATGCTGTTGCGGCGCCCAGCACATAAATCAGCGTCGTCCATACAGAATATTTCATTGTCAATGGTTTGCCGGCAATATTAAAAATTGAAAATGAAATCGCCGCAATGAACGCATACGCCATGCCTTTCAATGAACCGTGAAGCAGGTTGGCATTGTAACCTCCTACCGCAAGAAAAATTCCTGCCATCGAAAGCAAAAGAGCCGCGGCTTTATATTTCGTCATCGCTTCACGCTGTACAACAGTTGCATACAGCGCAACCAACACCGGTGCCGTGTACTGCACGAGGATTGACGTGGCAACGTTTGATTCTTTAATTGCCACATAATAAAAATAATTTGAGCCGGCCAACCCACAGATGCCGACAAAAAGGAACAACGGAATATCCCGCAACGAAATCCTGAGTACTTTTCTTTTTGTCACACCGAAATAGACAAGCAGCACGATAAATGCGATTGATGCCCGTGTTTGAACAATGATCAACGGGTCAATTGATTGATTGAATAAAATTTTTGCAACGGTTGCGGAAATTCCCCAGAACGAAGCGGCGACGGCGATAAGAACGTACCCTTTTAATCGCTTCATACGGCAGGCGGTTCTCCGGTCGTAGACCCCGTTGGAGCTTCGTTTGCTTTCAGACGATAATACTCGGCGAGATCGTCGTCTCCCTGAAGGCGATATAAGTATGACAAACGCTGAAGTAAGCTTTTCTTGTTCGGAACACGTTCGGCACCGGACTTCACAAAATCAATCAGCGTAGCCAGCGGCGGAATGTTAAGGTCGGGTTCATAGCAATCACACGCATCAAGGTACGGATCGGGAACAACCGGATTCACTTGTGCTGCCTTTTGGTAATACTGAAGTGAGTGTTCAAAATTATCAGACGAAGCGTACAGTGCTTCAAACACATTTGCCATCCACATATAGACGTCGTACGCAATATGAGGAAATTCTTTGGCGAGCTTTTCACCGAATAGCGTTATCTCGTCCGCTGTTAATGCATTGTTCCAGAAAAGAAGGCGGTATAATTCAATATCATCAATCCGCTGCTGGAGCGCGGCTTCAAATGCATCAAAAATGTCGTTAAAGCTTTTCGAAGAGGAGAATCGTTGGCGCAATTCTTCTCGTGAAAGTACCGCCATGTCCTAAGGACTCCTTTGGAGAATTCCTCTGTTGTTTGCTAAAATAAAAAGCACAGCGTTGAAATGCAACCATGGCTCCGCCTTTCTGAAACAACAAAGCCACGCCGACAGCGTGGCTTTGCATGGAACAATGCTGTTGCAGGACGGTTTATGACAAGTGTCGTGTTAGCTTGTCAACGAGGTTTCTTTTCGGAACCGCACCGACAATCTGATCGACAACTTTTCCGCCTTTAAAAACAAGCAATGTGGGAATACTGCGGATGCCGAATTGCATCGACACTGCGGGGTTCGCGTCAACATCCAGCTTCCCGACTTTTAATTTTCCGTCATATTCCTTCGCAATTTCTTCAACAACCGGCGCAACCATCTTACACGGACCGCACCATGTCGCCCAAAAATCAACGAGCACGGGCACATTTGAACCTACAACCTCCGTTTGAAAATTTGCGTCGGTAACTTCGACTGGTTTCATGAATTTCTCCTTTTCGTTTATGCTGAAACTTTAATTGAATGTTTTCCAAGCAACGAACGCACGCTGTCCATAAATTCATTCGTTGGATTGATGCTAAACTTCCGCGATACGAATACCTGTTGTGCGCTGAATTCTTTTCCTATAACATTGAAATAGCACTGACAATTCCCTTTACTTTTTTCCAAAACAAGACGAAGCTTTTCCATCGTTCCGTTATTCACTTCATCAGTGTTGAGCAGCAGAAAAACACGTTTTGCAAATTTCTCCCGCACTTTATCCATCGGAACAATTTCTGCGGCGGCAATTTTGATGACGTCACCGCTGACTTCTCCGTTGCCTTCAACCAGGACCATTGCTTCCGGCTTAATGAGGTCCTCACATTTCTTAAACACGCTTGCAAACACAACACAGTCCGCTTTTCCTGTAAAATCTTCGATCGTAATGAACGCCATCGGACGATTGTTCTTATCAATTTTCTTTTTGATCGACGTGATAATTCCGCCTGCCCGCACGCTGCCGTTCTTCATTCCTTCAACATCGCCCAAATGAATTGTAGCAAAGGCATTGATCTCGCTTTCATATTTCAACAGCGGATGTCCCGACACATAAAATCCCAGCACCAATTTTTCATTCGACAGCTTTTCCGATTCGGTCCATGGCGTTACCGTGGGAAGCGTAGGGATAAGGAACGGATGTTCTTTCACACTTCCACCGTCGAAAAGATTGGACTGCCCCCGCTCCTGCTGGCTTTGCATTTGCTGTGCCGCCGCGACGCTCTGCTCAACAACGGTGAGAAGCTGCGCACGATTTACATTGATGCTGTCGAACGCGCCGGCCATGATAAGACTTTCAATCGTTTTCTTACTTACGACATGAAGATCAACTTTCCGGCAAAAATCGAACAACGACGTGAACCGCTGTCCACTGAAGGCCGATCCGCCTCTGGCAGAAATAATTGCATCAACTGCATTCGAGCCGACATTCTTAATTGCTACTAAACCGAACCGGATTCCGTTTGCAGTAACGCTAAATGTTGATTCGCTTTCATTCACGTCAGGCGGCAGAACTTCAAGCTCAAGCTTTCGGCATTCATCAATCAGCATCACAATTTTATCCGTGTTGCCGATTTCCGATGTGAGCGTTGCCGCCATGTATTCTGCGGGATACTGCGCTTTCAGATATGCGGTTTGATATGCAACAACGGAATACGGTACGCTGTGCGATTTGTTAAATCCGTACGAAGAAAATTTTTCGATCCGCTCATAAATCTCTTCCGACAATTTCGGCGAAATATTGCTTGTCTTCGCAGCACCAGCGACGAATTTCGTTTTCTGCGCGGCCATTGCCGCTTTATCTTTCTTTCCCATAGCGCGGCGCATCAGGTCTGCTTCTGCAAGAGTGAAGCCGGCAATCTCGCTTGCAATCCGCATCACCTGTTCCTGATACACGATGACGCCGTATGTTTCTTTCAGCGTGGCTTCCAATTTCGGATGCAGGTATTCTATCTTTTGCAATCCGTGTTTCCTTTGGATATAGTCGCCGATGCTTTCCATTGGACCCGGGCGATACAATGCATTCATCACAACGAGATCGCTGATTGAATTCGGCTTCAGCTTGCGAAGCCAGTCCTGCATTCCTGAACTTTCAAACTGGAACACTGCGACCGTTTGTCCTTTGTGGAACAGTTCGAATGTTTTTTGATCGTTTTCCGGAAGTTCATCAAGATTGATTGTGACATCGTGATTTTTTTTGATCATCTCGAGCGCATTCTCAATCACCGTCAACGTACGCAGACCGAGAAAATCCATTTTCAGCAAGCCGGCATCTTCAAGGTCTTTCATCGTGTACTGCGTCATCAATCCGGTCGAAGGTGTTTTGTACATCGGCACAAAATTGCTGATCGCAGCCGGCGCGATGACAACACCCGCCGCATGCATCGACGCGTTTCGGTTCATCCCCTCCAGCACCTGCGAAACATCAACCAACATTTTAATTTTCGGATCTTTACTGTCGTGAAGCGATTTTAACTCCGGTACTTTTTCCAATGCCTCGGCGATAGACATTACTTTTCCCTGATTGACCGGAATCTGTTTTGTCACCGGGTCGACAACAGAAAGCGGGATGCCGAGAACGCGTGCAACATCTTTCAGAACGGCACGTGACGATAATGTGCCAAATGTAATAATTTGTGAAACAGAATCTTCGCCGTATTTTTCCCGAACATACTGAATAACTCTTTCACGCTTGCTGTCTGAAAAGTCAACATCAATATCCGGCATACTCACACGGTCAGGATTGAGAAACCGCTCGAAGAGCAAATCATATTTGAGCGGATCAACATTGGTAATGCCCAGCGCGTACGAAACGATACTGCCGGCAGCGCTGCCGCGTCCCGGTCCCACCATAACGCCCATTTCACGCGCCGCGCGGATAAAATCTGACACGATCAAAAAATATCCCGCATATCCCATCGTGCGAATCACTGAAAGCTCATGCTTTACCCGCGCTTCGATTTCGGGAGTCACTTCAGCGGTCCGTGTTCGTATTCCCTCCCATGCAAGCTTGTCGAGATAATCTTCCAATGTCGAAACGCCCGCATCTTCCGGAATCGGAAATTTCGGCATGTGGTTGGTTTTCAAATCAAGTTCAACAGTGCATTTCTCTGCAACCTCAAGCGTGTGTTCGATTGCGCCGGGAAAATCTTTGAACAGCGCCGCCATTTCTTCCGCAGACTTGAAATAAATCTGGTCCGTCCCGTAACGAAGTTTTGTATAATCCGGTGTGTTCGTACTGCTTGCCTCCGGAATCAGCAGCATAATGTTATGAGCAATGGCATGCTCTGGTTTGATGTAATGCACATCGTTCGTCGCAATTAATTTAATGCCAAGTTCCTGCGCTAAACGCGGCATTCCGGCAAGGACATTCCTTTCGATGTCGTAATGATGATCCTGAACTTCGAGATAGAAATCGTCGCCGAATAATTCGCGGTACATCAAAGCAATAGCTTTTGCTTCATTGTAATTCTCATTCACAAGATGCGCCGACACAACGCCTCCGGCGCACGCTGAAAGTGCGACCAGCCCTTCGGAATATTTCGTCAGCAACTCGAAATCAATGCGGGGCTTGTAATAAAATCCTTCAAGATGACCGAGCGTGATAAGCTTAATGAGGTTGCGATAACCTGTTTCGTTCTTTGCGAGAAGAACAAGATGGTGATAAACGCCGCGCCCTTTTTTCTGCTCCGGCCGTAACGAATCGGTCGTTTGCGCTACGCCTTTGTCAAATCGGCTTCCCTTCGTAACAATGTACACTTCACTGCCGATGATCGGCTTGATTCCTTTTTTCTTCGCCTTCTTATAAAATTCTACTGCGCCGAACATCACGCCGTGGTCTGTAAGCGCAACAGCAGACATCTTATTTTCAAGTGCGGCATTAAGAAGCGAATCTACCGTTGTCGCGCCGTCAAGCAGACTATAATGAGTATGATTATGGAGATGGACGAATTCAGGCATGTCGTGCTTCAGAAAAAATTTATACTGACAAATAAACTTTACTTAAAAATCTATAACTAACAATCTCGGTTCCGTCATTTCTTCAATCGCGTACTTGATTCCTTCCCTGCCAAATCCGGAATCCTTGACGCCGCCGTACGGCATGTTATCAACGCGGAAGGTTGGATAATCATTCACAATGACTCCGCCGACCTCGAGATTCTTGTAAGCGTACAAAATTGCATTCATATCGTTCGAAAAAATTCCCGCCTGCAAACCATACCGGGAATCATTCACTTCTTCAACGGCATGCTCAATGGAGTCAACTTTGTGCAGTGTTGTTACCGGACCGAAAATTTCCTCGCTGCATACTTTCATTTCAGGATTTACAGAACCAAGCACAGTCGGTTCCATCATTGAACCGCGCCGCTTTCCACCCCACAATATTGTTGCACCGTCATTTACTGCTTCCTTCACCCATTGCTCTACGCGTTCAGCTTCTTTAAGACTAATCATCGGACCGACAACGGTATCTTCCTCAAGCGGATTGCCGACTTTGACCACGGCAACCGCCTCAAGAAATTTCATCTCAAATTGTTTAAAAATACTTTTGTGAACATAAATGCGCTGAACTTTAATACACACTTGCCCTGCGTGTGCAAACGATCCGGTCACGCATCGCTCAACGGCATGCTCAATGTCCGCATGGTGATCAACAATAACAGCCGCATTGCCGCCGAGTTCGAGCAGTACCTTTTTCTTTCCTGCTTTTTGCTTCAACGACCAGCCAACTCGTGCACTTCCTGTGAAGCTGAGCATTTTGATGCGATCATCTTCCGCAAGTTTTTCAGCAATCTCGTTTGAACACGGAACAACGTTGACTGCTTTTTCCGGAATGCCGGACTTCAAGAGTGTTTCGCCGAGAAGCAACGACGTCAGCGGCGCTTGCGGTGCGGGTTTGATGATGAACGGATTTCCGCATGCAATTGCGGGAGCGATCTTATGCGCAATCAGGTTAAGTGGAAAATTGAACGGCGTAATGCACACCACCGGGCCGATCGGAAAACGCATCGTAATGCCTTTGCGGTTTTTTACGATGCTGCTCACATCAAGCGAAATCACTTCGCCATTGATGCGCGATGCTTCTTCCGATGCAATTCGAAATGTCGAAACTGCCCGGTCCACTTCTCCCTTCGCAAACCTGATCGGTTTTCCGGACTCATTTGTGATCATCTCAGCAAATTCCTTCCGGCGATGGTCAATGTTGTCGGCTATTGCGCTGAGAATTTTTGAACGCTCATAACTGGAAAGTTTTTTTAACGAAGGGAAAATTTCGGCTGAATTCCGGATCGCTTCATCAACGTCTTCTTCACGGGCAAGAGAAAGAAGCCCGACTGCACTTCCGTTGAATGGATTTGCGATATACACTTTCTCGTCGGATTCCCTCCATTCGCCGCCGACCAGAAATTTAAATTCCCTTGCCATTGTCCGTGCTCCCGTCAATTCTTGACAAACTGCACAACGGCATCAACCGCCGATTGCACTTTAACTGTCCACCGTTTGCCTGTTGCACGTTCCTTCAACTCCACCTCTTGATTTTTCATATTTCTTTCTCCCACCACTACCTGCAAAGGCATTCCAAGCAGGTCGGCATCTTTGAATTTGAAGCCCGCAGACACCGAAGTTCTGTCGTCAAACAAAACAGATAATCCTTTTGACTGTAAAGAGTTATATAATTCTTCTGATGTTTTTACAATGCTTTCTGAATCAGGATTTACACAAATCAGGTGAACATCGTATGGCGCAATGGATTTCGACCAGATAATACCATTCGCGTCATGATGTTGTTCGATATGACATGCCACAATTCGCTCAACACCGATGCCGTAACTTCCCATAATGATCGGTTGCTCCTTGCCGGACTCATCCAAAAAATTTGCTCCCAAAGCGACAGAATATTTTGTGCCTAGTTTGAAAATATGACCAATTTCAATTCCCTTTACAATGCGAAGTGGCGAAGAACAATTGGGGCACGACTCACCGTCTTCAACCGTGCGAAGATCATAATTGCCTTCAACTTTTACATCCCGATTGAAATCAATATTGCCAATATGATAATCATTTTTATTCGCGCCGCTGTACATTCCGTTAGCACCTTCGAGACGTTTGTCGGCAATAATTTTGAATTTTGCTTTCAACCCGATTGGACCGATTGATCCGGCATCGGCGCCAGTCAATGCAAGGAGTTCTTCCGGTTGTGCGGGACGAACATCGGTGCCGAGCACTGTTTGCAGTTTTATCTCATTAAGTTGATCGTTCCCCATCATGAAAATCAACACCGGCGTGTCGCCTGAAATATACACCAGTGATTTCGCACATTTATTTGTTTCTATCTTGAGAAATTTGGCAAGTTGGTCAATCGTTTTAATATTCGGCGTATGGATTTCTTCCAGAGCCTTTTCGCCGTTCAACCGTACTGCTGAAGGCATCTTCGATGTCGCAACTTCAAGATTCGCTGCATAATGACAATGATCGCACAGCGCAACCGTGTCTTCACCGGCATCCGATTCAATCATGAATTCCTGTGAGCCGCTTCCTCCCATCGCTCCGCTCGATGCGCCAACAATGAAGAAGTTCAATCCGCATCGCGAGTAAATTTTCTTGTATGCTTCCGCGTGAAGATTGTAGCTCACGTCTAATCCTTCCGGCGATGAATCCATGCTGTACGAATCTTTCATCGTAAATTGTCTGCCGCGAAGCACTCCCGATTTCGGGCGGGGTTCGTTGCGAAACTTTGTCTGTATTTGATACCAAAGCTGCGGTAAATCTTTATATGAACGGATTTGATTCCGCGCGATGTGTGTGATAATTTCTTCATGCGTAGGTGCAAGCACAAGTGCACGATTCTTGATATGGAAAAGAATATCGCCGAACGCTTTCACGCGGCCAGTCTCTTCCCATATCTCAATCGGATTCAATGCAGGCAAATGAAATTCCTGCCCGCCGATTGCATCCATTTCTTCACGGATAATCTGCATCACTTTTTTCATCACCGCATAACCGAGCGGAAGAAACGAAAAAATTCCCGCGCCCAACTGGCGCATTAGTCCTGCTCGTATCATCAGTTGGTGGCTTGGAATTACTGCATCGGCCGGAACTTCTTTTACTGTAGGGAAAAAGCCTTTGGATATTCTCATGAGTTGATTCTTAATTTTTCAATTGAATGTTCGTTTTGTGCTCTCGCGCAGACTCGAACTGCGATTAGAGGTTTAGGAAACCCCCGTTCTATCCACTTGAACTACGAGAGCTACATGCTGGAGAAAGATAGTCAAATCTCTGTGGACTTTCAATAAATTTGGCGTTCATTTAAGCGTGCGAAGATAGACTTCGGAACGTCTGTCTTCAAAACAAGAGAAGAAAAATCTTCACAAGGTTTCCATAATCTCAGGCAGATTTTTCCACCAACTCCTTCAGCGCATTTAATACCATTTTCCAATTTCCTTCCGAGTGATTCTTCTCTTCTTCCGTAGTATTATTATCCTGAATCACAGTAAGTGTTGTGCCTTGATCCGCAGGCGAAATCTTGTAAATAACTTTCTTGTAATTCTCCGGATCATCTGCCAAACCCGACATGCCACTCCAATATGTTGTTTCAAGCAGCCGTTCTGAAACAATATTGAGTATTGTTCCTTTATCTTCGTACGCCTTCCCTTTCCACACGCCTCTGTAAATAATCGGGCTGCCAACTTTCCAATCTGAAATGGCTTCGGTGCCGAACAGATATTGCTTGATCATTTTAGGATCAATCAGCGCCTTCCACACTTTCGCTGCTGAAGCGTTGATCGTGACGGATTGAGTCGCAATAAACCCTGTGTTCATCTAACCCTCCTTAATTAAAAGTGATATAATTCAGCCGCTCATCTGGATTGCGGCAAAAATGAATGAAGCAACTTATGAAGCATTGAACAAAAAAACAAACAACACTGTGCACATCATAGAATTAAAATCGATCTGCAAATTCTGAAAATTTCCATGGCTTTAAATCTTTAGAACGACAAGAAAAAAGTAGACGGATTTGGACATTAAAGGAAATTCATCTAAAAGTTTTGGACTTTAGAGGAATTCTATGTAACTTTTTGATCAAAAGAAAGCGCCGTATGGAATTGAAGATTAAGGATATCGTCGACCTTTTACAAGTTTCCGAAAAGACTGTCTACAGGTGGATCAAAGATAAAAAAATACCCTGTTATCGAATTAATCATCAGTATCGTTTCAATCGCACAGAAATTAATGAATGGATACTGAGCAGCAAAATCGAACTGTCTTCTTCTCTTTTAAATTTATCAAGCTCTGGAAGACAAGACGATCTATCACAGCTTATAGAAAAAGGTGGAATTGTCTCTAATATTCCCGGTGAAAATGTTCGGGAAGCATTGCGAAATGCAATTCAAAGAATTAACACGCCGCAAAACATTCCGAAAGAAGAAATTCTCTCGGCTTTGTTAAGCAGGGAAGAAATGATGCCGACGGCAATCGGCAAAGGAATAGCAATTCCTCACCCGCGCAATCCCATCATTACCGATTTAAAAAATGCGAGCGTTTCAATTTGTTGCTTGGAGAAACCGGTTGATTTCGGTTCTTTGGACAATCTTCCGGTTCACACTCTTTTCATTTTACTCACGGCAACTCCGAAAATGCATTTAGAAGTGCTTTCTAAAATTTCGTACCTCTGCCAAGATGACTCCTTCTTAAATCTGCTGAAGGAACATGCGCAAAAAGAAATTATTTTGGACTATGTTCGCAAGAGAGAATTAGAGTGGCACAAGAAAGAGACGTTGAATAAATGATAAGCTTCTTTGCGGGTACCGCGTTGTTTTTCGTTGGAGGGTTAGCCGCCATTGTTGTAAAAGGAAAATTCAAGGCGATGATGTTTTTAATTTTCGCAGTCCTTGCTGAATTTTTTCTTCTCCCTTCGATCGTCCGGATTTTACTGTATGGCGGCCAACTTGAAACGCAGCTCGCTTTCTCTGGTCCGATTGGAATTTCATTTATCCGATTAGATCCGTTGGCGGCGCTGTTTGCGCTGATCATTTCTCTCGGCTCATTGCTTGCCGCAGTGTATTCCATCGGTTACATGAAAATGTATTCGGACGATACGGCAGAACTTTCATCCTATTATTTCTTTTTAGGGATGATGGTTTCTTCAATGCTTCTTGTCGTCGTCGTACAAAATGCGTTGCTCTTCCTCATTGTCTGGGAATTGATGTCGCTTGCCTCGTTCTTTCTTGTAAGCTTTGAACACAAAAAAGAGGACGTGAGAAAAGCCGGACTCTATTACCTCGTTGCCATGCAAATTGGAGCGGCATGTTTGCTTGCTGCGTTTGGTTGGTCGTCTGCAATTACCGGCTCACTCGATTTTAATTCTTTTAAAAGCGTTGCCGTCAATTCAGGCAGTAATTCAGTCTTTCTCTTTATTCTTTTCTTATTTGGATTCGGCACGAAAGCCGGTTTCGTTCCTTTACATACGTGGCTGCCGAAAGCACATCCAGCGGCTCCAAGTGGAGTTTCCGCGTTGATGTCCGGCGTTATGATCAAAACCGGCATTTATGGAATTCTGAGAATTCTTTTGCTGTTCGGTGTTCCAGACTTACGACTCGCATACGGAATTTTTATCCTTTCAATAGTCACCGGAATTTATGGCGTCGCAAATGCCATCGCGCAGCACGATCTGAAAAAATTACTTGCCTATCATAGTATAGAAAATATAGGTATCATCGGCATGGGAATCGGTGTTGGTATGCTTGGCTTGGCATACAACAATACGCTTGTTGCGGCACTGGGTTTTCTCGGAGCTTTGCTGCACACGTTTAATCATTTTACTTTTAAGAGCGTTTTGTTTTATGGCGCCGGAATAGTGTACTCGCAAACTCATACAAGAGAAATTGAAAAGCTCGGCGGCCTCAATAAATATTTGCCGTTCACCTCCGTTCTTTTTTTGATTGCTTCACTTGCAATCAGCGGCATGCCGCTGCTCAGCGGGTTCATTAGTGAGTTTGCAATTTTTCTTGGCATTGCGAGAAGCTTTTCTATCACTGCCCTCCCGATTAATATTGCTGCTTTATTAGGAATGTCCGGCTTAGCACTTATCGGAGCGATGGCTCTTTTGTGTTTCACCAAAGTCTATGGAATTTGTTTCCTCGGTTCACCACGATCAGAATTTCATTTTGTACCTTCAGAAAAAGAATCGTCGCTTCTTATCCCGATGATTATTTTGGATCTCTTCATTATTGCGATCGGTGTTCTTCCAATGCTTTCAGTTGTCGTGCTCGGCCATATCGTTGCGCAGTTTGTACCGAGTGTTTCAATCACCGCACTGCCGGAAATTATTTCACTGATGACGAAAGTATCCATCACAATGGCTCTATTCATTTTCATAATTATTTTCTTCTTTGTCATAAGAACTGTTTTACTAAGGAAAAGAAGAGTGCAAGCCTTCAAAACGTGGAATTGCGGCTATCAGGGGGAAAGCAGCCGTCTTCAATACACGGCAAGTTCCTTCGCTCAACCATTCTTGCAATTGACTGCAGAATTAGTTCAGCAAAAAGTCCACATCCACAAAGAGCAAGTGCTCTTCCCTGCGCACGCGTCTTTTGAAAGTCATGCTCAGGATTTTTCAGAGCGATTGCTCATTCAGCCATCCATCCGCTTGCTGAATAAATTCCTGAATAAATTCTCATGGATTCAAAGCGGAAGAATGCAACAATACATCATCTACGGATTGATCTTTCTCGTTGCGCTTCTTATCTGGATTTGGAGCGGCAAATGATGATCAAGGCATTTGTCTTTGTGGCGGCGGCGCTTTCACCGTTTTTTTTCATCGGCATCGTTAATAAAACCAAGGCTCTTTGGGCAGGCAGAAAAGGCGCGTCGGTTTTTCAGCCGTACTACGATTTTTCTAAGCTGCTTTACAAAGGAGAAGTAATTAGTAAGACGACTTCTTTTGTTTTCAAAATAGCTCCTTCAATAAATATTGCAGCAGTACTCTTTGCAATGTTATTTATTCCAATTCCTTTTATCGGATCAATCATAAGCTTTCCCGGTGACTTTATTGTATTCACCTATACGCTTGCATTGGCGAAATTTATGCTCGTCCTTGCCGCTTTAGACACAGGGAGCAGTTTTGAAGGAATGGGAGCGAGCAGAGAAGTGACGTTTTCAGCGCTGGTCGAGATGGCATTTTTTATTATTCTCGGCACGCTCGCATTATTGAGCAGCCAGATTTCATTCCAAGCACTGTTTACAATGCTGACCGTTAGCGCGGGTTATTCACTGTTAGTAAAAATTCTTTTAGTCGCTTCCTTCTTTATTATGCTTTTAGCAGAAGGCAGCCGCGTTCCGGTTGACGATCCAAACACGCACCTCGAGCTTACAATGATCCATGAAGTGATGATCCTCGATTACTCCGGTCCCGATTTGGCTTTTATGGTGTATGCCGCAGGGATGAAGATGCTGCTCATCGCGCTGTTGATTGCAGACTTATGTATTCCGCCAAATTTACCAGTGATGGCAGCACTTTCGCTCTTCATCGGAGTTCTGATTCTTATTTATATATCCGTCGGAGCGGTTGAATCGTTAATCGCACGCTCACGAATGTCGCATGTTCCGCAATTTATTTTTCTTATGACGGCTCTTTCTTTGACAGCGTTCGCCGTAGTAACATTCTTTCTGCGCGGAGGAATGTGATGGCTGATATTTTGATAATTCTTCTCGGCACAAGTATGCTGTATGTTTTCGCCGTTAGCCGGATTGAAGCATATGTGAAAACCCTCGCCGTGCAGGGATTCCTTCTTTTCCTCCTTGTCATCGTCGGCATGAAAGAAATCAGTTGGTTCAACATTGCATTTCTCGGCATGGAAACATTAGTGATCAAAGCTATCCTTATTCCGTATTTCCTCTTGACCGTCATTCGCAAAAATGAAATTGGACGGGAAGTAGAGCCGTATATTACGCAATTCTATTCTATCTTCATTGCAAGCGGAATTATTGTTTTCGGATTTGTTGCTGCATTTTGGGCGGCTAAAACAGGCACAGGCATCAAGCCACTCTACTTCGGCGTTTCTATTATGTTTATTGTCTCCAGTCTCTTTTTGATCGTTAACCGCAAAACGATCATTACACATATTCTCTGTTATATGATGCTGGAGAATGGAATATTTCTGCTCTCGCTTTCTGTTGCAAACGAATTACCGCTGTTGGTCAACCTCGGCGTCTTACTCGATCTGTTTGTAGGCGTATATCTCTTTGTCATCTTCTTTAATAAAATTCAAGAAATGTACGACGGCAGCCATATTGATGATCTTACAGAATTGAAGGATTGATGATGATTGGTGTTGTGCTTCTTCTGCCGATAGCGTTAGGATTATTGAGCGTGCTGACTAAAAATAAAATTGTCAATCGCATAGCGCTGATTGGCTCTGCGGTTGTGTATGTTGTTGTTGCGGCAGCGCGGTGGATGAATGTGGAGTGGGACTGGCTGCCCGCCTGGCTTTTAACCTACTTTCAATTTGATACCATCGGACTTTACTTTTTTTCCGTCATGGCGATAGTGTACGGCAGCGTTGCAGCGTACAGCATATTCTATTTTAAAGAGCACAACTTATCGGGAAAACAAGAATCCATTTATGTCATTGAGATTTTATTCTTCATCGTTGCAATGACCGGAGTTATTCTCTCAACTCATCTTGCTTTACTGTGGGTGTTTGTTGAAGCGACGACATTAATAAGCGCACTGTTGATTTATTTCGAAAAGAAAAAATCGTCACTCGAAGCTGCATGGAAGTATGTCTTTATTTGCTCCATCGGAATCGCGCTGGCGTTTGTCGGCATTATTATTCTCTCCATCGGCAGCCGGCATATAGATTCGCTGTTCTTCAAAGATTTATATGCGCGCGCTTCAGAAATAAATCCGTTTTGGCTCAAAGCATCGTTTGCATTTATTTTTGTCGGATTGGGAACAAAAATCGGCGTTGCCCCGATCCATGCATGGCTGCCCGACGCGCATTCCGAAGCGCCTTCCCCGGTATCAGCTCTGCTTTCCGGAGCGCTGCTGAATTCTGCTTTTCTTGGATTGCTTCGCGTCCAGGGAATATTTATTCATGCCGGATTAGACGGCTTCTCAAACTTTCTTTTTCTCATCACCGGTTTTCTTTCGTTGATGGTGAGCGCCGTCTTCATGCTGAGACTGAAGAACTATAAAAGAATGCTCGCCTATTCTTCGATAGAAAATATGGGCTTTCTTTTCATTGGTGTCTCGCTTGGCAAATATGGTTTTTTTGCCGTTCTTCTGCATACGCTGTCTCATTCTCTTTCGAAAGCATCACTGTTCATGACGTCGGGTAATATTTTGCATCTCTATAAAACTAAAAAAATTGATGAAGTAAACGGATTGCTCAAAACAGATCCGCGCACAGGCTGGCTGTGGATCACTGCTACGCTCGCCATTATCGGCTTCCCTCCGTTTCCTGCTTTCATCAGTAAATTTCTCATTATACAGGCATTTTGGTTAAACGGCATGTATTGGCTTGCCGCTCCGCTGTTCTTGTTTTTGCTGGTGATCACTTTCGGCATGGGCGGTGCTGTATTTAAAATGTCTTTTGGTGAAGCGCAAGAATCAACTACAATAAATCAGAAAATAATGATGCACGCCTATGCACCGCAATTCGTTTTGCTTTTGATTCTCATTGTTCTTGGAACTAATATGCCCAAACAAGTGCTTAATTTTTTGAACGGCACTGCCGGTTTTTTTCAATAAGCGGAGTAATTGTTGAACTGGATTGAGATAAAAAATTTACAAGCAATACCGTTAGACGAAATACCGCGTCTCGCTCTCGACGATTTGCGAAATCAGACGGCAGAGAAAATTAAAAGCGGAAAAAGGCTGGTTCAATTCTTTGGCGATACGGAATCTGATGCAATAACTATTTACGCAATTGTTGCTGACGATAACAATTCAAAGCTCTGTATCTCTTCTTCGAAAACTAAACCTGAGCAGACTTATTGCTCCATGACGCCCGAAATCCCTTCGGCTTCGTTATTCGAACGCGAACTATACGAGCTATGCAGAATCACACCCGAAGGGCACCCTTGGCTCAAACCTGTTCGGAAAGGAGTTGCCGGAATTGACCGAAGCGAAATTCCGTATAGATTTTTCAGCATGAGCGGCGAGGAAGTTCACGAGGTCGGCGTTGGTCCTATTCATGCTGGAATAATCGAGCCAGGACATTTCAGGTTTTCTTGCCACGGCGAAAAGATCTTTCATCTTGAAATTGAACTCGGCTTTCAGCATCGCGGAGTTGAAGCACTCTTCATCAAGAACAACAATCGCCCTGCCTATCTCGAAAAACTATCGGAATCAATCGCCGGTGATACTGTCATCGGACATTGCGGAACATTCGTCCGTGCAATGGAATCCGCGGCGAACATTTTGGTTTCGCGCTCTGCAAAAACGATACGGACTATTGCACTTGAACTGGAGCGGATTGCAATTCATTTGGGTGATTTGTCCGCGCTGTCCGGAGATGTTGCGTACCTGACAGGTAATTCCGTTTTCGGTGCGCTTCGCACAAAAGTGATCAACACAACAATGGCAATGTGCGGAAACCGGTTTGGCAGAGGATTACTCACAATGGGAGGAGTCAACTACGGCATTTCTCCAAAACTAAAAGAGAAAATTGTATCAACGCTCGATGAACTTGATGATGCTGTGCTTCTCGCAGGAGAAGTTCTGTTTTCGTCGGCATCGACGCTGGAGCGATTTGAAAAAACGGGAATTGTCGAAAAAGAAACGACAATTGAAATTGGCATGGTGGGCCCTGCCGCGCGGGCAAGCGGAGTTGCCATTGATGTCCGCGCCGACCATCCATTCGGTGGTTATGAATATTTCCCCGTCCATAAGTTGACATTAGACAGCGGCGACGTCTTTGCACGAGCCTATATTCGCTTTGTTGAAATTCAGCAATCGCTTAAAATTCTTCGTGAGCAATTGAACAATCTTTCCGAAAGTGAGTTGAAGAAAACTTTAGCCGCGCTTCAGCCAAATCGTTTCGTCGTTTCTCTCACTGAAGGATGGCGCGGCGAGATCGCTCACGTGCTTCGCACAGATCGTGACGGAAAGATCAAATGTCTGAAAATCAAAGACCCGTCGTTTAACAATTGGTTAGCTGTAGCGCTTGCTGTTCGCGAGGAAGGAATTTCCGACTTCCCTTTGTGCAACAAGAGTTTTAATCTTTCCTATTGCGGCTTTGATTTGTAAAACTATTTCGGTGAAGAATGCTTGACCTGATAAAACTGAGAAAGCGTCACGGCTTTCAGGCAATTGCCGATGTTCGGAATGCGGCGGTGATGGAAACGCATCGCGGCTTCCCAATCATTGATGAAACAAAATATACCGATGATTGGCAAAAAGTTGCCGATGTATGCCCGACGAAAGCAATCACGACACATCCGGCTGCAATCGATCTTGGAAAATGCATCTTTTGCGGCGAGTGTGAACGCGCATCAAACGGAGCGATCCGTTTCAGCAATGATCATAAAATTGCAGCATCGAAGAAAGAACATCTCGTTATTGCTTCGGGAACAACGTATGCGGAATATCGTGCATCGGCAATAGAGGCACGTGAAAAAATACATAGCATGTTCGGCCGCTCTCTGAAGCTCAGGCAGGTTTCCGCCGGCGGATGCAACGGCTGCGAAATGGAATTGGCGGCATGCGGAAATGTAAATTTTGACATGGGGCGCTTCGGCATTGACTTCGTCGCTTCGCCGCGCCATGCCGATGGCATTGTCATCACAGGGCCTATCACAAAAAACATGGCGCTGGCTTTATCGGATGCGTACAAAAGCATCAGCGAGCCAAAAATTGTTATTGCCGTCGGCGCGTGTACGATTAGCGGCGGCGTGTTTGCAGATTCGGGGGAAACCAATCGTGAATTCATTAACACGGTAAAAATTGACTTGTTTATTCCCGGCTGCCCGCCTCATCCTCTCACTATCATTAATGCAATTTTAGATTTCATCGGAAAAAAGTAAGACGCCTGTCATTCCCTCTTCTTTTTCCTTCCTTCATCCTGTCCAACACGAGAAAGTATTATCTTCCGCTGTGTACTTATTACTCGCTTTAGATGTGTAATCTTCGTCATAAATAAAATAGAATCCGGAACTTTCAAATTTACAGTGGAGTTAATGCTAGAGATACTATCTCGCAGGCGCGGGGGTACATCGTCGGATAAATTTGCTGGAAGATAATTTTTGTGAGATGAAATGATGATTACCGTCTTCGCAGATATTCCGCAGCATACAGAGGCATCTCTTCACGCGGCAACGTACACTGTGCGAGGCAAGCTTCTTCGGACAACTTCGGGACTCGAACCATACGCAGGACCGTGGAATGAATTGACCGCCGCGCATTTGCTCAGACGGACAATGTACGGTCCGAAACGAAGTGAAATCCTCTCCGCTGCATCAAGTTCGCTCGATACCGTACTCACTCAACTCTTCGCTCCGCCGCCAACTCATCCTATTCCTCCTGACCCGAATGTCCCGGGGCGTGACTGGACTGTCGGTCCCTATTCCGATATCGTTCAGATCAACTATCAGTATGATTTCGCAATCAAAAAGTGGTGGGTCGGATTGATGCTCACGCAGGGAATTTCTGTTGTTGAAAAAATGACGCTCCTCCTGCACAACCATTTTGCATCGCAGGCAAGCATTGTAGGCGATGCGCGCTATATGTATAAACAAAATACTTTGTTCCGCCAATTTGCGCTCGGCAATCTCAAAGAGCTGACCAAAGCGGTGACAATTGACCCCGCAATGCTTGTGTATCTCAACGGATTCCTGAATAAAATTCCATCGCCGGATGAAAACTACGCCCGTGAACTGCAGGAGTTATTTACCATCGGAAAGGGACCGGAGATTGCCGATGGAAATTATACGAACTACACTGAACAGGATGTGAAAGCGGCTGCCCGCGTGTTGACCGGCTGGACAGTGCATCATACGACAAACCCGCCGGCTTCAGTATTCGTTCAGAAAAACCACGACAGCGGAAGCAAGCAATTTTCGTCGGCGTATCAAAATACCGTTATCAAGCCGACACTGAATCCCGACGGGACAATGAACGGCAGCAAAGAAATCAGCGACCTTATTGAAATGATTTTCCTCCAGCCTGCAACTGCCCGGTGCTTTTGCAGAAAGCTCTATCGCTGGTTTGTCTATTACGATATTGATGATACGGTCGAACAAAATGTTATTGTGCCGCTTGCCGATATCATGATGAAGAATAATTTTGAGGTCAAGCCTGTGCTTGACACCCTTTTCCGCAGCGCTCATTTTTTTGATCCGAACAACATCGGCTGTGTCATTAAAAATCCTGTGGAATTTGCAGTCGGCACAGCGCGCCGGCTCAATCTTCCGCTGCCCGGCTCCGCCGATCCGGAATTTGTGAAGGTAACGGACGCGCTGAGGGATACAGCGTGGAGTTTGCAAATGGATCTTCTTGAGCCGCCGAATGTGGCAGGCTGGCCTGCATACCATCAAGCGCCCGATTATCATGAAATATGGATCAGTACTACTGCGCTTCCGACACGCGGAAAATTCACCGACACCGTTCTGAACGGAATTCATCCGCAGGGAAGCACTACCACCTACAAAATTGATCCGGTTGCGTACGCCGCAGCCATGAGCAATCCGTCCGACCCGTTCAAGCTTGTTGACGAGATAACGTCGGACCTTTTGCCGCCAATCGAAGGAGGCGCGGCAATCACGCCGGAACAAAAAAATTATTTACTGTACAATGTTATGGGCTTGGTACAAAACGATGAATATGAATGGACCGCGAACTGGAACAATGCGCAGAAAAACCCGCCGGATAGTACGGCTTTGACGACTGTGACGAAGACGCTCAAGTCGCTTCTCCGATTCGTGATGCGAATGGCAGAATTTCAATTGACATAGAGTAAAAATGAACAGAAGAGAATTTATCCGACGGGCAATTCCTGTAACGGCGCTGCCATTCGTGCTGAACGGATTTCCGCTTCGCGCGTACGGCCGCTCTCCTTTGCTCGACGCAATAACCAAAGCCGCGGTCACGACTGACCGCGTGCTCGTGCTTGTTCAACTCGGCGGAGGCAACGACGGCATTAATACCGTCATCGCGCGCGATCAATATCACGCATATATGAATGCGCGTCAAAATATTGCTCTTCCTGAATTATCAATTCTTCCTCTGACATCCGAGACGGGTTTGCATCCCGCCATGACCGGCATGCGTTCGCTCTACGAGGATGGAAAGCTCGCCATTGTGCAGGGCGTAACATATCCGAACCCCGATCTCTCCCACTTCCGCGCAACAGATATTTGGCTGACGGCAGCGGACTACAACGAAACTCTTTCGGACGGCTGGCTCGGCAGATATTTGCAGCAGGAATTTCCCGGCTATCCTGTCGGTTACCCGAACGAGGTAACTCCCGATCCGCTTGCAATTCAAATCGGCGCCGATGTCTCGCTCGCGCTGAAAAGCTCTTCGGGTCCAATGGCGATCTCGCTCTACGATCCGGATTCATTCTATCAATTGATACAAAACGGAAACAACGGCGGTGTAGCGCAATCTCCGAAAACACCGGCGGGACATGAGCTGTCGTTCATTCAGGAAATAGCAACACAGTCGCAGGACTATGCCGCTCAAGTGAAAACTGCGGCAGATAAAATCAGCAGTGCAACCCGCTCGGCAATGTATCCCGGTCCCGGAAAAAATTATCTTGCCGATCAATTGAAGATTGTTGCTACGCTTATCGCCGGCGGATTGAAAACTCGCTTGTACATCGTGAACCTGTACGGCTTCGACACGCATTCTTCACAAGTGGACGGAGGCGATTCGAAAAACGGTGAACATGCGGCGCTGCTGGAAAAACTTTCAACGGCAATTTCTGCATTTCAGGACGATCTGAATACTTTAGGAATCGGCGATCGCGTACTCGGAATGACATTTTCAGAATTCGGCAGGCGCGTTTATTCCAATTCAAGCCTCGGAACCGATCACGGCACCGCCGCGCCGATGTTTCTGTTTGGCAACGGTGTGAAGCCCGGCATCATCGGTGCGAACCCCGATCTTACCGATCTTGTGGATGGAAATTTGAAAATGCAATTCGACTTTCGCTCTGTCTATACGTCTGTGCTTCAGCAGTGGTTTGCTACAGGAACAGCGGAGTTGAATGCAACACTGCTACAGACGTTCCCTGCCATTCCGGTCGTTCGCAAATCGTACTACATTGATGAAAACGGCAACCGCTTGTATTCTTCCACGTGCCGTTTATACAACAACTATCCCAATCCTTTCAACCCTTCAACGACTATCGCGTACGATCTCCCCGATGACGGCACCGTGCTGTTGGAAGTGTTTGACATTACGGGAAGAAAAATAGCAACGCTTGTTAATGGTTTCCAGCCGGCGGGAAGTTACAAAGTGACATTCACAGCATCGAACAGACTTGCCAGCGGCGTGTATATTTGTCAATTGCGGTGGGGCGAGACACTTGCGATTCGGAATAAAATGCTGCTGCTGAAATAAAAAACCCAGGCTCTTGCAAAAGTTTCAACCAAAGGCGGACAAGTAGAACCGTTCGCAAGGTTCACAAATTTAAAATCCGCTGTCGGGCGTGCTGTGCGTTGTGCCGTTCATCTTACTCTCTCGCCAATTGAAAGAGCCGGCGGGCGATAAGAATGTACCACACCATTGTTGAAACTCCTCCGAGCATAGCGATGATCAGTGCCGCATTTGATAACGACAGCAGAAATGAAGCGCACGCATCAAATAGCAGAAGCAAGCCGCAGCCGGCAATGCCGAAGTACGCCGCGGGTTTGCTGAAAATTTTGCCCGTCAGCATTACCACCGACATCAGGATGGCGCCGGTTTCCATGAAAAAAAATCCCAGAAATGTACCGGGCGTGTGGCTTCTGCCTGCCGCAAGCATCGCTTGCCCCGCTGCCGCTATGATTGTTCTCTGCTCGCCGGTTGAAGCGGACGCATACTGGCTGCTGAGATCAAGCATCGCAAACGCGCGATTGGTCGCGTAAAAAACTGCAATGCCAATGAAGGTGAGAATCAATGCCAATGCCGCAAAGGGGCGCGCAACCATTCGATGCGCTGCGTAGATTGCAAACAACATCGGAATCTCGAACGTGGTCATAACAATGTTCAACAAGCCAAGGTTGCGGAGCGCGAGAAATGAATTGCGTTGAAACAGCGTGAACCACTCATTGACAGATTCCGCCGAAGCATATCCTCCCGGAAGAAACGTGATGAGAATTTCTGTCAGCGAGGTGAGCAGTATCAGCACAGCCGCTGCGCCGCCAACCTTATAGAGATTCTTCCAACCGGAATCGGCAGCGGCTGCATCAGCAGATTGATTTTGTTCGGATTGAGACATTTGATTCTTCTCCTGTAAATAGATTTATGCATGAGATAATATTAGAGACTTCTGAAAAATGACAACCAGGCTGTGGTGAGCGAAGTCGAACCACGATTTCATCACAATTTCCGCACTTTGACTTCACTCAGTGCGACTTTCTTGAATTGCAAAACGATTTTTCAGAAATCTCTACTACTAAGTCATGTTACGCAGCGAAAAAATCTGCCTAAAAAAGTAAGTTCGTCATGGTACGCTTTAGCGTACCATCCATACTTGGATTCCTCCCGACTTTGTCGGGACGGGAATGACATTATTCTGATTTTGATTTTCAAGGCAGTCATTTTGCGTACCATGAGTTACTGAATTTGCCCGATGCGGCTCAGCGTGATGGTACGTCCCCACTGCTGAGTTGTGATTCGGTCAGTAATAATTCCTTCGAAGTAAACGCGGAGACTATCTTTCCGGAATTCCGTACTGAGATTCTCCGGAAGATAGTGATCGCCTTTATCAGTTATGATTCCGTAGAATCCTCCTTCGAACGACATATATGCGACTCTGCCGGTCGCGGAGACTCGTTGGCTATCGTCAGTGCAACTGATAGCCACAAAAACCAGTAAACTTAGTACCATCACGATGAGCTTCATTGTTGACTCCTTTCAGACATGGTCTGATCAGCCTTTGGCTGAGTTGACGCTTTCACATCAACGACTTTTGAATACGCTGTGTACCGCTTAGCATACGCGTACTCACACCCGCCGCATGTTATCCTTGAATCGTATCGTCTGCGCAATGCCTTCCGGGTATGATATCGGAACGTAGTGAAAGTGCTCGTTGAACTTTGTCGAATCAAAATAATAATCGAACTCGCTCTGATAAAGCATCTCGTACGATTCCCGCACAGTTCTGTCGCTCACTCCGGCTAACCTCAGCATCCATTTCTTAAGAACCATGCTTCGGGGTGCAACACCAAGCTCCTTCGCGGCAATTTCAATAAATGTTCTTCCGTTGATCGGCGGATTGGATGTGGGAAGATGCCATACCTGATTGAAAGCCGCCGCATCATCGGCAAGCAAGTGCAAGCCGCGTGCACAGTCGAGTGTGTAGCTGTACGAATGTCCGGCGTCAGGGTTCACAAGCCAGTACGCCTTTTGTCCGCGGCGGAGCCTGTCGATAACCAGCAGTTGTGGAACGCTAGTCTTCGTTGCGTACGGCCCGTAGAAATCCGCGGCGCGGGCGATAATTGCCTGCACGTTCCCCCGTTTCATTTCTCCCTGAAGCTGTTCCGCTATCGTTACGCGCACCTCCCCTTTTCTGCTGCACGGAGCGTACGGCGTTACTTCTGTCATCTTGCCGGATACTTTGCCGTAGGAATAGACGTTATCCAGAAAAATAAGTCTCGCATTGCTTGCGGTGCACGCTTCGATTGTGTTGGACATGATCTTAGGCCAGAGTCCCCGCCACACTTTTGTATCGTACGCGAGTCCCGCGCACAGGAAGACCACGGCGGAGCCTTTGACTCCTTCCATCGTATCATGAAGCGACGTAAGGTCGCCTTTAACCGACTCGGTTCCGCTCCACGAAAAAGCACTTCGCGAAACAAGCCGTACCGTCTTCTTGTTGGCAAGAAGTGTTGACGTTAATGCGTTTCCGACAGAACCGCCTGCGCCAAGTATTGTATAGAGATGATTGTTGTTTTTCATGTAATCAATTCTCCGGAAAAGTATGAAGCCTCAGTGTGCCGCCATTGCATAGAATGTTTCGGCAACACGCAGCGCCGCACTCCATATGTTTTTATGACGGCGTCATTGAGCGAGCACGTCGTTTATAAAATGTCGAGCGTCGTGATGCGGCATGTAAGCCGCCGCGCTCTGACCGTTTGCTGGTGGCTCAAATAAGGAATCCGAGAAGGGGACATTGACTTCCAGAACTCGGTATTGAGTAACTGTGGTCTGCGTAACGTCGTAGTGGACTGTGCCACCACCCCTCTGAATCGGAAGTCGATGGTCAACCCAGACCCACTCTCTATATCCGCCGCTATCGCCAAAAACATTACAAACTTTACCAAGTATTACCTCTGTTTTCAGAAATGGCGGCGACTGTGTAAACCAACTGCCTAAGTAAGCTTGAACATCTTGATTGTAGGCGGTATCCAAATTTGGCAGCTGAGGGTATGTTAGATGACCTTCATAGTCATTCCATGCGATGCCCTTCTTCAAGTCATAGACTGTTATGTTGGAAGGATACTGCATAAACTTTTCATGAGTCGAATCAAAGTAGACTTCAAAGATCGGCGCAAATGAACTATCAGATTGACCATTGACAACCACGGAATCATATACGACAAAATGAATTGAAGTGATGCCCTCGGCAGCAAATATTTCATGGGCGGATAAATCGCGTGACGGAGCGGGCATTGGAAAATTATCTGGACCTGTCGGACTATTACAAGAGGAAAAGGCGAACAAAGAGATTCCCAAACTCAGAACCGAGATGATCAATCTAGTTTTCATGTTCCATTCTTCCGTAAACGAGTAAAACATTCAAATGCTCCAGGACAATTGCAACTAACGTCCTGCCGCATCACGCCGTGCCGCCGTTCCATGATATATAAAATGACGGCGGCATGGAGCGAGCACAATGAATATGAAATGCCGAGCGTCGTGATGCGGCGTGTTAGGCGAAGTTGCTTTTTCACTTTAGCAAAGTCAGCTTCTTAGTTTGGATCTGGCTGCCGGCTTGAATTCTATAGAAGTAAACTCCACTCGGAAAGTTGCTCCCATCGAAAGTAACAGAGTGCCCGCCGGCATTTTGCTTTTCGTTGACGAGCGATTTAACTTCTCTTCCGAGGACATCATAGATCTTCAGCGAGACGAAACTGTTCGTAGGTAATTGATAACTTAATGTGGTCGTTGGGTTGAAGGGGTTGGGGTAGTTCTGCCCGAGTTGAAATTCGATTGGCTTTCCCTTAGGCTGCTTAATTCCAACGGGCGCGAGGCCGATACCTGAAGCTCCTACTGAATCAGGCGATTCAGCCGAGTTGCTGACGATGGTAATCATAGCCTGCTTAGAATATACATCAGGTGTAGCGGGGGTGAATCTGATCACCAACGAATCGCTTCTACGGGGAAGCACCAGAGATGGTATCTGCACAACTGAGAATTGCGGATCGGTGGATGAAACCGATATTATTCTCAGTGTATCAAATCCGACATTTTCCAGTAGCAACGAGGTGTCTTTGCATTCCCCGGTTAAAACGTTGCCGCATAAAACTCCGGATTCCTGTAGCTTGAGGAACGGGACCTTTGAATAAAGCAGGACCGGGATCGAGTCGGGGCTCAAGTAAGAATTCGATGTGAAAACAATATTACCTGAATATTTGCCGGCTGAAGTCGCCATAGTGCTGACCTGGAAGCAGCCGGTATCTCCGGGTGAGATCGTTGCACTAGATGGCGTAATATTAAATGCAGGGTTGGTTGAATTCACCTTTGAGATAAGCAGCGTATCGACCCCTCTATTTCTTATCACGATGGTATCGCGCACAGGGGAAGAAGTAATGTCACTGACGATCCTTACGATTCGTTGATTGATGCCAAACATAGTGGTCGATTGCCGGGTCTTAAAAATGCCATGTTCAAATGTTCCTGCTAGCAAATCACCGGCTTTGTTTGTTGCGAAACAAAGGACCTCGATGCCTTCAAGACCGGAATTGAGCTGGATCCATGATGCTGCATTGTGAAGCGAGAGATAAACTCCATCTGCGGTCGCCGCAAACAAATGCCCGATGGAATTTTCCTTTAAGTCAGACATGTAAACCTCAGGTAATCCACTGTCTGACCAATACCAAAAGGCTCCGAGATCGTTTGACTTCATCACACCACCATCCGTGCCGAGATAAATAACATTATCAGCTCCAATTGCAATCGCTCGCGTGGTATAAAGCCATGGAGACCTCCCTACAAACGTGACATGACACCAACTCGTGCCGTCATCCGTTGAGCGGAATATTTCGCATCCACCTCCACTAGCATAAATATCGCCTATCGAGTTAAATGTCATGGCATACACTTGAGTCTCGTCAAAGAACACAGTGCTCCAAATGGTTCCACCATCCGTTGACCGCGATATTCCACCGACCCCGCCGGCAAAGACCTGACCCTCCGAATTTGCAACGATTGTCCTGACATAAGTTACATCGCTTCCGATATTTAATTTATTCCACGTGAGGCCGTCGTCGGTTGATTTATAAACCTGACCGTGGAGAGAAGCAAAGAGATTTCCATGCGGGTCACAGGCAATCGAAGAGGTAATGGTAAGTTCTCCGGCGTTGCCGTTGCCACCGTTTGTTATCCAAGCCCATGTTTCGCCATTATCGGATGAACGGTAAATACCCGAATCTGCAGTCCCCGCGAACATAGTGCCCAAGGAATCGACCAAGACGCACCAAACGCTTGCTTTGTAGGGAAAAGGTACCGATTGCCAAAAAGGATTGTCAGAATTTGTAGTTTGCGATGCAAACGACGGAATCGAAGTCGCCAGTGCCAGGAGAGCGACAAGTACAAGATACAATCGGCTTTCCATCTTGACAATGATCTCACCGCGGGTTCCCATTCGTACCTCCTTTGAAAAAGCAATTTCGCCTAACTATTGTAATTATGAATTGCGTTTTTACAACAACATTCGTGTCAAAGACGAACCTTCGTTGCGTTATTGCTCACTTCCCCGAAGGGGTCCTTCGGACGTATGCAGTACCTGCTCTATCGGGCTTCGTATTGCCGCAATAGTCCGTTTGCTTACATGTGTGTAAATCTCGGTCGTGCGCACGCTGCTGTGCCCTAACAATTCCTGTATAAAACGAATATCTGTATTTATCTCACGGCATAAAGTTTTCGGAGAATAATTTCTCAGCCGCATCTCTGCGCCGAGCACCTCGAAAAGTCTGCCGTGTGTGTTGTGTGTGATTTGTCCTGTGTGTGCGGTCATCGTTGCTTTCTTTGAGCCAGCCTGTCCGCCATCTTTTTGACGGAAGGCTCATCAGCCTTTGGCTGACGTCAGACTTTGCAATGATCCGTTTCCTCTACAACCCGAACCTGCCTGCGGCAGGCATGCGCCAATAGTGTATAAAAATTTCCCGCAACTGTCAAGCCTTGCCGGTAAAGTTTCTCGCTTACGCTGCGGCAAAAGTCCCTCTGCATACCGTCTGTCTGGCAGTGCAGGTCGTTTGTCCGGCGGTGCGGGTTTCTGTACTGGCGGTGCAGGTCTCTGTACCGGCGGCGCGAGCATCTGTACTGGTGGCGCGGGCTCTGTACTGGCGGTGCAGGTCTCTGTACCGGCGGGAGAGGTCTCTGTACTGGCGGCGCGAGCATCTGTACTGGAGGCGCGAGCTCTGTACTGGCGGGAGAAGTCTCTGTACTGGCGGCGCGGGCATCTGTACTGAAGGCGCGGGTCTTTGTACCGCGGTGCAAATAGCTGAATTTCAGCCAAAAACGATAATTCCATTGGAAAATTGTCTGTTTTCGTCAGAAAACCACAGTTGGAGCGGTGCGGGTCAAGCCGCTCCTGTGTGGTTGTTTCTTTACAAAAGCCGCCTATGGTGCAGGCGGTGGTTCAGGCGGAGGTGGCGGTGTGTCACCGTCATTTCCGCCGGGGGGCGGCGGTGTGAAGCGAAGCTCATACGCATGCTGAAACTCTTTCAGAACAAGAGGTTCGCGGATGAACTCCATCTTCGCCGCCGCTTCTATCTCGTCCGCAATGTCGGTAACGGCTTTCAGCTTTGCCGCCGCCGCTGCGGTTGCCTGCGGGGATTCCTGTTTTCTGCTCACTTCCTGCACCGTATCGTCAGCCTCGAGTGCCTCGCGGTTGGCGATCAGCTCAGTAAGGTCGCTCGCAACAAGCTTCCCTTTGGTGGTAAGAAGTGTTTCATGAGTGGCCCATGCTGACTCGATATCCTTTGCCCACTCAATCAACCGTGATGTCGAGCGGCCATAATGATCGCCGACGTGGAATTGGCGAAGAAGGTCGCTCTTCTTTCCGAAGCACAGCCTCGCACCTTCCTGTATTTTCTGGATAGTGATGTGAAGCTCGTTCTTGGAATTGGATTCCTTCTTCGTTTTGTCTTTGCCGGTAGCTCTCTTCTCCGTCACCGTCGCATGCGAACCCTGCATGTCGTCAACGGAGGCATCGTAGCTTCCCAGCAATGCCGATGTAATGCCCCGCGGTTCTAACCGCGCTGCATACGTGATGCACAGAGCTTTCAGGTACCGATGTTCCTGCTCGGCTCCGTGCGATGTTGGTCTGCCCATAATAGAACCTCATGAGTAATGGTAAGATGTAAGCCCCTCACAGCAGTGCGCTGTGCCGGTGGCTTGTGAGTTAAGTATGACCCGCAAAATTTCTCTGTGTCGTTCATCGCGTCTTCGCGGTAAAATTCTTTTTTGTCATTCTGAGGTTTCATCTTAGCTTTGTCAAGAATCTTCGTGAAATGTGACATCAATGATCATGCTGAGCGTCAGCGAAGTGGCGCTTTACGCCATGACGCCAAATCGTAGATGGCACAGAAGGCGACAGGCGCTCACATCCAGTTCTGGATTTGCCGCTGTACGGCATCCTGTACAGCGGGACTTCGTCCGCCGTGGCGGACCCAGAATGACTGCGCTCAGCATCACCGGTATCGAATTCAAAAAAAAATCCGGAGCGGACAGAAAAAAATATCCGTTCATCGCCGAAGCGAAATCGCTCACAGAAAAAATTACGTCAAGAAACTATTGGGAATAACATTACCTCTGTGCCGCCCCAACCCCATTCATAGGATTGGTGTCCGTTCTCTATCCCGTACTACAACCTCTTCCTCTCTGCACGGACTATGAAACAAATAAAAAGATTTTCCCGAAAAAGCAAGACTCGCAATAAAAAAGATGTCCAGATGTAGGACACCTCAAAGGTGTCCTACATCTGGACCTAAAAATCAGACGCGTCGTACCATTGCTGTCCGACAGTTGAGCTGTCGCACTGAGCGAAGACGAAGTGCGACAAACGACAGTTAAATCCTTCAAGAATAATTACTTCACTTTCAAATGGTACATCTCTTCCAGCATCTTAACGTATTCCGCCATTGGCGGCAGCCCAAGCTCTGCGCGGCGTTTGTCAACATTCGCTTCATCTTCAATCGGGTTAACGACAAGTTTGCCGTCCGCAATTCTTGCCTGACTTCCGTATAATTGTTTCTTCCCTTCCCGCACAAAAACCCGGTCGGTCAGCAATGCAACATCATTGCCCGAAACTTCTCCGCCTTTGAATGCCTCTTGCACCAACGGAAGGCAGCTTTTTTGAAACACCGTATCGGGCGAATGTTGCACGATAAGAAACGCCGCCTCCGCGCCGTCTTTTCCAACAAGGTGTATGCCGGGCCACCCGTGTTCTTTTATTATTTCCTTAATGTGCTTCGTATCAGCCCGGTCAATTGAATCCATCCTCATTACAATCGTCGAGTCCATTGCATGCGATGACATTGCATTGATCCAATCCGTACGGATCTTCTGGTCAATCACTTCCATCGCAAGAAGCTCCTGCCGAAGCGACGGATTGCCAACCGTGGTGTGCGATGTGTCGGTGTGCTGTTGGCAGAATCCGTTTGTGCAAACCGCCGCCACCAAAAGCAGCACGAACAAATTAAAACGTTTCATGTTTCCCTTCTTTTTACTCAGTAAAGGTTAGCCAGCAGCTAGTAATTCATTCTTGTGTACACAGATGTGAAGCCATCCGTAATCATATCGCTAAGAATTAGTGAATCGGTTGTCACTTTTATAACAAGCAAACTAAATCTTCTTGAATTGATGAAATCAATTACTAAATGAGATTGTGATGAGTCAGAAATATTGAACTGATACGTCGTAAATTTATCTGTAAATGTTGTTGTATCATTTCTCAATTCAATGTAGTTGCTATCGCTGGTAATCCTAAGTACATAGACATTGTCGCCCGTTGGAGTTGTTGTTGTTCCGCCAATGCCGCCTGTCGTGCTCTTCCACTGCCAATTACCTATGATATCAGAACTAATGTTGCCCTCATTTGTTGGATTTGAGTTACATCCAATTAATAATGCACCAAAAAGGACAACCAAAATACCATTTAATTGCTTCATATGATGATCCTCCTTTGCTGTTGCCTAACGGCATTGGATTTCAGCGGCGTAAACCGTTTGGCGGGTTCGTTGACTGTTTATAGATTTGTAACTCTAAAACACCTGACTGTTTCTTGACTCGTTTACTCTGTTTGCGTCTCGCCGGTGTACTTTATTCTCTTGCCTGCCCCGATTTTGTCGGGGACTTTTTACTTACTAAAAAGGTTTGCCAGCGGTAATAATTTTAAAAAAAGGTTTCAGGCATCCATTCGTTTCCTTCTGGATCAGCAATCCAATAATCGGGAACATTATACTGCTTTTTGAAGGATGGAAAAGTTTGCCAAAACTGTTCATCAATCCAAATACCCATTTTTTTATGTAAGTCGTCTGCTGCATTGACAGTTGGCTGATCTAACTCGAATTTTGACAAAGTTGGAGACCATTGACAATGACAAATAGCATTTCGAAAATCTTTGAACGGAATTTTAACAGGAAAATCCGAGAACTCTTTTGGAATTGAATCGAAAATAGATTCAATATTAACTTTTTCAGACTTTGGTGTATCAAACGGATCTAATCCATTTGTCAAACCTTCTTGAATACTTCTTAAGAAGGAGAGCCATAAACATAACTTCATATAACCTTGTCCCGCTGCAAGACTCCAACACTTTGGCGCAACAATTTCATTTCCTGCGCGGTCAAGTTGATTGTAAAACCAATTAGCCCACTTCCACTTTCGTCTTAATTCCCAAAGGACCCAAAACTTTCTCCAAACCAGCAAATCGTCTTTGTGGTCACCCCAAGAATCTAAATAAGAAGGTATTTTATTGTTTGAATTCAATTAGTATTTATAAATCAGTTTACGAAATTATGCTGATCACCGCCACCTAATTATTAATTATACTGCACGTTATTCGTGCGTAAAGTACATAGACATGCAGGATCGTGCATATTTATCATCCATCGTCTATATCAGCCTAACGGACTTCATATTTCTTTTCGACGCTCTTGCACAAAACAACACCTCTCCTGTGTCTCAGGCTTTTTCACCGAGAAATCTTTACTTCATTTCATTTGGAAAATCTTCTCTTTCACAGCTATCACCCAAAAGAGATAAGGCTTGTGCGCTACAAATGGAATCGTTTGCGGGTTGAAAATGACGCCATAGGCGTTATTGAAAATCCCTTAGGGATTCTGCTCTCGCCCCGCGCAACATAATTTCCCGTTTCCCTTAGTCAAAATCAAGTCCCCGGCAGAGAAAGCAGTGACTCATTTTGAACTCTTCTAAGATGTTTTATTTGATTCCCGACAGAAGCATTCGGGAATGACGAACTTCCATTTACGTCATGCCCGCAGATTTTTGGCGGGCATCCAAAATGAGTCACTGCCGCAGAGAAAGTTACAGTCAATTCTCTTCGTGCGGACCCCGCCAGCGTTCTTTTCCGCCTAAGGCGGGCATGTTTCCGCAGTGTTTTGGGAAGTGCAACTCGGTTCCGGACAGTCGCAAATGAAATATGCGAAAGCGCAGATTGAATCCGGAAGTGCCCGGATTCAATCCGCGCATGTACACTTCGTTTCCGGACATCCCCCGATGCGGGTGCGGGTGCCCAAAGAAAAAGCGGGCATGTACAGATTCGACCGTTACATGTACACTTTTCACCGGGACATGTAACGGCGGCAGTTGTACATGTGCAAACGAAGGCGAAACATGCCCATTTTCTATGTATAAGCGCCAAAATTGCGCGTGTAGTTGGGTTTTCACCAAAAATGTGGTAGTGTTACCGTTTGATGTTCCCTAACCCCAAAAACCAGTCACCGCCTTGGGCGGAATAGTCCGGCTCTCCCGTTTAGGCAATGTCTGAGCGGGATCGCTCCATAACCTTGCTTTCAAAATGTAACACTACGGTAGTGCCTCAGTTTGAAATTTTCCCGGTGGGACAGACATTTGAGCGCCGTTGGCGCCATGGCGCTTTGCGCCACCTGTCTGTCGAAAATAGGTCAGACAAGAATGTCTGACCTACCTAAAAAATGAAATTGAAACACCGCCAACACTACCCTCTGCTTGACTTTCCCGTCTCTCCTTCTCACATTATCTCTCGCCGGCTTCAAAGTGATTTCAGTGCTTGCACAACACGATATTTCTCACCCTAAAAGGTCTGCATTATGAAAACATCTTCTTCGAACGGCGGCGCGGCAAACAGCAAGGCACATGGGATAGTGAAAGTTGCATTAAGCGGCAGCGCCGGCGGAATTTTGATGAGACGGCTTCTTCCTGCCGCCATTGTTATTCCCCCCGCCCTCGGCTGGCTCTGCGCTCTTGGAGAATATAAAGGATTGTTCGGGCTTGAATTCGAAACGGGGCTGTTTGCATTTTCAAATGTCGTTATCTTCTCACTTCTCATCTGGCGCAGTGCAATCGCCGTCAATCAGCAGGAAGAAAAACGGGAGACGGCGGAACATTCATTGCAAAAAACAGAAGAAGGCTTCCGCCTCATATTTATGAACAACCCGCTTCCGATGTGGTTCTTTGACGCCGAGACGCTTGCGTTTCTTGAAGTGAACAACGCCGCCGCAGTTCATTACGGGTACAGCCGCGAAGAATTCCTGACGATGACGCTTGAAGATATTCGTCCGGCAGAAGAGATCCCAAAACTCCGCGCCGATATTGAACAGCACCACACCGGACTTGACAAGTCGGGCATGTGGAAGCACAAGAAGAAAGACGGAACAATCATTGACGTGGACATTACCTCGCAGGAAATTATATTCGCCGGTAGAAAAGCGAAATTTGTCCTTGCGCGCGACGTCACCGACATTGCCAAAGCCGAAGAATCTCTCGTACGGTTAGCCGCAATTATCGAATTCTCCGATGATGCCATTATCAGCAAAACCCTGAACGGTATCATCACAAGCTGGAACAAAGGCGCGGAAAGAATATTTCTTTATACAGCGGACGAAATGATCGGGAAATCCATGCGCGTGCTGAACCCGCCGGAGCGCATCAATGAAGAAGACGAAATTATTCGGAAGATCGCCCGCGGAGAAAATGTTGAGCACCTTGAAACGGTGCGCGTACGGAAAGACGGAACGCAGATCATTGTTGCGGCAACAATCTCGCCGATCAAAGACAGCAAAGGCGCAATCATCGGCGCGTCGAACATTACGCGGGATATCACCGCGAGCAGAAAGGCAGAAGAAGGCCTTCGCAGCGCGGAGTCGCGCTACAAGAGTACGCTCGATTCGATGATGGAAGGATGCCAGATCATCGGCTTCGACTTTCAGTACCTGTACGTGAATGACGTCGTGGCAGGTCAGGGAAAAATGGGAAGAGAGAATTTGCTCGGTCACAGAATGATGGAAGTATATCCCGGCATTGAGAACTCGGAAATGTTTGCTCACCTCACGACGTGCATGAAAGACCGGGCGCCGTATCACATGGAAAATGAATTCCCATTCCCTGATGGCACAAGCGGCTGGTTCAAGCTGAGCATGGAACCTGTGCCCGAAGGGGTCTTCATCCTTTCGGCAGACATCACAAAAGAGAAACAGCTTGCGGAAGAGATCAGAAAGCACCGTGAACATCTTGAAGAGCTGGTGCGCGAACGTACCGCACAATTGGAAGCGGCGAACAGGGAACTTGAAGCATTCTCGTATTCCGTCTCTCACGATCTGCGCGCACCGCTTCGCCACATAGACGGGTTTGCCGATCTCCTGGTCAAACATGCGTCCGCGAACGGCGGGCTCGACGAGAAAAGCCGGCGCTACCTTTCAATCATCTCTGAATCTGCCAAGCAAATGGGCGTTCTTATTGACGAGCTTCTGGTCTTTTCACGAATGGGGCGCGTTGAGATATGCACAACGGAAGTTGCTTTACAGCCGCTGGTGAAAAAAATAATTGCCGACATGAGCAATGATATTCAGGGAAGAACAGTGGAATGGAAGATTGAGGCGCTGCCGGTGGTTCATGGCGATCCTTCAATGCTTCGGCTTGCATTGGAAAACCTGATCGGCAACGCGGTAAAGTATACCCGCCCGCGTGAAAAAGCAATCATTCAAATCGGACATACGGAAACCGCGGCGCTCGGCAGCGAAGTAGTGGTGTATATTCGCGACAACGGTGTCGGCTTTGATATGCGGTACACCGATAAATTGTTCGGAGTCTTTCAACGCCTTCATCGTTCGGAAGATTTTGAGGGAACAGGTGTCGGTTTGGCAAACGTTCGTCGTATTATTGAGCGGCACGGCGGCAGAACGTGGGCTGAAGGAGAAGTTGACAAAGGAGCGACATTTTATTTTTCACTGCCTGCACCTTAGTATGACCACGCGGTGTTTCACCCCACCTCCCGCAACATTCCTGTTTATCTGCCGTAATTGTATGAAAATAAGGAGACGCGGCGTGAAGTTGTTGAATACATTTTTGTTGATAACGGGAATATTTCTTTTCATCGGTATTGAAATTGCACGCGGACAAACTTCAGAAAATCCAAAGAAATATGTTGTTGAAGCAGTCAAAATCAACCGCGACGTCAAGCTTACCGGAACACTTTCCGATCCATTGTGGAAAACCGCATCATCCGCAAAATTGAATTTTGAAATTCAGCCCGGCGAGAATACGCCAGCGCCGCAGAAGACTTTTTTCTACGTGCTCTACAATTCCGATTATGTATATTTTGGATTCAACTGCCTCGATTCGTCTGCCAATTTGATCAGAGCCCACATCACCGACCGTGATAACGCATTTGACGACGATTTTGTCGGAGTATTGTTAGATACCTATGGCAACATGCAAGATGGGTACGAATTCTTCGTGAACCCGTATGCTGTTCAAGGCGACGCGATGCGAACTGGAAACAATGAAGATCCAAGCTTCGATTGCGTGTGGTATTCTGCTGCACACATCAGCGACTCGGGCTGGACGGCTGAGATGGCAATTCCTTTTAAGAGTCTGCGTTTTCCATCTTCAGACAAGCAGCATTGGATTCTTCTGTCGCTTCGCAACATGCCGCGCGACAGCCGCTACCAAATAATGTGGACGCCGATAGCCCGCAATAACCCTTGCGTGCTTTGTCAAGGCGGCACAATAGAAGGCATTTCCGGAATAACAACTTCAAATAATATGGAAGTCCTGCCGTATGCGATGGGACTTCAATCGAGCATGTTGAATAATGCAGACGATCCGGCTTCCAAATTTGAAAACGAACCAATCATGGGAAGAATCGGCGCAGGAATCAAATATGCGCCATTACCTTCATTTGTGCTTAGCGGAGTTGTGAATCCTGATTTCAGCCAGATAGAATCAGACGCGACACAAATCAGCATCAATAATACATTTGCAATTTTTTATCCGGAGAAACGGCCATTCTTTTTAGAAGGCGCAGACCTTTACAGCACTACGGCGTCAATATTTTATTCCCGCATGATCAACGATCCTCTCGCGTCGGTGAAGCTCTCAGACAAAACCGGATCGTTCTCGCTGGCGTATCTCGGCGCCGAAGACAGAGAATCGCCATTCATCATCCCCGGCGAGGAGGGAAGCGATTTTGTCTCTTCAAATCTGAAATCATGGAGCAATGTTGTACGAGGAAAATATAATTTGGGAAATGAATCGTTCATCGGCGGGTTGGTCACGACAAGAAATTTTTCCGATGCCCATAATTATGTCGGCACCGTTGATTGGAACATTCTCTTTGCTGAAAATTTCTATTTCACGGGACAAGCCGGCGCTTCTAATACGAGAGAGATCAATGATGTTTCTCTTTTTTCCAGCGACAGATATCTCGGCTCGACATCGCACACAGCAACGTTCGACGGCGAGAGCTACACCGGCTACGGTTTTCAGACAGATATTATGAGAAACGCGCGCGACTATAGTTTCGATCTCAATCTTGTCAGTGTGACGCCAACGTTCCAGGCACAGGATGGATTCATCACGCAAAATGATTTTCGGCAAATCAACTTGTGGCAGGGCTACACAGTTTATTTTGATAATTCATTCATCGAAAAATTCCAGCCGCAAATAATTTCCAGCGCCATATTCAACTATGATGGCACGCGCAAAAGCGAATCGGGTGCAATTGATTTATGGGCTCAATTTAAAGCGCAAACTCAAGTCTGGGTGAAGTATTATCCGGTTCAGGAAGAACTTTTTCACGGCGTTCAGTTCGGCAAACTTTACCGCACTGAAATGAGTTTATATTCTGCTCCGAGCAAGGAGTTTCAAATAAGTTTGTGGGCGCAAATCGGAAGGCTTGTTTATCATGAGGACACGCCGCAGCTTGGCAGAGGATACAACGCAACAAGTGAGATCACAGTGAAGCCGACCGATAGATTCTCTTTCGACTTTAGCTATGCTCATTCGCGATTGTGGTCGTTTTATACGAACCAACTTTTCTTTGACGGATACATTGCGCGCAATGTGATGGTGTACCAATTCACGCCGGAAATTTTTGTACGATTGATAAGTCAGTATGACGGGTTTGCAAAACAGCTTCAGGTTGATCCGCTCTTCAGTTACAAGTTGAATCCGTTCACAATTTTTTATGCCGGTTCCGCACACAATCTCACCAATTTCGGCGACCACGTCGGCATCAGGCAAACGGCGCGGCAATTCTTCATTAAGCTTCAATATCTTTGGAGAGAATAATCGTGATGGGGCAAGGCATCAAACTGAGACACCACTTGACAGAACCCTTCGCTTGACTTTCCTGCGTATCGTTCTCACATTGTTTCAGTTGTCATCGAACGAGATTGTTGATGGCAACACCGACAGGGAATTATTGCCGGTTGAGGACCACTATGAATGCCATTCAGGACAAAAAAATAATTTTGCTTTTCATGTGCGGTTTCTTATTTGCTTTGTCTGCTTTCACCGGGTGCGCGGAACAATCGGTCACGTACGCCGAGCCACTGCACTGTCCCGACTTTCCTGTTATTCACAGCGGCGAAGCAACATTCTATTTTCCCAGAACTGGTCCTGACAGTACCGGAAGCTGCGGTTTTGTTTTGTCGCCTGCCGATACGCTTGTCGGTGCGATGAATCTTGTTGATTATGAAAATTCGAAAATGTGCGGCTCATGTGTTGGTGTAACCGGTCCGAAAGGCACTGTCGTTGTGAAAATTGTTGACCTCTGTCCCGAATGCCCGAAAGGAAATATTGATTTGAGTCCGCAGGCGTTTGCACAAATTGCCGACACCATTCTCGGCAGAGTTCCGATTCAATGGCAGTTGCTTGCGTGCGACGTGAACGGACCGATTGTTTACCACTTTAAAAGCGGAAGCAGTCAATGGTGGACAGCCGTGCAGATTCGCAACCATCGTTACCCGATCTTCAGCCTTGAATATTTATCGCCTCAGCATAGCTATCAGGATATGAGCCGCACAAATTATAATTACTTTGTTGTAAACGGCGGCATTGGGCCGGGACCGTACACGTTTCGCGTAACGGATATTTACGGTCACGAACTTGTTGACAGCGCCATTGTGTTTGACACGACGAATGATATCCCCGGACATGGACAATTTCCATTATGCGGCTATTAAGCAAATTTTCTTGACTTTGCCATCCTCGCTTCACAAATTAATTTCAATAATATCATCCTTTGAACGATTGAGGAAAAAGAATGAACAAAGAAACCGCCCCGCTTTCAGAAGACATCACCATTCGCACCGCAACACCCGCCGACATAAAAATACTCATGCATCATCGGCGAAGAATGTTTTTTGAAATGGGATACACCGATGAAGCGGTACTTTCGGCAATGGCGGCTGCATCTGAACCGTTCTTTCTGAATGGACTTGCCAACGGATCCTTTCATGCATGGCTGGCGGAAAATGCATCACATCAGGCCATCGCGGGCGGTGGCGTGATCGTTTTTGACTACCCGCCGAGTGCGAGAGATTCGTCTCTACAACGTCCGATCATTGTCAACGTGTACACTGAACCGGGGTATCGGCGGAGAGGCATTGCTCGAAAGCTGATGGAGCTGATGATCAAATGGTGCCGCACACAAAATTTCGGCTCGATCATGCTTCATGCAAGCGATGAAGGAAGACTCTTGTACGAATCGCTGGGATTTCAGCAAACGAACGAAATGCGGTTGATGCTGCAATAAAGAAAAAGGCCGTCTTACTGCGCCGCAGGCGCATTCGGCGTCGATTGTGCAAGATTCACCTTCAGCCAAAAATCAATCGGCTTCGGTCTTTCTACAGCTGAACGATCACCGCCTCTTTCACCTCTTCTGCCACCAAACCCGCCCTCACGTCCTCCGAACTCTCCCCTGCCGCCTTCACCTCCTTCTCTGAATCCACCTTCGGGTCTTTGACGCGATTCAAATTTCCCTCCTTCAAAACCGACGCCGATTGCTTTTCCCGTTGCGTTGATCGCGTACGGAGTTTCCTCCGAAGTGTGAAGCGGTACTTTCATTTCATAAACAAGATAGTCCTGATAGTTTTTGATGTACAACTCAATCCCTTTCGCCTCAACCGGCGTAAGTTGAATCGAACCGCTTTTCCTTTTATCAATAATCTCAAGCTGGCTTTCCATTTCTTGTATCATCTTTTCTCGTTCTTCAGTACTTCCTTCTTGACCTTCTTGCGGCGACTGAAATTCTCCACGTCCCGCCCGCCCTAACGGAAAATGAATCCCAAATGTTTTATCGTCGCTGCCAACCGGATCAAACCAGACGGTGAATCCTAAACCGAAAAACTGGAACGATTGCTGACGCGATGTCGTCTTGAAAATGACATACACATTACTGCTGTCGTTGCGAACACCGACGCTGACTTCATCATCGGGAAGATAAGCAATTCCTCCGTTCCAATCGTTTTCTTTTCCGTCAACAACTATTTCATGATTATCCCACGTGCTTCGCAGGAGCGTAGTGGTGGAACAGCCCGAGAAATAAAAAAGAGCAGAAAAGAAGAAGTTAAAGAAGATGAGAGAGCGCATACAAATACCTTTGATGTTAAAATATGGCAATAGAATGTTCTTTTGATGATGCGGCGCGAAAAAAGTTTAATGGAGTTGAGTTATGTTCAGATTTTTGGTAGAATAGAGGCAGCCTAATTCAGTGAATTCAACAAAAGGAGTTTTTATGTCACAGCGCGTACGGTTATTGTTGTTCGTTTTTCAACTCGTTGTCTTTTTTTCTTTTCCATCATTTTCAACGGCGAAATCGAAAACAGAATCTGCTGAAGACAGCTCCGGCACTGGAGTTCTTGAGGTACCACCGGTTGTCACACATCATCAGATGATGGTTGACGGAAAACCGCTGAAGTACACCGCAACCGCCGGCTATATGGTAATGAAAGATGAAAACGGAAAAGCGAAAGCAAAAATTTTCTTCATCGCATACACAAAAGATGGTGTAACCGATCCGTCCACGCGCCCGATTTGTTTTACGTTCAACGGCGGGCCGGGATCGTCTTCTGTATGGCTTCATCTCGGCGCGCTCGGACCCAAGCGCGTATTGTTGAAAGATGACGGTGAGCCACTTCCACCTCCATACAAGCTTGTGGATAATGAATACACATGGCTTGACCGCACCGATCTGGTTTTCATTGATCCGGTTGAAACAGGGTACAGTCGTCCTGCTCCCGGCGAAGACAAAAAACAATTCACCGGATACAATGAGGACATTCATTCTGTCGGCGAATTTATCCGCTTGTACACAACGCGCTATGAGCGATGGGCTTCGCCGAAATTTCTTGCCGGAGAAAGCTACGGCACAACGCGCGCTGCCGGACTTTCCGGATATTTGGAAGACCGCTACGGATTGTATCTCAATGGTATTTGTTTGGTCTCGGCAATTCTGAATTTTGAAACGGCGGAATTTGCTACCGGCAACGATCTGCCGTATGTATTGTTTCTCCCTTCATATACAGCAACGGCATGGTACCATAAAAAACTTTCTTCCGATTTGGAGCAAAATATGAAAAAGGCGCTCGACGAGTCGAAACAGTTTGCACTCGGAGAGTACGCTTCTGCGCTAATGCAGGGAGACCAGCTTCCGAAGGAAGAAGAGCAGAAAATTGTGCAAGAGCTTTCACGCCTTACCGGGCTTTCGCCGCAGTACATTGAAGAAACGAATCTTCGCATTCATATTTTCCGTTTCTGCAAAGAACTGGAGCGAAGTGAGCGCAAAACAGTCGGCAGGTACGACAGCCGCTTTGAAGGAATTGACCGCGATGCCGCCGGTGATACACCCGATTATGATCCGAGTTATGATGCCGGTGTGCTGGCACCGTTCACTGCAACGATCAATGATTATCTTCGAAGAGATCTCGGATACAAAAATGATATTCCGTATGAAATTCTGACGGGGCGGGTGCAGCCGTGGAATTTCAATAACGTGCAGAACGAATATCTGAACGTTGCCGAAACTTTGCGGGACGCGATGACCAAAAACAAGTATATGAAGGTCTGGATTGCGAACGGTTACTTCGATCTTGCAACGCCGTTTCTTGCAACGCAGTACACCATCAACACAATGCAGCTTGCCCCGTCGGTCCGAAAAAATATTACGTTGACTTATTATGAATCGGGGCATATGGTGTACATTAACAAACCGTCGCTTGAGCAGTTGAAGAAAGATTTCGTGACATTTTTAGATTCCGCATTGCCGGCGCACGATGAAACAAAATGATAGTCATTCCCGCGAAAGCGGGAGTTCATTTTTAAAACTGGATTATCAATAATTAGATTCCCGACAAAGCATTCAGGAATGACGTTCAACTTTTTTGGATAACTTTAGTTACGAAAAAAACATTTTTGAGGTAAAGCATGTTTAGGTTCCGACAATTTCTGTTTACAATCTTTTTTTTGGCAATTCTCTTCGTTTCTGCAATCGCGCAAGAATTTAATCCGAATTTGTATCAGAATATGCAATGGCGAATGATTGGTCCGTTTCGTGGAGGAAGAACGGCCAGTGCGGCGGGAGTGGTCAGTCAGCCGAATGTTTTTTATATCGGTGTGTGCAATGGTGGTGTATGGAAGACAAATGATTACGGCCGAACGTGGAAGCCAATCTTCGACAAAGAACCGACTAACTCCATCGGCACAATTGTTGTCGCTCCTTCTGACCCGAATATTATTTATGCCGGAAGCGGCGAAGGATTGCATCGTCCCGATCTTTCTGTCGGTGACGGCGTTTACAAATCCACCGATGCGGGCGAAACATGGACCCACCTCGGCTTGAGAGAGGGGCAGCAGATTCCGAAAATTGCAATTGATCCGAAAAATCCCGACCGCATTTTTGTTGCGGTGCTCGGACATCCGTATGGACCGAATAAAGAGCGAGGGATTTATCGTTCTCTCGACGGAGGAAAAACGTTCGAACAAGTTCTATACAAAGATGAAAACACCGGCGGCGACGATGTTGCGATAAATCCTTCCGATCCGAATACCGTTTATGCAACGCTATGGGAAGACCGCGAAGGTCCGTGGGAAAACGGATCATGGAACGGAACGAACGGAGGAATTTTTAAATCAACGGACGGCGGAACAACGTGGCGCAAACTTACAAACGGATTGACCGACAGTTTAGTGCAGGCGCACATCGCAATTTCGCCGAGCAATCCAAACATTATTTACACTGTCATCAGCACAACGGAACGTAACACGTACGGCACGGGAAAAGGTATGGGATTGTACCGCTCGGACGACAAAGGCGAACACTGGGCAAAGATTCCCAATGACGGCAGGGCGCTTGGGCGCATTGGCGGAGGTGATTTGCCTAAACTTGCTGTTGATCCGAACAACTCTGAAATATTGTACAGCACAAGCATCTCAGTGTGGAAGTCTATGGACGGTGGCAAAATCTGGAAAGCGATCCGCGGCGCACCGGGCGGAGACGATTATCAAAATATCTGGATCAATCCGAAGAAGCCCGACATTATTCTTGTCACTGCTGATCAAGGAGCAGTCATCACGGTGAACGGAGGCGAAACGTGGAGTTCGTGGTATAATCAACCGACGGCGCAGCTCTATCATGTTGCCACCGATAATCAGTTTCCGTATTACGTGTATGGCGGACAACAGGAAAGCGGCTCGGTCGGAATTGCAAGCCGCGGCAACGATGGCGAGATCACATTCCGCGAATGGCATCCGGTTGCGGCAGAAGAATACGCGTACATCGCACCTGATCCGCTTCATCCGGAAATTATTTACGGAGGAAAAGTAAGCAAGTACGACCGCTCCACCGGTCAGGTGCAGAACGTTGCGCCGGAAGCGGTGCGTTCGGGAAAGTACCGCTTCATCCGCACGATGCCGATTCTTTTTTCTCCCGTTGATCCTCATATTTTATTTCTTGCATCGAACGTGCTCTTCAAAACGACGAATGGCGGCGACAGCTGGGAAATTATCAGCCCTGATCTTTCACGCGAAAAACCGGAAGTACCGGCGAGCGTCGGAATCTTTCGCACTTCGAAGCTTGACTCCATGCCGCGGCGCGGCGTTATTTATGCCGTTGCTCCTTCACCAAGAGATGTGAATGCGATCTGGGCAGGAACCGATGACGGACTTGTTCACGTGACATGGGACGGCGGTAAAAAGTGGAACGATGTTACTCCGAATGAGCTTTCACCATGGAGCAAGATTGCGCAGATTGATGCGGGACATTTCGATACGCAGACGGCATACGTTGCTGTCAATCGTTTACGTCTCGACGATATGCATCCGCATATTTACCGGACGCACGACGGAGGCAAAACGTGGAAGGAAATTGTCAATGGTTTGCCGGACAACGGACCGGTGAACACTGTGCGCGAAGACCCGGGGCGAAAAGGATTGCTTTTCGCCGGAACCGAGGAGGCAGTATTCGTTTCGTTCAACGACGGCGAAGAATGGCAGCCGCTTCGCCTCAATATGCCGGCGAGTTCCATCCGCGATGTAGTGATTCACGAAAATGATCTTGTTGCGGCTACGCACGGACGCTCGTTCTGGATTCTAGATGACATCACTCCGCTTCGACAGATAAGCGAAGCCGCGAATGCCGGTGCATTTCTTTTCAAACCGGAAGAAGCATACCGTGTGCGATGGGATATGAACACCGACACGCCGCTTCCGCCGGATGAACCGGCAGGGAAAAATCCGCCGGACGGAGCACTCATTGATTATTATCTGAAGAGTGATGCGAAAGACGTGATGCTGGAAATTTTCGACAACGAGGGAAAGCTGGTGAGGAAATTTTCAAACAACGATACTGAGAAAATTGACACAACAACTCTTCCTCATCCGACGTATTGGATCCGTCCGCCGCAGATTCTTTCTTCGAAATCGGGAATGCAACGCTTCGTGTGGGATTTGCATTACGCTCCGCCGAAAGGAATTCCGCGCTCCTACCCGATCTCCGCGGTTTATCGTGACACACCGAGCAGGCCGGTTGGACCGTGGGTTCAGCCCGGCGAGTATACGGTGAAACTCATGGTTGACGGGAAAACGTATTCACAACCGCTGACGGTAAAAATGGATCCACGTGTGAAAACGACACGCACCGATCTCGATGAGCAGTTCACTCTTTCTATGAAATGTTATTCCGGCTTACATCAATTGTATGCGGCGATAGAGAAAATTCGCTCACTTCGTCAACAAGTAAAAACGATTCTTGCCCAAGTGATAGATGAAAATACGAAGAAATCTCAGCTTGAGGCTGATGCGCTTTTGGCGCAACTGACGACGCTTCTGAGCCGCGCCGCCGCATTGGAAGGAGGCGAGGCGGAAGGAGACATTGATGCTGTCTACTCCAGCGTTGAAGCGGCTCAGCGCGGAAAGGAAACTCTTTCCGGTTTACAGACGAAAGAATCGTATCTGATGACACTTCTGCAAAGCGCCGATGCGAAGCCGACGACGCAAGCGGTTGCGGGTGTTGAACAGGTACAGAAATCGCTTCACGAGTTATTCGAACGGTGGAATGAGATTGAAACAAAAGATGTGAAGACTGTGAATGAGCAATTGCGGCGGATGAAACTGAAGAAGATTGTTGTGGAGAGTAACCAATAGTCAGAAGTTGAGCGAAGCGAAATCCCGCCGCTTTTTGGCGGGATCAGAAGTCAGAGGCCGGAAAACAGAATTTGAATGAGACACATAAATTTTTTCGTGGCGATTTTTCTCTTTCACTGCGTTGCCGATGCGCAAGACAGCACCTTCATTCGCGGAGCGGATATTTCTGCCGCTCCACAAATTGAAAACGCCGGCGGCGTGTGGAAACTGAACGGCAGTCCGCACGATCTGCTCGATATTTTTAAGCAAAGCGGCGCAAACTATATTCGGCTTCGCCTTTGGCACTCCCCGTCAGATGGCTACTGCGGCTTGGATTCCACAACGGCGTTTGCGGAAAAAGCTAAAGCCAGGGGATTCAAATTTCTTCTTGACA